>NYTF01000061.1 GCA_002683355.1 Paracoccaceae bacterium | reverse complement strand
TTCAGCAGCAGGAACAAATGGTGTCCCAATGGTCACCAAGGTAATACCAAGACCAATAGTAAAGGCTCCCATAAGTAAGGATACGCTCATATCATAATGCGATATTAATAAACCTTGGTTAAAATAGACGGTCGAAAGAAAGCCAATCAAGCAAGCCAATCCTCCGCCTAGAAATGTCCCCCCAAGGACATTTTTTTTCTCACTGTATCTCGCAATAACAAGAACCAAGGCAAAAAAGACTGCAGATAAAAAAGCTAATAAATTCCCAAAAGTCTTGCCATCCGCAAACCCGTCATTAACCATTAACGCCACTCCAAAAGAAGCAGCAATCATTGTAAGCCATACGATCCTTCTTGGTTTTTCGCCCAACCAAAACCAAGCTATTATAGCTGAAAGGAATGGTGTTACGCTCAAAATGAACAAAGTCGAAGCAACTGAAGTATATAGCATCGAAAAGACATATGTAGCAAATGCTAAACTTAAAAATGCACCCATTGCGAAGTCAAACTTATCTAATCTTTTTAAAAAAACTAATGGGTTGGATTTAGTTAAAATACAGGCGAAAATAATAACAACTAAGCTTAAGGTCAAAGAACGATAGAATAATATTTGAAATCCAGATGCGTCTTCAATCAAACGCATAAGTAATCCTACAAAGCTCATGAATAATCCGCCAAGGAGTATAGTAAATGTAGCTGATTTTCTTGTCATCATATATCTTTTTTGAAATGTGGTTATTAACTTCTCTTATTGTTTTACTTTATAGTTTGTCTAGATGAATCTTTAATTCAGAATTCTTATAGAAGTGCTTGACCTATTGGATGAGCGTGAATAAAAGCTCAGGACATTCATGTAAAGTGAATGGAAAAAGTGCGCGGTTGTAGCTCAGTTGGTTAGAGTACCGGCCTGTCACGCCGGGGGTCGCGGGTTCGAGTCCCGTCAACCGCGCCACTTTCAAAAAATAGTCAAACCTCTTGTACTTAGTTATTTTTCTGAATTGATTTTCTTTAAACTACATATTTTGAGCAAAAATATAGCTGAACTTTGTTAGTGTGGTTGTGTGGTATGCTGCTAGATTTTTCTTTTTGACTGCTCCTTCTTTAGCTGTTTTAAATATTTGGTCTCAAAAAAGTTCTTCTAATTTTACGCCGTAATATTTTCACGACTGGAGCCTCTGCCCTAGGTTATAAAGGTATATCAATTGGTATTCCTAAAGTAACTTTAAAAAAAGTTTTAATTATGAGCTTTTTCATATAACTAAATAATTATGAATTATGATCATTCTTAATTTAAATATAGGTTAAATTTGGAGCAAGCGATGAACAATATTACGCTAGCGATTAAAGATATAAGAAAGGTTTTGGAAGATAAAATAAGTACGTCTAAAGCAACCTGTGATGTCTATGGAGAGAACGAGACATATTTTGATCATATGCCACCTGACGCTGTTGCATACCCAGAAACCACAGTCGAAGTTTCCCAAATTGTTAAAATATGCGCAAAACATGATTGCCCTATAATTCCTTGGGGTGTTGGAACATCTTTGGAAGGGCATTCGCTAGCACCTCGAGGGGGGGTAACGATTGACCTATCGCGGATGAACCAAGTTTTGGAGATAAAAAGTGAGGACCTTTTGGCAATAGTTCAACCTGGACTGGCTCGCGAAAAGCTGAATGAAGAATTACGAGCAACAGGATTATTTTTTCCAGTTGACCCAGGAGCGAATGCTTCAATAGGTGGTATGGCGGCAACTCGGGCATCAGGAACTACAGCAGTTCGATACGGGACTATGAGAGAAAATGTCTTGGCACTGGAAGTGGTTTTGGCTGATGGAAGTGTGATTAGGACTGGTTCTCAAGCAAAAAAATCCTCCGCTGGTTATGATCTTACAAAGCTTTTTGTTGGTAGTGAAGGTACACTCGGAATTATTACGGAGTTAACAATCAGTCTAAAAGGAAAGCCTGAAGCGGTTGCTGCTGGCGTGTGTGAGTTTACATCTGTTAAGGCTGCCGTAAATGCAGTTATTTCAGCAATACAACTGGGTATCCCAATGGCTCGTATTGAATTGATTGATGAAGTTTCAATTAGAGCTATAAATGCATACTCGAAACTAAATTACCCTGAAAAACCACACCTTTTTATGGAGTTTCATGGTTCTGATATCGGAGTGAAGGATCAGTCTGGGACAATGGAAGAGATTATCGAGGAATTTGGTGGGGGGCCATTTAGATGGTCAATGAGGCCAGAGGATCAAACAAAACTTTGGGCAGCAAGACATCAAGCATATTATGCAACAAAGACACTTTTCCCCGGCAAACAAGGAATGTCTACAGACGTTTGTGTACCAATCTCAGAGCTGGCAAAAGCTATCACAGACACTCAGCATGATCTTGAAAAGTTTAATGTTATTGGGGCGATTATAGGTCATGTTGGAGATGGTAATTTCCATACTTTGATGTTTTCTGATCCCAATGATCCTGAGGACTTAGAGCTAAATCAAATGATTGCAGATCGTATGGCAAAACGAGCTTTGGAAGTTGGGGGGACTATAACCGGTGAGCACGGTATCGGAATGGGAAAAATTAAACATATGGCGCGAGAGCATGGTGATGCGATGTCATTAATGGTTAATTTAAAGCGTAGCTTTGATCCCAAAAATATTATGAACCCAGGCAAAATGTTGAATATAAATTAATAACTGATCTGTTTGATAGATTAATTTTGATAGAATTTTAGTAAATTGTTGGCTGGCTAGATTCGATTAATTTAAATCGCAGTCTCTATTTTATGCCCTGGTGAGTAGGATAAACGGACCTTGGTAACAAGTTCTTGGTTAATAAATGTTTTTCTATTTACGATCAACAAAGCATTGTCCAAATGGGTGTTAAATAGAGAGCTTTCTCTTTCTGAGGCAGTATCAGAGCAAAAAGAAATAGTTCCTTTACTAATTGGAATGTTTGCCACCAACCATTCATTTATACTTACTGAATTAAGATTTAATTTTCTCAACCCGGGTGCTATTTTTAAGCTAACCCACCTTTGCTCAAATGCATAGGGTGTCTCGTTTGATTTATGGACAGTTTCTACAGCCAAGCCTTCAATCTTGTTTAAAATCCTTTTTTTTGTGGATAAGATTGTAAACGAATATAAATTGCCATTATTTTCAACTTCTTTTCTTATTATCGGTATATCAAATAGAGCTTTTCTTATTGGTGATATGCTAACTCTCGTACCACCTTTTCGTTTTCGATCAATTACACCGGCCAGTGCTAATTCTCTTAATGCTCGATTGACTGTAGCCCTTGCGCAACCAAACTGATGCGCTAAAATTTCTTCATTGGGTATTAAATCCCCTGGTTCCCATTCCTTAGTATTAATTCGGTTTAATACATCTTTCTGAATGTTTTTATAAGTGACACGATTCATAAGTCTGACCTTAACTTTTTAATCACTTTCATATATTTTTTTGTAATTATTTCTTTATTTATATGGCTTCTACTTTTCACAATGTGTCGACCAGCACTCCAAAGATTTTCTACTGAAGTGCTGTCTGGACTAAATATCCATGCATCGAGTGCCATATCATTTTTTAAACCTTCTAAGTCTGGATTACCTAAGGGCAATTCAGCAATATCAGCTAAATACCCAATTGCAATTTTCCCAGAATTTCTTCCCAAGGCTGTTGCTGAAGATTTATTTGCTTGTTCATGTAATATACGGCCTGTTGATTTTGTTTCAGTTGCTAAAACTGCTCGAGCTTTGTGCTTCAAGCGCTGTGAATATTCAAATGTACGCATTTCAGCTCTTAAATCTATTTGAATGTTGCTATCTGTTCCAAATCCATAAGCCCCTTTTTCTTTTGAAAAAATAACACCATTAAAGATTCCATCTCCTAAACTACTTTCAGTTATTGGGCATAATCCAACGATGGCCTTGGATTTTGCAATACTTCTGGTTTCAATATCGGTCAGATGTGTGGAATGAATTAAACACCATCGGTTATTAACTTCATGGTTATTGAAAAGCCATTCAACAGGTGTTGCCCCATAGCCCCCTTTTATTTCATCAACTTCTGCTGTTTGTTCAGCAATATGTATATGTATTGGCTTTTGTGGAAAAAGAGTGACTACTTCAGCTAATTCTTTTTGAGATACGGCTCTAAGTGAGTGGGGGGCAACGCCAACGTTCCAATCTGTAAATGCTACTTGTGAAGAAAATTTCGTTACTTGGTGTTCAATATCCGAAATATTCGTTTGAAACCTTTTCTGTCCACCTTCCAACTTTCTACCATCTATACCGCCCTGTGAATACAGAACTGGAAGATGTGTTAATCCAATACCTGTTTCTGTTCCTGCGGCGGCTATTCGATCGGTCATTTCTGCAGGATTGGAATAACGCACCCCATTTTTGCCATTGTGTATGTAATGAAATTCAGCTACCGCCGCAAAACCTGTTTCAGCCATTTCCATCATAGCGTAGGATGCTATAGTCTCTATATCCTCGGGGGTTAAGACATCTAAGAATTGATACATAAGCTTTCGCCACGTCCAAAAACTATCGGTTGGGTTTACTTTTGCCTCAGTCATTCCCGCCATAGCCCTTTGAAACGTATGGCTATGCAAATTTGATGGAGCTGGAATTAAGGTATTGGCTAAGTAACCTTTTTGCGGTGCGTTTGATTTTAAGCTAATAATTTTTCCGTTTTCAATATCAATTTGAACTGAGCTTTCCCAGCCGTTCTCCAGAAGAGCATTTTTGGCCCATAATGTTTTCATGTATCTTCCTAGTTGACAGTTATTATGTCTATACATAATACTATATTAAGAGCAAAATTCAAGTGGGGAAGTTTATTGAAAAAGAGAGTTTTGGCTAATTGTCAATTGGCGACCATGGAAGCTGGTTATAATATTATCCAAGAAGGGTTAATTGAGATTTCTGAAGGAATTATTTCATGGGTAGGTCGTGAAAAAGATTTTACTGGTGATCGATCCAATATCGAAGATCTTGGTGGGCGATTAGTAACTCCTGGATTAGTCGATTGTCATACGCACCTTGTTTTTGGGGGTGATCGGGCAAAAGAATTTGAAATGCGTTTAGAGGGTGCCTCTTATGAAGAAATTTCAAAAGCTGGTGGAGGAATTGTGTCCACTACGCGTGCCACTAGGGAAGCTTCTTTAACAGAATTAGTTGAAGCAGCGTTACCTCGACTTGACGCATTAATTGCTGAAGGTGTTACTACAGTAGAAATAAAATCAGGCTACGGATTAACGATCGATGACGAAATAAAAATGTTAAGAGCTGCAAGACAGCTAGCAAGTTTGAGGAAGGTAAGGATCGTGACAAGCTGGTTAGCAGCCCACGCGGTGCCATCAGAGCTTAAAGGAAAAGAAGACGATTATATTGATCAAGTTGCAATACCAGGTCTAATCAAGGCATTTAATGATAACTTGATAGATGCTGTTGATGGATTTTGTGAAGGTATAGCTTTTAGCGTTGAGCAAATTGAACGCGTCTTTAGGCAAGCTATCAAATTAAACATACCGATTAAACTTCATGCTGAACAACTTTCAAATTTGGGTGGTGCAGTTATGGCTTCAAATTTAGGTGCATTATCGGTTGATCACATTGAGTATTTAGATGAAAAAGATTCTGAAATTCTTGCTAAAAATGATACAGTTGCCGTTTTGTTGCCTGGGGCATTTTATACACTTCGCGAGAATAAGCATCCACCAGTGCAGAGTCTTCGAGATCACTCGGTGAATATCGCAATAGCTTCGGATGGAAATCCAGGTTCATCTCCATTATTCTCGGTGCTTTTATCAATGAACATGGCATGTACATTATTCAGGCTAACACCGGAAGAAGCTCTATTGGGTGTGACATATAATGCATGCAAGGCTCTTGGGTTGGAAAATATTGGGATGTTAAAATCCAATTTTGTCGCAGACTTAAACGTTTGGGATATAAAGCATCCTGCTGAATTAAGTTATCGGATTGGATTTAATTCGTTATTCAAGCGTATTTATGGGGGTGAAAATGCTTGAGCCTGGTGAAGTAACACTTTTACAACTTGAAGAAATATTTTGGGGTGGAAAAGTTAATATTAGTCAAGAATGTAAGTCTGCTGTCAAGAAGGCACAGCGGGTTGTTGAAGATATAGTTAATGGAGATGCAGCAGTTTATGGCGTTAACACTGGTTTTGGCAAACTTGCGTCAGTAAAAGTTGCAAAAGAGGATACAGCAAAATTACAAAAAAATCTAATTTTAAGCCATAGTGCAGGCGTTGGTGATGAAATTGATCGAGAGATTATAAGGCTAATTATGGCTTTAAAGATTATTTCCTTAGCTCGAGGCGCCAGTGGTGTGAGGTGGGAGTTAATTGTTCTCCTTAACGAAATGATTAATATTGATATGCTTCCTGTAATACCTTCGCAGGGTTCTGTAGGCGCCTCTGGTGATTTAGCACCATTAGCACATATGGCATTGTCTTTAATTGGAGAAGGCAAAGTTAGGTATCAGGGTAAATTGATGGAATCAAAGGATGCTTTGAATGATGCAGGTCTAAAACCAATTATTTTGGGACCAAAAGAAGGACTTGCATTAATAAATGGAACGCAGGTTTCTACTGCATTTGCATTAGCTGGCTTATTTAAAACTTGGAGAATTGCGAGAACTTCAATTGTGTCCGGAGCAATTTCTACAGAGGCAGCAATGGGATCCCATGCTCCCTTTTTATCCGAAATACATGAGCTTAGGGGGCAGTCTGGTCAGATAAGAGTTGCCAAAAGCCTTCGTAGCATCCTGAGTGGATCACCAATACGCGAAAGCCATTTAGAGGGAGATGAAAGGGTTCAAGATCCTTATTGTTTAAGATGTCAACCACAGGTTTTAGGAGCAGCAATTGATCAATTAATTTTTGCGGCAAAAATTTTAGAGATAGAAGCTAATGCCGTTACTGACAACCCACTTATTTTATCCGACGGTTCAATAGTTTCTGGTGGCAATTTTCACGCTGAACCAGTCGGAATGGCTGCTGACCAGATCGCTATTGCTATATCTGAAATTGGTGCAATTTCTCAAAGAAGAATTGCTTTATTAGTGGACCCTGCTCTTTCATTCGGATTGCCTGCCTTTTTGTCCCCCAACGCTGGATTGAATTCAGGGTTTATGATTGCTGAAGTTACATCAGCAGCATTGATGTCAGAAAATAAAGCGCTTTCAAATCCTAGAGTTGTTGATAGCACCCCAACCAGTGCAAACCAAGAAGATCATGTATCTATGGCTTGCCATGGAGCTAAACGTTTAAATGAAATGGCCTTGAATTTAGCTGGAATCATTGGAATTGAGATTTTGGCAGGCTCTCAAGGTATAGAACTCCGCGCCCCTTTAAAAACGAGCATCCCTCTTCAAAAAGTAATTTCCAAATTAAGGACGAAAGTTCCTTTCTTGACGGATGATAGAAATATGTCCTTAGACATTGATGTAGTTGCCAAAGGTGTATTGCATGGCAACTTTTGTGATAATTTAGATGGCCTATCGTTAAAAGCTTAAAGATAAAAATTAATCGAGGAAAATATAAATGTCTGATCCAAGAAAAAACTCCCGAGACGTCAGATCTCCACGTGGGAATGAGTTGAATTGTTTAAGCTGGTCTACAGAAGCACCGTTTAGGATGCTTCATAATAACTTAGATGCAGAAGTTGCTGAGAACCCTCATGAACTAGTAGTTTATGGAGGAATTGGTCGGGCTGCTCGCACATGGAAAGATTTTGATCTAATTTCTTCATCTTTAAAGGAATTGAGGGAGGATGAGACACTCCTCGTGCAATCTGGAAAACCAGTTGGCGTTTTTAGAACTCACAAAGATGCCCCGCGTGTTTTGATTGCTAACTCAAATCTTGTTCCTGAGTGGGCAACTTGGGATCATTTTAATGAATTAGATCGAAAAGGCTTGATGATGTATGGTCAGATGACTGCAGGATCTTGGATCTACATAGGCACACAGGGGATTGTTCAGGGTACTTATGAAACTTTTGTGGAGGCTGGGAGGCAGCATTATGATGGAAATCTAACAGGTAAATGGATTTTAACTGGTGGTCTTGGTGGAATGGGTGGTGCTCAACCTCTGGCAGCAGTAATGGCAGGTGCTTGTTGTTTAGCCGTTGAATGTAATCCCGAGAGCATAGATTTTAGAATTAGAACTAAATATCTTGATGAACGAGCAGATAATTTGGATGAAGCATTAGATATGATTTCCACTTGGACAGAAGCTGGTTTGGCAAAATCAGTGGGTCTATTAGGAAACGCTGCAGATATTTTTACGGAGCTTGTAGAGCGAGGTGTTCGTCCCGACATGGTCACAGATCAAACATCTGCTCATGACCCCATAAATGGTTACCTTCCTCAAAATTGGACAATGGCAAAATGGAGAGAGATGAAGGAAAGTGATCCTAAATCAGTCGAACGTGCCGCAAGGGCATCAATGAAAATTCATGTAAAAGCGATGGTGGATTTTTGGAATGCAGGAATTCCTACTCTAGATTATGGAAATAATATTAGACAAGTAGCTAAAGATGAAGGTCTTGAGAACGCATTTTCATTTCCAGGTTTTGTTCCCGCATATATACGCCCCCTATTCTGTCGGGGTATTGGGCCTTTCAGGTGGGTCGCCTTATCTGGAGATCCAGAAGATATTTATAAGACTGATCAAAAAGTTAAAGAATTAGTCGATGATGCTCATCTACATAATTGGTTGGATATGGCTAGGGAGAGAATTGCATTTCAAGGCCTGCCGGCAAGAATATGTTGGGTTGGTTTGGGAATTAGACATAAGTTAGGTTTGGCATTTAATGAAATGGTTAGAACTGGTGAGTTAAGCGCTCCAATTGTAATTGGCAGGGATCATTTAGATTCTGGATCTGTTGCGTCTCCAAATCGGGAAACTGAGGCTATGAAAGATGGTTCAGATGCAGTTAGCGACTGGCCTTTACTAAATGCGCTTTTAAATACAGCTTCTGGTGCTACTTGGGTTTCTTTACACCATGGAGGAGGCGTTGGTATGGGCTTTTCCCAGCATTCTGGAATGGTTATTTGTTGTGATGGTTCGGAGGACGCTGATCGTCGTATTGAGCGCGTTTTATGGAACGATCCAGCAACCGGTGTGATGCGCCATGCTGATGCAGGTTATGAGTCTGCGATTGATTGTGCAAGACAGCAGGGTTTAAATTTACCAGGTGTTACTTCATGAGTTAATAAAGTTTAAACGGCTAAATAGTCAGTGTGAATTATTTCTTTTAAACTGATTGCTAAATTGAAAGTTAATTTTATGGAATATTCTCCTCAAAGTGAAAAATGCCCTCTTCCTTATTCACCATTTAAGGCGTGTACGGTCCCACGCCCGATTGGTTGGTTATCTACAATTAGTTCTACAGGCATTTCTAACCTTGCGCCATACAGTCAGTGGCAAAATCTGACATTTGATCCTCCAATGGTCATGTTTGCTGCAAATCAACTTTCAGATGGAAGACGAAAAGATACAGTTATTAATGCCGAAGAGACAGGTTGGTTTGTTTGGAATATGGCAACTTACGATCTTCGTGAATCTGTAAATATTTCAGCAATGGAGCTATCGCCAGGAGAAGATGAATTTGAGCGAGCAGGTGTTACCAAGGCACCTTGTCATTTGGCACCAGGATCGCGCGTTGCTGAAAGTCCTGCGCATTTTGAGTGTAAGTATCTTTCGACACATAGGCTTCGAGGAAATTCAAATCATGGATGGGTCGAGGTGGTTTATGGTGAAGTCATGAGAATTCATGTTGATGATAAAGTAATCACCTCTGATGGAAAGTTGGACATTAAAAGATTAAAACCATTGGCTAGACTTGGGTATTACGATTACACTTATGTAGATAAAAGTTTTGAAATGCGTATACCGGGCGCTTCTGACAAAGCAGTTGATGGATTGGAAGGCAAATCATGACCCCACCAGTATACATTGATTTTCTGAATAAATTTGACATCGAAGCTCTAAACTTGACCGATGTAGAAATTCTTAACGCTATTAAAAGTTCTTTGAAGATGCAGGGTAATAGTGAGACTTCAATCGAGCCCAGAACACATATACAACCCAGAGCTGGTGTAGAAGGTCATTTTAATGTTCTTAGGGGTTGGATTGGTGGAGATATTGACAGAGCTGGTACAAAAGTAGTTGGTGATTTTGTTGATAATTATAAAGATAACCGACCATCAGAATATGGCATTCTAACCTTATTTGACCCAAGAACAGGAGCTCCAAAAGCGATTGTTGATGCAACTGGGATAACTGATATGAGAACAGGCGCAATTACGGCTTTGGGTGCTCAGTACTTAGCACCATCGAATCCCAAAATACTGGCTCATATTGGTTCGAGAGGAACAGCTTATTGGAATGTGCGCTTACTTTGTAGTTTGTTCAACTTTGCAGAAGTTCGAATTCATTCAAAAAGAAAAGAAAGTAGAGAAGCCTTTGCAAAAAAGTTAGAAGTTGATTTGAAGAGAAAAATTATTGTTACAGAAAATTGGCAAGATTGTATAAAGGGGGCTGATATTGTTGTTGAAGCTTCAAGGCTTTTGAAGCCAGAGGCATTATTTAAAACATCATGGATCAAAAAGGGATCATTAGTTATCCCTTATGGAACGATGTCAGCAGTTGAGAGAAATATTCTAGATGTGATGGATAAAGTGGTCATGGATGATTGGGGCCAGGCTCATGGCAAGTTCGGATCCTTACGAGAGCATGTTGATTCAGGTTTACTAACTGCTGAGACCTTGCATGCTGAGCTTGGAGATATTGTGGCAGAAAAAAAGTGTGGCAGAATTAATGATAATGAGAATATTTTATTTTGGCACCGAGGACTTTCTTTGTCAGATATTGCGCTTGGACATGCTATGTTGGATAAGGCTAAGTCGCTTAATTTAGGCCAACGCCTACGATTTTATTAAAATGAGTTTTAAACTTCCAAATAATCCAACAGAATTTGTAGATTTTGTTAATAAAAATAAACAAATTAATATTGATAAAAAAATTCTTGATAAATTGNCAAAAGATAGACGTGTAGTCGAAAAAGCTTTAAATTCAGAAGAGCCTGTCTATGGTTTAAATACCGGTTTAGGTGGTAATTTAGCGCACAGGTTAGATATAAGTGAAATAACGGATTTTCAAATAAAACAAATTAAAGGTCGTGCGGTCGCAACCGGTAAAACATTAGATGAAAATGTTTGCCGTGGTCTCCTTTTGTCACGAATAGTATCTGCCTCTAAAGGTGGCAGTGGAATTTCAATTGGAACTTTTAATTATTTAGTTGAATTTTGGAATAGCGGCTTGAGTTCATCTATACCTGAAATCGGATCTATTGGCGCTGGTGATTTAACTCAAAATGCGCATCTTGCTCTTGGATTAATTGGGATGGGTGAGCTATGGTTAAATGGTGAGATTATAAGTCTCTCAAAACAAAGGAATAAAAGTTTACCCAAACCATTAAAATTAGAGCCAAAAGATGCACTTGTTTTAATAAATCANAAAGGAGTTTCGCTGAGCTTGACTGCATTTGCTTTAGCGGAAGCAAGACGTTTATACGTGTCTCAGGAAGTTGTGGTNGCAGCCAGCCTTGAAGGTTATCAGGCCAATACGTCAATCTTTTCGTCTGATATTAACAAGGGTCGTGAGGAGAGTGGGCAAAGTAAAGTAGCAGCTGACATAAGACTTCGACTAAAGGGTGCAAAGATTCAAAGAAGAAAGATTCAGGANGCTCTATCCTTTAGAACCATTTCCCCTGTTCTTGGCGCNTTATTAAAAGCTATTGAACGGGCAGATTTATTGTGGAAGGAGGACTTAAATGCATCAGAGGATAATCCCGCGATTATAAATGGTGAATTAATATCTACACCGAATTTTCACAGTGTTGCACTTGCTTTACAGCTCGAAGCATTGTGTTTGGCTATCTCTGCTGCTGCATCTGCTTCAAATCAAAGAATTCAAAAAATGATGAATCCAGTTTTATCAGACTTACCTAAATATTTATCGCCAGTTGGGGGATCTTCAGCAGGTATGGTTCCAATCCAGAAAACTGCCGGGGCTCTTCTAGCGCGAATAAGACATGCTGCAATACCGATGGCCTTTGATCCTCCACCCGTATCAGATGCGGTAGAAGATATAGCACCATTAACTTCAGAGGTTGCAAAAAAATTAATTGGTCAATTAAAAGATTTCCGTCTTATTCTAGCTATTGAGGGGATGGTCTCGTGCCAAGCAATTGATTTGAGGGATAATCCTNTAAAAAGTGAATCAACCAAAATATTTATGGATAAGCTACGAGAACGCATTCCTAAACTATTAGAAGATCGTTCCTTAGGTCTTGAGATAAATGAAGTAGCGTTGGTTTTAGATCAGCTAAGCCAATCTTGAGTGTTTGCGCGAACATATGCAAATCGCAATCCAAGTCTCCGTAATTTGGGGAATGGAAATTTCTTTANTGGTCTTTTAAACAACGTTGGTAAGTGANGAGGACTTTGAGCCATGGTTAATTGTGCTATTTGCCTTCCAGCAAGGCTTGCAGTCGTGACACCATTTCCATGATAGCCTAGCGAGCAAAAAACATTATCATCGATTGGTCCTATGAATGGCAAAAGGTCTGCAGTAACGCAAACAAATCCATTCCAATAAAATTCTGTATCAACATGCGCCCATGCAGGAAACATTCTTTCAAATTCTTTCCTAGATTTTTTTTGATTAGAGAATTGCGCNNTATGGCTCGCGCTTGTTCCTCCTCTGGCCCCAAACAAAAATCGGTTATCTGGCAATAATCGAACGTAATGCAGAAGGTTCCTAGCGTCATAGCTAGTTATTTGGCTCGTCCAGCCTTGTTGATTTATTTCTTTTTTGGTGAGAGGTCGAGTAACTATTATAGAAGATAGCACTGGCAAATATCCACCATTCAATTGAATTGGCATATCGTCACTGGAGTATCCATTAGTTGCTATAATCAANTTCTTGGCTTGGATGGTTCCAGTATTGGTGGTTATTGAAAAAAATCCATTGTGCTTTTTTACATTTGTTACGGTCGTTTCATAAAATAGATTAATTCCTTGTTTGAGCGNCTCATAGTAAAGCCCTGTTGCATATTTAAGAGGATTGAGTCCAAAACTTACTGGGTTCAGCACGCCAGCAAAGGCTTCCGGACTCGAAATTCCCAATTTCTTAAGTCCTTCCTTTTCTAAAAAACTAGTTTTAAAGNCGAATTCNTTTTTCATAAAATCAGAATCGGTTTGGATTGTTTTTATTGATTTTTGGCTATGAGCAAAAAGAAGCTCTCCGCCATCAACTTTGTCAGCTTCAATATTATAATTAACTAAATTATTATTTACTTGGTTTACTGCTTTAATTTGACTGTCTAAAACTTCTTTTGTTTTAGTATGTCCAAATTTTTTTAAAAGGCTTTGAAATGATTTCTTAGTACCGCCCATGCAAGCAAAGCCTCCATTGCGGCCTGACGCACCCCATCCAACTGGTCCTGCATCAATAACGGAAACATTTTGGTTAAATTTTTCTTTTAATTCCAGCGCTGCATTTAGACCTGTAAATCCACCACCGATAATAGCTATATCATTTTTAATGTTTTTTGAATTAGATTCTAACTTTGGGGGACGTTTAATTGTTTGTGCCCAATAGCTCTTAGGAAATAAGGTCGTGTCATAGGCAATATTTTCATAAATTCGTTTCATTTTAATTCCAAATATTTAAATAAGTTATCATTATTTTAATTGATTTATCAATATAAGAGCTGGATCTTTTATGTAATTTTGTTAATCTATTTACCGGAAAGAAAAGAAGATTTTAGGAGTTTTGATGGCACACAGTAATACAGCCCAAGCATTAATGGAAATGGATCGTGCNCATGCTCTCCATCCTTTCGCTCATTTTGAAAGTTTTAATAAAGATGGAGCACTAGTTATAATGGAAGGAAGTGGAGCTCACCTCAAGGATGCAACTGGGCGTGAGTTTTTTGACGCAGTAGGCGGCCTTTGGTGTACGAATATTGGTCTTGGCCGAGATGAAATGGCAGATGCAATAGCAGATCAAGTTAGAAAACTATCATTCTCTTCCACGTTTACAGATATGACCAATGAAACTTCAGCTTTACTTGTTTCTAAGTTAGCTGAGCTTACTCCCAAGGGCCTTGATCACATTCATTTTACTACTGGTGGATCNACAGCAATAGACACTGCCGTCAGAATGGTTCACTACTACCAGGCATCTCGTGGCTATGCTGCAAAGAAATTAATCATTGCTCGGGATCATTCATATCATGGATCAACCTATGCAGCCATGTCTGCTGGCAAGCGCCCCGGTGATCACGTGCCTGAATTTCAATATATGAATGATATTTTTCATCATATTTCTTGCCCAAACCCTTATCGTCCACCTGAGGGTATGGAAGAGGGTGATCTGACAGAGCTTTTGGTAAAAGAATTTGAGGATACAATTGATCTTTTAGGCGCCAATAATATCGGTGGATTTTTTGCAGAACCTATTCAGGCTTCAGGAGGTGTGATTGTGCCGCCCGNTGGTTATCTACGAAGAATAAGGGAAGTTTGTAAGTCTCATAATATATTGTTTGTAGCGGATGAGGTGGTTACAGCCTTTGGTAGATTAGGTCACTGGTTTGCTTCAGAAGATGAATTTGATATGATACCTGATATCATATGCAGTGCAAAGGGATTGTCCTCTGGGTATCTTCCGATTGGCGCGATGATTTATTCAAACGAGGTTCACGAAGTAATAAGTCAAAGTGAGAGTGGCTACTTTACCAGTGGTTTTACCTATGCAGGTCACCCAGTTTCATGTGCGGCAGCTTTAAAAAATATTGAGATAATGGAGCGTGAGAATATTTTAAAAAATGCTCATGATGTAGGACTATATTTTGAAAATAAATTAGCAAACCTCAATGACTTGCCATTGGTAGGAAATGTTCGCGGAAAAAAGATGATGATGTGTGTGGAAAATGTTGCGAATAAAGAGACTAAAGANTTATTACCTGATGACTTAAATGTTGGAAAGCTGATATCTAATAAAGCTGAAGAGCTTGGATTGTTAGTTAGGCCTTTGGGACATTTAAATGTTATGTCACCTTCTTTGACTATAACTGTTGAAGATATTGATTTTATTGAATTAAATTTAAAAAAAGCAATTATGTCTGTGACTGATGATTTAGTTAGATCTGGTCACAAGATATCTTAATGGATGTATGAATTTGATTTTCATGGTCAAAAATATTTTATTACATTCTCCATATTTAAAGTCTGATTGGAAATTTAATGGTTGATGATAAGAATAACCAACCGCTGGGGGGAAATGAACAGCCAAGATTTTCAGGATCTGGAACATTCATGAGATTGCCTAGTATAGAAAATATTGAAAGGTTAGATGTGGCTTTTCTAGGCATACCAATGGATATCGGTACAAGCTGGCGTTCTGGAACAAGGTTTGGTCCCAAACAAATTCGAGCAGAAAGTAATATGCTCAGNCCATACAATATGTGGACTAAAGCAGCACCATTTGATTCACTAAATTGTGCTGACATTGGTGATATCCCTATTAATACATTTGATTTGAAGGACTCTGTCAAAAGAATTACAGCTTTTTACGATCAGTTATTGCTCAATCCAGTTATTCCGATGGCTCTAGGTGGAGATCATACTTTAACTTTACCAATATTACGCTCAATCGCAAAAAAGTTTGGTCCGGTTAGTTTGATTCATATTGATGCGCATGCGGATGTAAACGATCAGATGTTTGGTGAGAAAATAGCGCATGGAACGCCATTTAGGCGAGCTTACGAAGAAGAGCTCATAAATCCTGAGCTCGTATTCCAAATAGGGCTGCGAGGAACTGGTTATACGGCTGAAGATTTCAATGAGGCAAAAGGTTGGGGCTTTAATGTAATTCAGGCTGAAGAATTGTGGCATAAGTCTTTATCACCGATTGCTGATCTTATTAGAAATAAAGTTGGGGCCCACCCAACCTATGTAACTTTTGATATTGATAGTCTTGATCCTGCTTATGCGCCAGGTACAGGTACGCCTGAAATATGCGGTCTTACAACACCTCAAGCAGTGGAACTCGTGCGGGGCTTGCGTGGTTTGAATATTGTTGGCTGTGATTTGGTCGAAGTTTCGCCCCCTTATGATCCCTCTGGCAATACAGCATTAACTGCTGCTAATATACTTTATGAATTATTATGTGTTCTTCCAGGAGTAGAAAATAAATAAAATGACAAATGACAATATAGTGCCAAAAGAATGGGACCGAAATGGGCTTCCAGGTTGGTCGTACTTTAGTGAAAACTTATTAGATGTTGAGAACGAAGAATTATTCAGAAAGCACTGGCAGTTAGTATGCCATACCAATGATATTCCTGAGCCAGGTGACTATCATACTTATGATATAGCCAAAGAGCGGGCTCTTGTAATTCGTGGTCATGATCGGACAATCAGGGCTTTTCATAATTTGTGTCGTCANCGAGGTGCTAGAGTAGTGGCGGGGTCNTCAGGACGATGTAACAAAGCGATGATCTGTCCATATCATGGCTGGGCTTATAATTTAGACGGAACGCTTAGAGGTGTGGCAGAACGAAATNCATTTCCTGAAATGAAAAAGGAAGATTGGGGATTAAAACCTGTAGAAATGGAAATCTGGCATGGATTTATTTTCATAAGATTTAAACCTTCAGAACAACCTTCAGTGAAAAAAATATTAGAACGATTTGAAGAAGAGGTAAGTTATTATAAGCTTGGAGAAATGGTTCCGGATGGCAATGGTGTTTGGAAGGAGTCTCTTGACGTTAATTGGAAATCTATCCGCGACGTCGACAATGAGGGTTATCATGTAAGGCAGGCTCATCCGGGACTTCATGATTTATATGGAAACGATTATTTTGATGAGCCATATATTGATGGAGCATCTAGGTCTGTAGGTTATTTTAGTGGAGGGCCTTCAAAGCTTTGGTCAGTTCAGCAATATAAGAATATTTTACCAAAAGTTGAAAGCTTGCCACCATCAAATCAACAAGCATGGCTATACATAGGTATGTTCCCAAATATCGTGTTAGGACTATATCCCGATAGTGTGATTTACTATCAAGAGCTGCCAGTATCCGCTACTAAAACTATTCAACAAGGTGCAATTTACAAACATCGTGAAGAAACTCGGGAGATGCGGGCTTCAAGATATTTGTCATATAGAATAGACCGAGATACTATGGCTGAAGATCAGATGCTCTGTGTTTGGGCTTGTGAAGCAACTCAGAGCTCAGCTTATGAAGGGATAGTATTATCTGACCTGGAATATGGTTTAAAAACTTTTCACGATCACTTAAGGGATAAAATTCCTGCATTGAAGAAAATACAGGAACCGGTGAAAGAGTCTTTGTGGGCAACTGAAAGTGCTGATAGATAAAATGGTCTGGGTAAACTTTTTATGAAAAAAATTCTAAAAACAGAGGGCGCCAACGGTCTTTTACTTGTAAGCCCAACTTTTATTTACGCATTTTTGCTACTTGCTGTTCCTATCGCGGCCGTGGTTACTTTCAGTTTTTGGACGCAGAATTATCTTGATTTGGACACAACTTTCACCTTGGATAATTATAGAGCTGCGGCGCAAGAGCCAATTTATAGAGTATTGCTTTTTAGATCTTTAAAGATTTCTGCAATTGTAACTCTTGCTACTGTCATTTTAGCTTTTCCAATTGCTTATTATATTTCATTTTTTGTACCCGCTAATAGAAAAGCTCTATGGATTTTTCTTATCACAGTCCCATTCTGGACCAGTTATCTTCTACGTATCTTCTTGTGGAAAGTAATATTGGGTTACAATGGAGTATTAAATTCTGGGCTTAAAGGGCTTGGTCTAATAGATGAGCCACTGACTTTTATCTTGTATAATATGAATGCTGTAGTGATTACATTAGCCCACGCATGGGCGCCCTTCGCAATTTTGCCTATCTATGTTGTTTTAGAAAAAATTGATAGAAGTTTATTAGAGGCGAGTTATGATCTTGGCGAAAGTAGATTGATTACTTTCATGAGGGTTACATTGCCACTAGCTTTACCTGGCATCTTGGCTGCAGCTGTTATTGTTTTTATTCCAACAATTGGAGATTATGTGACTCCAAAACTTGTTGGTGGGCCTAGTGGCTTAATGATCTCAAATATGATTCAGCTACAATTTCTTAAAGCAAACAATGCTCCTTTGGGCGCTACTCTCGCCATTTTAGCGATGCTAGCGGTGGTTGTTACATTAGCGTTATTGTGGATTTTTGGAAAACTTTTGACCTGGTTTAATAGAAATTATTTTGGGATATTAAGATGAAGTCTGGTAGGTTTTTAACACTTTTTGTGTGGGTATATTTGTTATTCTTGTATTTGCCGGTAATTTTGCTCCCTTTATTTGCATTTAACACTGGCAAAATTATTGCGTTCCCACTTAAAGGCTTTGGTTTTCAATGGTTCTACGAGCTGGCCAAAATCGAAGCTTTACACACTGCAGTATGGACAAGTCTTAAAATTGCTATCATCACTTCTGTGCTTGCAACTATTTTGGGCATGTTTGCTTCCAGAGCAGCAACAAGGTTCTCTTTTCCAGGCAAGGGACCAATAATGGGATTGATTATGGTTCCACTTGTCTTGCCAGAGATAATTGTTGCGGTCTCTTTAATAGTCGTTCTTATAAAAGTGATGGGGTTGGGTCTTTCTATTTGGACAATTATACTAGGCCATGTGCTTATTTGCGTGCCATTCTCAATTGCCATTCTTAATGGAGCGTTTCGATCATTGGATAAAAGTTTGGAAGAGGCATCAGTTGATTTAGGTGAGACCAAGTGGACTACTTTTAGACTAATCACTCTACCTCTCGTAATGCCTGGAATAATATCATCGTTATTAATTAGCTTTGTCATATCTTTAGATGAATTTATTATTGCATTTTTCTTGACTGGTTCTGAACCTACTTTATCAGTCTACATTTGGGGCATGTTAAGGTTCCCAGGTCGAATACCTGCTGTAATGGCTCTGGGTACTATAATGTTAATTGTATCTTTATTGCTTTTAACTGCGTCAGAATACTTTAGAAGACGTGGATTAAGGCGAAGTGGCGTACAGGATGTTGGAGGGTTTATATGAAACCAATAATTGATTTGATTAATGTTGATAAATCATATGGTGATTTGCGAGCTCTTAAAGGGGTCTCAGCACAAATTATGGAAGGGGAGTTTTTTTCGTTACTTGGCCCTTCAGGCTGTGGAAAAACAACTCTTCTCAGAACAATAGCTGGATTTGAAGATTTAACGGATGGCGTCGTCTTAATTGATGGGAAAGACATGGATGGTGTCCCTCCCAATCAACGGCCAGCAAATATGGTTTTCCAATCATATGCAATATTCCCGCATCTAAATGTTGGTGAGAATGTGGCGTTTGGTTTAAGAAGAAAAAAAATGTCCATTTTGGAGAAAAAAGAAAAAGTTAAAGAAGCTTTAAAAATGGTAGGTTTAGTTGGATATGAAAACCGATCATCTCATACGCTATCTGGTGGTCAACGGCAGCGTGTTGCTCTTGCCAGAGCATTGATATTGAGACCTCGGGTTTTGTTGCTCGATGAGCCTTTGTCTGCCCTGGATAAAAAATTAAGAGAGCAAATGCAGACTGAACTGAGGAGACTTCAGCGCCAAGTAGGGATAACTTTTATATTGGTAACACACGATCAAGAAGAAGCATTAATAATGTCTGACAGAATTGCTGTGATGTTTGATGGTGAAATTGCTCAGTTAGACAGTCCCCAGGAGTTATATTCTCGTCCAAAAACAAAAGAGGTTGCTAATTTCATTGGCATAATGAATTTTTTACCAGCCATAGCTAGTGATGCAAAGGATGGATTGATTAAGGTGAAAATTCCCGGATTAGGAGATGCATTGATTGGAGAAGATCAGGCACCATCTGGATCAATTGGAACTCAAATCGGCATACGACCTGAAATGTTAACTATTTTATTGAGTGATGATCAAAAAGCAGAAAAAGAAGTAGTAGGCACAGTTGTTGAAGTGAACTATTATGGTGATATGAGTTATTATTCGATTGCACTCGACGGGGTCACAGAGCCATTAAGCGTTTCGATGCGCAATACGGCTGGTCGAAAAGTTCTTGAGCCAAATGATAAAACTCGAGTAGGCTGGGGCGCTGAAAGTCTTATACTTTTGGACTGAAAAAATAAAAATTATTTATATTGAAAGCTGATAGTAAAAAGGCCGCATAAAGCGGCCTTTTTGTAATTCAAAATTATAATATTTAAAACTAGCTTTAAAAGCCTGCTTTAATTTTCTCAAATTCTGCGATTTGACGCTCACGAAGAGTGATATCCATAGGTAACTGAGCTAAGACGGGTACGCTTACCGGCGCTAAACCTGCCCACTCAATATCTTCTGGAGCATAAGTAGCCATAACTTTGGCGTTAGAATGTCCGTAACCCCATTCGTTAACAATATAATTTGCTGTATCCTCTGATAGCCAAGCATTCATAAAGTCATATGCTTTATCTTCAGATCCTGGTCCGTTAGTCAAATTAACATAACCACAAACCCATGTTGAAGTACCTTCAACAGTTTCGCGCTGATATCCTATTGGGTGGCCGTCTCCCTGCATTGTTACAGGAGTTTCATTCCAAGCCCAAGAGATTAGAACTTCACCCGAAGCCATTAATTGGCTCAACTCACCGCCATCTGCCCAATAAGCCCGGACATTTGGATGAGCTTTTCTCAGCCATGCTGATGCAGCATCAAAATCAGCTTCAGTAGCTTTTGTCCAATCTGTAACGCCGATAGCTAAGTAAGCTAAAGCATAAACGTCGTCCACATTATCTGCTATCGAAATGCGTCCAGCATATTTTGGGTTTGTGAAGACTTGTAGTGAGGCTACATCTTCCACGGGTACTTCTTCAGTATTGTATGCGACTGCAGTTGAACCCCAATCAGCAGGAATGAAATATACTTCGCCGTTATGGCTAAACACTTCTGAACCAGTAAATGATTGATTTAAATCACCGTATGCTGGAATACGTGATGTGTCCCAGGGTTCTATTAATCCAGCTTCACGCCATTTTTGCACGTTTGCAGAGCATGGGTGTGAGACGTCTGCTCTAAACCCTGACCTTAGTTTTTGAAATGCTTCTTCTTCTTCACCAAAAAAAGTAAAGGTTGGGTCATCACCATGTTTTTCATTATAAGCTAGGAAGAAATTAGGATCTTCATAACCAGACCAATCAAATACGATTAGCTCGTCGTCGGCTGCAAATGCAGGTAAAGCTATTAAAGCGGCACCAAACAAAGCAGAGATTGTTGTCATTTTGTTCATATTGCTTTCCTTTTAACATTTTATCCAACAGACGGTAGAGTAGGGTTGCCTCTCAAACAAGTATAATTTTGAAATAAATTACAAAATTGCGTATTCAATCACTTTCTTTTCAATTTTTACTGAGTTTTTGTTGGTAAATGACTGATATTTTAAAATTCGCTGCCAATGTTAAAAGCGGGTGGATCAGATTTAGGAAATAATAGAATAATTAGGACGCTTATTAGGCTCAATTATTTATATCAATAATGATGATGATGGCAATTTTTGCACGTTATTAATGGTGTCTAGACTAAATATTTTTGACCAATCGGTATTTATGTTTAAGACAAAAATGGAAAGTTTTGGTACTTTTTCCCAATTGTGGCCAGCGAGTATTGTATGTATTGACTTTACAGCATAATTACTGGTTTAGAAAAAACTTGTAGGATAGTAATAGTATACTCAACCAGACTAATTGGCGTAACGTTAGTTCTAATATGCTTGTTCGTTGGTACTAGAGCGATTAACGTGCGTTGAACTCAACTCGTAGGGGAATAAAGATGGCAGCAAAAGCAGATTCAGGAAAGTCTGATAGGATTTCGACTAAATCAAAAATCTCAGCGAAATTGGATAACCCAATGAGACGTAAAGCTACGCCTACAGATTGGAGCATAAAAGGAGAATTGATTTTAAATTGTTCTTGTACTGTATTTTGCCCATGTGTGGTGTCCTTAGGCGCGCATCCACCCACTGAGGGTCATTGTCATGCATGGATGGGTATTATTATTGACGAAGGTCACTATGAAGGTGAAGATCTATCAGGTCTGAATGTTGGAGTTCTAGTAGATATCCCCGGAAGAATGGCTGAAGGTAATTGGAAAGTTGCGGCTTATGTAGATGACAGAGCAAGTGGTAAAGCATACAATGGTTTATTACAGATTTTCTCGGGCCAGGCTGGTGGCACAACTGGCTTATTTACAATGCTCGTATCAGAGATCATTGGAGCAGAAAGAGCACCAGTTGTGATAGAGCGCGATGGTACTTTTAGACGAATAATGATCGAACGAAAAATTCAAGGCGAAGTTGAAATGTTGACGGGAAAGAATAACGAAGAGCCGGTGATTGTTCGCAATACAAAGTATTGGATGGGTCCCGATGTTATTGTAGCAAAAGGCAATAAAAGTCGTGTTAGGGATTATGGTAGGGTTTGGGATTTTGATGGTATGTCAGCAGAAATTTGTCCAATTGACTGGAAAGGCGAGCGATCTTTTAAATATGACAAAAATTTAAAGAAAATTGTACAGAGATAAGCTTATTTGTAGGTCGACATTTAAAAAATATTAAAGAAAAAAATAGTTTCAGAAAATATAATTTAGGAGAAAAATATGGGTATTAAACCACTTTATGATTTAGGAGAAATGCCTCCGTTAGGCGAAGTTCCAGAAAAAATGCATGCTTTTACTGTTCGGCAAGATAGATTTGGTGAGCCTACAAAATCGTGGCAGCGTGAAGTGATTAATACTCCTGAAATTGGTCCAAAAGATGTGCTAGTTTACGTTATGGCAACAGGCATTAACTACAATAATGTTTGGGCCGGGTTAGGTTTCCCAGTAGATGTAATTGCTGATCGCCAGAAAAAGGGAGAAGTGGAAGATTTTCACGCTGGGGGATCTGATGCTGCGGGAATAGTTTGGGCCATTGGTGAAGAGGTTAAAGACGTTAATATAGGTGAAGAAGTTGTGGTTCACTCCGGTTGGTGGGAGCCAGAAGATCCTTGGGTTCTTTCGGGAAAAGACCCGATGTTAGCACCAACTGTTAGAATATGGGGCTATCAAACTAACTATGGATCATATTGTCAGTTTGCCCGCGCTCAATCTCATCAAATAAAGAAAAAACCCACTCACTTAAGTTGGGAAGAAGCAGGTTGTTACATGTTGTGTGCGTCAACTGCGTATAGGCAGCTCATGGGATGGGCTCCTCATACTGTTGAAAAAGATGATGTGGTTTTGGTTTGGGGTGCCGCGGGTGGTTTGGGAGCGATGGCTTTGCAAATAGTATCTGCTTTAGGTGGTAAGGCTGTCGCAGTAATTTCCAATGAAGACAAGCGACAGTTCTGTCTTGATAAAGGTGCTGTGGGTGTCATCAATAGAAACGATTTTGACCATTGGGGTCCAATGCCAGATACGAGTTCACCAGATTACAAAGCCTGGGTTGGGGGTGTTCGGAGCTTTGGAAAAGCTATCTGGGAGGCAGTTGGTGAGCGAAAAAACCCAAAAATTGTTTTTGAACATCCTGGAGAATCAACTTTGCCTACATCTGGTTTTGTATGTGATACTGGTGGCATGGTTGTTATTTGTGCTGGAACAACAGGGTACAATATAACGATGGATCTCAGATACCACTGGATGATGCAAAAGCGATTGCAGGGATCACACTTGGCAAATGATGTCCAAGCGGAAGCTGTAAATGAGTTAGTATTAGCAGAGAAAGTAGACCCCTGTTTGTCAGAAACTTATACGTTTGATGAAATTGGTCATGCGCATCAACTCATGTATGAAAATAAACATCCATATGGCAATATGGCGTGTCTGGTAAACGCTACTGAAAAAGGCCAGGGAGCAAAATAAATAGCTTTTGGTTTAAAAATTGGTAATCTCTTGTTGAGATTACCAAAACTATTCTTTCAATTTTTTTAAGTAAACGTATTGTTAGCTATAACTTATAGTAAAACATTCTTTGTTCAGTTATCTGTTAATCTTAATAATTACGGAGAGGACTTTTAAATATGGCAAATTTGGATATAAATTTTGCACGACAACAATTTCCAGCCTTTCAGAGTGATTATTTGAAAGGCCAGGGTTTTTTTGAAAATGCTGGTGGATCCTATACTTGTAGTCAAGTTATCGACCGATTAAATCGATTTTATACGCACCGGAAAGTACAGCCTTACGGCGCTTACGCGGCTTCTCAGTTAGGTGGCGATGAAATGGATGAGGCGAGAAATCGTCTATCTGGTTTAATGGGAATCAAATCTGATCAATTAAATTTTGGTCCATCGACTACCCAGAATACATATGTGTTATCAAAAGCATTTTCCAAATTATTAAATGAAAATGATGCGATAATTGTTACTAATCAAGACCATGAGGCTAATTCTGGTCCTTGGAGACGCTTAAGTGAAGACGGTTTGGAAATAAGAGAATGGGCTGTAGATCCAGACACTGGTCATTTAGATGTAAATGATCTAAAAAATTTATTGGATAGCAAAGTTAAATTGGTCTGTTTTCCTCATTGTTCTAACATCGTTGGTGAAATAAATCCTGTAAAGGAAATAGTAAAACTAGTTCGAGATGCAGGTGCATATTCCTGTGTTGATGGTGTTTCTTATGCTCCACATGGTTTCCCAAACATAGGTGATTTACAGCCTGATATTTATTTATTTTCGAGTTATAAAACTTATGGCCCACATCAAGGAATAATGGTTTTATCACAAAAACTTAATGAGAATTTACCTAACCAAGGTCATTATTTTAATGCTGGTTCTCCAACAAAAAGATTTACACCAGCTGGACCTGACCACGCTCAAATTGCTGCCTGTGCTGGGATGGCTGATTATTTTGATTTATTGCATGATCATCATTTTGAAGCTGAACCAAATGCAGCAAAACGTGGGGAAGCTGTGCATGATCTACTACGTGCTCATGAGGTCAAACTTCTTCAACCGTTGCTAGACAATCTATCGGCAAGAAATTCTGTCCGACTTTTGGGACCTAATAATGCTGAAAAGCGTGCTCCTACTGTTGCTGTAGAGATTAATTCAAACGCCTTTCAAGCTGCTAAAGATTTGAGTAAGCATGGCATAAATGCCGGTGGTGGAGATTTCTATGCTGTCAGGCTATTAAATGCGCTGGGAGTAGATAGTGACAAGGGTGCTTTAAGATTAAGTTTTGTCCACTATACCTCTGAAGAGGAAGTTAATCACCTTATTGGGTCTTTGGATAAAGTACTTTGATCCAAAATCCATATTTCAGCGTAGATATTATATGGAAAACAAATCACCGATAATTGTTTGGATGCGACGCGATTTTCGCCTTCATGATAATCCTGCATTAAAGGCGGCTCAAGAATCTGGAAGACCGATTATACCGGTATTTATTCTTGATGAAGTCATTAATTCTTTTGGATCAGCGCCAAAATGGAGGTTGGGAAAAGCTCTAGAGTGTTTTATTCCAACATTAGAGGCCATTGGCAGTAGATTANTGATCAAAAAGGGAAATGCGCTAGAGNTACTATTGNAATTGATTGAAGAAACTGGCGCAAAATCGGTCTATTGGTCAAGAGCATACGATCCAATAGCAATCTCTAGAGACAAAATAGTAAAAGCGGGGATCAAGTCAATCAACCTAGANGCAAAAAGCTTNAAAGGNTTTTTAGTTTTTGAGCCATGGTTGGCCAAAACGAAAGCAGGAACATTTTTTAAGGTATATTCGCCAATGTGGCGATCATTACAGGATATAACAGTAGATCCTGAAGTTAAGGAGGTCACAAGCCTTAATACACCAGAANAATGGCCTAAATCATTAAATTTAGTCGATCTATCACTTTTCAAAGGTATGAATAGGGGAGCACAAATTGTTGAAAAATTTACCACTATTGGCGAAAGGAAAGCGCTAGCCAAACTCAATAATTTCGTNGGCAAAAAGATAAATGATTATAAAGACAAGCGCAATAATTTAGATGAAGATTTTTGTTCGGGACTTTCAGAAAACCTTACATATGGAGAGATTTCGGCTAGGCGGATGTGGTTTGCAGCAGAAAATTCTAAACAGTTGGGAATGCGTGGTGCAGAGCATTTTCAAAAAGAGATTGCTTGGAGAGAGTTTGCTTATCATTTAGCCTATCATACCCCTCAGATTGAAACAGATAATTGGCGTAGTGAATGGAATGCNTTTCCNTGGAAAGGTGATTGTGAAGACGCAGAAAAGTGGCGTCAAGGACAAACNGGAGAGCCCTTGATTGATGCTGCGATGCGGGAGTTATACATAACTGGTAAAATGCACAACAGAGCGAGAATGCTCGTTGCTTCATATTTAACTAAGCATTTGTTGATAGATTGGCGNATAGGTAAAGAGTGGTTTGAAGAGACTTTAATTGATTGGGACCCTGCATCGAATGCAATGGGCTGGCAATGGGTGGCAGGTAGTGGNCCTGATGCAGCACCTTACTTCAGAATTTTTAATCCGCAGGGACAAGCAGAAAAATTTGATGAAAAAAGGATTTATCGGAATAGCTATCTTAACGACGGATGTGGAGGAAGTGAGCAGGCCCTTTCTTTTTTTGATGCTATTCCAAAATCATGGAATTTATCCTGCAAAGATGCTTATCCAAAGCCACTTATTGATTTAAAAGTGGGACGTGAGAGGGCTTTATTGGCATATAAGTCTTTAAAATCAGAAGATAATGAGAAATTTTCTTGAGCAACTGAAAATTTTTGGTTAATTATGGTCAACATTAAAGCGAGATTATAAAAATGATTTTAACTTCGACTNATAATCAAAAAGATCTGCCTCGTTATTTTAAGGCAGTATTCAGTATCGCTCAAAGTCTGGAAACTGGTAGATTAGATATAAAACTGGCTGATGGTAGAGTTTTTAGAACAACTGGTAATCAACCAGGGCCNGCTGCATTAATTGAGATCCATAATAATGATTGTTTTGCAAGGCTAATTAGGGAAGGTGACCTTGGATTTAGTGATGCTTATCTNGAAGGATGGTGGTCAACGCCTGACCTTCAAATTTTTATGGATTTAATATTGGATCGAAATGAGGGTGTATTTGATGGTTTCCCAGGAGCAGGTTTAGTTCGCACATTTGAGAAAATTCGGCACTGGTTAAATGGTAACTCAAAAAGACAAGCCCGCAAGAATATATCTTTTCATTATGATTTGGGGAATGATTTTTATAAAAAATGGCTTGATGAAACGATGAGCTACTCCTCNGCATTGTTTAAAGATGGACAAGAACCAACAGAAAAAGCTCAAATCAGAAAATATGAATCTATGGTTAATATGATGGATGTAAAACCGGGTGATCATGTTTTAGAAATTGGCTGTGGATGGGGCGGCTTTGCGGAGTATGCTGCAAAAGAGCGAGGATTAAATGTTACAGGCTTAACAATTAGTCAAGAGCAACATGATTACGCCGTAGAGAGAATGAAAAAATTGGGCCTTAGTNATAAAGTTAATATTGTCATGCGTGACTACCGAGATGAGACAGGTGTCTATGATGGTATNGCCTCGATAGAGATGTTTGAAGCTGTTGGAGANCAGTATTGGCCAACATATTTTAAAACAATACGTGATAGATTGAAGCCTGGTGCTAAAGCTGCATTACAAATTATTTTGATCAGTGAGAATAGATTTCAAGCCTATCGAAAAGGTGTTGATTTCATTCAAAAGTACATCTTTCCTGGAGGAATGCTTCCAAGTCCNAATGCACTGAATCAACAAATTGAAATGGCAGGCCTCATTCGTGAGAGTTCAGTAGAATTTGCCAAGAGTTACTCNCAAACACTTCGCAGGTGGCATTCAACCTTTAATAATAAATGGGATGATATTCATCAGATGGGTTTTGATGATAGGTTTCGCAATATGTGGAATTTTTATCTTACGTCTTGTGCCTCAGCATTTGAATATGGGAACTGTGATGTTACCCAGGTGGCAATCTCAAAGCCAAAATAACTGTTTTGTACTATTAATTTATAAGTTTTTTTGATTAACATTTTTATCTCAGTGATGTTAAAGATAGTAAAAATGTAAATATTTGCCATCTATTGGTATATGAAGTTGTGAAAGAACAAATGAATATTTTCCCAAACCTTCGCGAAACTATCGGAAACACACCGTTAATCAAGCTTAATCAGGCTTCAGAGGAAACTGGTTGTGAAATTTATGGAAAAGCAGAGTTTATGAATCCTGGACAATCAGTCAAGGATAGAGCTGCTCTGGGTATAATAAGAGATGCAATTGCTGATGGCACTCTAAGGCCTGGTGGAACAATTGTAGAGGGAACTGCTGGCAATACAGGAATAGGTTTAGCTCTGGTTGGGTCATCTATGGGGTTCAAGACGGTTATCGTAATTCCAAAAACACAAAGCCAGGAAAAGAAAGATATGATTAGATTAGCTGGTGCAAAATTAATTGAGGTTCCGGCGGCACCATATAAAGATCAAAATAATTACATAAGATATTCTCAGAGATTAGCTGAAGAATTAGCAAAAAGTGAACCTAATGGTGCAATATGGGCAAATCAATTTGATAACACGTCAAACAGGAAAGTTCACATTGAAACAACTGCTCAAGAAATCTGGAAACAAACGAATGGCACAATTGATGGTTTTATATGTTCAGTTGGTACTGGCGGCACACTGGCTGGCACAGCACACGGCCTTCGCGAAAAAAGCAAGGCTATAAAAATTGGCTTGGCAGATCCAGATGGTGCGGCATTATTTAATTATTATAAATATGGGGAGTTGAAATCAGCTGGTGACTCAATAACGGAAGGAATAGGGCAAGGTCGGATAACTAAAAACCTAGAAGGTCTTTCTGTTGATATGCCATTCAACGTATCAGACAAAGAAGCCTTACCGACTGTTTTTAGATTGCTACAAAATGAGGGACTTTGCTTAGGTGGCTCCAGTGGTGTTAATGTGGCTGGTGCAATAAAAATGGCCAAAGAATTAGGCCCGGGACATAAAATAGTTACAATTTTATGTGATTTTGGAACAAGATATCAGTCAAAACTATATAACTTGGAGTTTTTGCAAGAAAAGGGTCTTCCTGTTCCA
>NYTF01000060.1 GCA_002683355.1 Paracoccaceae bacterium | reverse complement strand
CTGATCGGCGGATGAATGATTTCATACCATTGCAATTTACCTCGATCCCGCCCTCTTCAATAGCAGTGACTTCTACAGTAATAATCGCACCTCGTTTGATACCGTCAACCGCATCAACAAACTGATCTTTTCCAAGCATTTTAATACTTAAAGAAATTCGCTCTTTCTCCACGTCGATTTCAGAAACTCCTGCGGTAACCACATCTCCTTTTTTGTAATTTTTGATAGCTTCTTCGCCCGAAACATTCCAATCAATATCAGACAGATGCACCATCCCATCAATATCATCTTCAAGCCCAACAAATAATCCGAATTCAGTAATATTTTTTATTTCACCTTCGACTTGGCTCCCAACTGGGTGCAATTTTTCAAAACTTTCCCATGGATTACCTTGCGTTTGTTTCAAACCTAAAGACACTCTTCGTTTTACGTCGTCTATCTCCAGAACCATAACTTCAACTTCTTGTGAGGTGGATACAATCTTACCAGGATGAACATTTTTCTTTGTCCAAGACATTTCTGAGACATGCACTAATCCTTCGACCCCAGCCGCTAATTCAACAAAAGCACCATAATCAGTGATATTGGTAACCCGGCCTGTGTGAACTGACTCCAAAGGATAAGAAGCAGATACAACATTCCAAGGATCTTCTTCCAGCTGTTTCATACCTAAACTTATTCGATGGGTATCTTTGTTAATCTTAATAACTTGTACATTTACTGTCTCACCGATGGTTAATATCTCTGACGGATGGTTAATACGACGCCACGCCATATCAGTTACATGTAGCAAGCCATCCACACCTCCCAGATCTATAAATGCACCGTACTCGGTAATATTCTTTACGACGCCCTCGACGGCGTCTCCTTCAGCTAGCTTTCCAACTACTTCAGCCCTTTGCTCAGCTCTGGACTCTTCCAATATCGCTCTTCTGGACACAACAATATTGCCCCGTCTACGATCCATTTTCAGAATTTGAAAGGGCTGCTTCATTCCCATTAATGCAGAAGCATCACGCACTGGTCTAACATCTACTTGGGATCCAGGTAGAAATGCTACTGCACCCCCTAAATCAACGGTAAAACCTCCCTTTACACGACCAAATATTGCTCCATCTACCCGAATTTCATCGCTATAAGCTTTCTCCATTCGGTCCCAAGCTTCTTCACGTCGAGCTTTATCTCGGGATACTACAGCCTCTCCCTTTGAATTTTCTACTCGTTCTAGAAAAACCTCTACCTTATCATCTACATTTATTTCAGGATCTTCTCCAGGATTTGCAAATTCTTTCAAATCCACTCGCCCTTCCATCTTGAAACCAATATCAATAATGGCTTGACCAGCTTCAACGGCTATAACAGTGCCTTTTACAACAGATCCCTCTGTGGGAACATCAAGTTCGAAGCTTTCATTTAGAAGGGCTTCAAAATCCTCCATAGTAACAGATGCAGACATACGGTCTAAATTCCTTTTTTTAAGTTTTCTGGCCACATGGTTGGTTCCACGGGTCTTTCGGTTTCTTTTTGATTAACTATAATACGGCCCAACTATATCAAATAATAAGATTATCGATTCTTTGCAAAACAGCATTGGTAGCAGCGAAAAGTCTCATAATCCTCAGTCTCAACCGGGCGGCTTATAAAACATATTCTCTATAGACACAAGTACAACACTTATCTGATCAATTTTTTTCTGAAATAACTCTTTGTACTAAACTTTTTGCTGTATTTACCGCATCAATTATTGATAAATCAGACGTGTCTAAAACAAAAGCGTCTTTGGGTTTTATCATTGGTGAATAAGTACGATCCGCATCCATTTTATCTCTAGCAAGAATTTCACTTAAAACTACCTCAAAAGTAGTGCTGTGATTACTTTTTTGTAATTCAGCAAACCTTCTTTTTGCTCGTACAGTCGAGCTTGCTAAAATAAAAAATTTGATGTCTGCATCTGGGCAAATCACTGTACCAATATCCCTACCATCTAATATAGCACCATTACCTTTCTGAGAAAATTCTTCCTGGAATATTTTCAAAGCAATACGAACCTCTGGTACGATTGCTATACGGGATGCTTCTTTTGCAACTTCTAAATTCCGNAGGTTAGACTGACGTAAATCTTTTTCACTTAATTGAGTTGCTATTTCTATCGGGTCNCGCCCAGTCATTAATGCTTTTGATGCAACAGCTCTATACAACAGGCCAGTATCTAAATAAGAAAAGCTAAAATGCGTTGCCAAACTCCGCCCAATTGTCCCTTTACCTGCTGCTGCTGGACCATCAATCGAAACAACAAAGGTCAAATACTTTCCCTTTTTATATTTGCGCCTAATTTGCTCATCAAATTTTCAAAAATTGGAAAACTTGTATCGATAGGTCGCGCATCGTCTATTGTGATCTTATTTTTTGAAGCCAAACCTAAGCAAAGAAAAGACATCGCAATTCTATGATCCAAATAACTTTTACAGATTGCACCACCCCGTACTGATCCGTGACCTTTGCCAAAAATCGTCATGGTATCGATTGTTTCTTCCACACTTACGCCACAAGATCTCAGACCCTCCACCATTGATGCTATCCGATCGGACTCTTTTACTCGAAGCTCTTTAACTCCAAAAAACTTTGTTTTACCGTCTGCGAAGGCTGCAACACATGACAAGATTGGATATTCATCTATCATTGAGGGCGCTCTATCTTCGGGAACATCTACTCCAATTAAATTGGGAGAAAATTTGGATCTGATATCTGCCACAGGCTCACCGCCTTCTTCCCGCATGTTTTCAAATGTTAGGTTCGCTCCCATTTCAATCAGCGTGTCAAATATACCATTTCGGGTTGGATTTAAGTTAATATTTGGGACAAGAACATCAGATTTTTCGACAATCAGTGCAGAACAAATTATAAAAGCAGCAGAGGATGGATCACAAGGGATATGGATATTTTGTGGTTTAAGATCAGGATATCCACAAAGCACAGTTTTCCAACCAGTTCTTGTTCTTTCTGTAGAAATCACAGCTCCAAATTTAGAAAGCATTCGCTCAGTATGGTCTCGCGTCATCACAGACTCTGTAAATACCGTTTCACCTGCCGTATTTAAGCCAGCTAATAAGACTGCAGATTTTACCTGAGCAGATGCAAAAGGGCTTCTATAGACCGCTGGAATAGGGTTTTTTGCACCAACAATTGTCAAGGGCAAAGAATTACCATCTTTCCCATAAGCACATGCTCCAAATTCTCTGAGTGGCTCAATAACACGATTCATAGGGCGACTTCTTAAAGAGGCATCTCCAGTAAATGTTACAGAAATATTACAAGTGGAAATCGCGCCCATCAGTAATCTTACGGATGTGCCTGAATTTCCACAGTCAATTATATTTTCTGGTGCAGTAAAACCACCGACACCTACACCATCAACATTCCAATCATTATTTTTATCATGAGAAATTCTAACACCTAATGAGCGTAAAGCGTCCATGGTACTTGTAACATCAAATGAGTTCAACAATCCTGAAATTTTTGTCTTGCCAAAAGCAAGTGATCCAAAAATTAACGCTCGATGAGAAATTGACTTGTCGCCTGGAATATTCGCAGTACCCCTAAGGGCACCGCCACTATAACTTGAAATCATATTCGCTTTTTCGTTTAAACTCATAANTCACCTTAATGGCATCAAATGCTACATAATGGAACTTAACATTTTTTCTGAAATATTAAATAGTATGAACGTCGACCAGCAGCAATGGCCTTTTGTTCATATCGGGTGCTCCACCATCCTTTCCATGGCTCTCGCCAATCATTAGGACTGTCCGCGACCCAATCCAAAGTCTCGTATGAAATTAAGTTTAGCAGAGCTTGTCTAACATAGTCGCCAATATCAGTAGCAATATGGATATTTCCATTNTCTTTTATCAAGGGAATTAATGGATCGAGAAATTCTGGAGAAACGAAACGTCTCTTATGGTGTTTAGTTTTTGGCCAAGGATCTGGATATAATAAAAATACTTTTTCAAATATTGAATTAGGAAGAACGTCCATTAAGTCACGCACATCGCCTGGGTATATCAAAACATTTTTTAAATTATTTTTCTGAAGTTTACCTAACAGNGTCGCTACACCATTAATATAAGGCTCACATCCAACTATGTTAATTTCTGGATTTTCAATAGCCTGATGAAACAAATGCTCCCCAGAGCCAAAACCTATCTCAAGCCATACAGGATTNGAATTCGTGAATAGATTGATTNTTTTTCTACTTGGGTTTTCAGCAAGTTCGATACCNACNGGTTGGTATTTTTGCAAACTTGCCATATAANTCTTTTGAGCACCTCGAAGAGCTTTACCCTTTCTACGCCCGTAATTATTTCTCCATGAATTGTTCAATTTTTTTTCCAAAAAAATCTAAGCACTATCGATATCAGAAAAATTCAGCTAAAAAAAATTTATTACACGTTGTTTTTAATTGCTTCAATCAAGTCGGTTTTCTCCCAAGAAAAACCNCCATCTTCTGTAGGCAATCTTCCAAAATGACCATAAGCTGATGTTCTCTCATAGATTGGTGAAGCAAGGTTAAGATGATCTCTAATGCCGGTTGGTGTCAAATCCATAACCTCACCTATTATTTTTTCAATTTTACTCTCATCAACNNATCCAGTTCCATGTGTATCACAATAAATTGAAAGTGGTTTAGCTACACCAATTGCATAAGATAGCTGAATTGTACATTTAGTGGCTACTTTTGAAGCAACAACATTTTTTGCAAGGTATCTAGCCGCATAAGCAGCAGATCTATCTACTTTGGTGGGATCTTTTCCAGAAAATGCCCCGCCACCATGAGGCGCAGCACCACCATAAGTATCAACTATAATTTTTCTTCCCGTTAACCCCGCATCACCATCGGGACCGCCAATTACAAACGCACCTGTTGGGTTNACATGCCATTCTGTTTGAGNTGATACCCACCCTTCCGGAAGTGTGTCCATAATATATGGCTTTACTAAATCTTTAACATCATTTGAGGTCATCTGNGCATCTAAATGCTGAGTCGATAAAACAATTGANGTCACACCAACAGGCTTCCCATTTTCATATTCAATTGTGAGTTGAGACTTTGAGTCTGGACCCAATTGTGGTAGTTTACCACTCTTTCTCTCATCAGCAAGTTTTCTCAAAATTGCATGACTATATTGAATTGGTGCGGGCATCAAAGCAGATGTTTCATCTACGGCGTATCCAAACATTATCCCTTGATCTCCAGCACCCTTATTGTCAACTCCCTGGGCAATATGAGCAGACTGAGGATGAAGATAATTATGAACTTGAAGGTTTTTCCAATGAAATCCATCTTGTTCATAGCCTATGTCTTTTACACAAGCCCTTACAATACCATCAATTTTTCCCATAAAGTCATCTAATTTTTCGCCACTGGAAAGCCCCACCTCTCCCCCGACTATCACCCTATTTGTGGTTGCAAAGGTCTCACACGCAACTCTTGCTAAAGACTCCTCTCGCAAAAAAGCATCAAGGATCGCGTCTGACACTCTATCGCAAAGCTTATCTGGGTGTCCTTCTGATACAGATTCAGAGGTAAATAAATATTTTTTTCGGGTCATAGGTTGCTCCATTAATAAATTTGCCTACTTCAGGAAGCCGTTGCAGGATATATTTTAGGATTGGATAAACACCTCATAATGCACCGTCAATCCTAAAAACCCTTTTATTAAAAAAAAGAAATAATAACCAAATTAAGATTAAAATAAAATTTACACTTTCGCCCGTACGTGAATAAAATGTTTCATGTAATTTTACTGGTAATTTTATATCCTTGTAATCCTTTAAACCTATTCCAATACTGTCAACAATTTCACCATAAGGGTCAATAATCGCTGAAATACCAGTATTAGCGGTCCTTACAATCGGAATACCATTCTCGATAGCTCTCATTCTTACTTGTTGGAGATGCTGAAGTGGACCAGCCCAATTTCCAAGCCAACCATCATTAGTAACATTAACTATGAATTGAGGCCTATTTTGATTGTAAATTTCATGAAAAAATATTGCTTCATAACAAATTAANGGCCTAAACCATCCAATGTTGGATTTTAAAACCTTTGAACCCTCTCCAGCTGAAAACCCGGACTGCTCATTATCTGAAGATTTTATAAAACCTAATTGTTTAAAAAAAGCCATAAAAGGCAAATACTCACCAAAAGGTACTAAATGAAATTTATCATATTTATTTTGCACAACNCCATCCGCATCCAATAATATCATGCTATTGAATATTTTATTTTTACTTTGACTTCTAATTCCTAAAATCAACTCAGAATTCCGAGGCATGTTCTGACTAATTTTTTTTAAATCTTGAGAGGCATCATCTAAAAAGGGAACAATTGCAGATTCTGGCCAAACAATTAAATCAACTTTCTCTTTCCCAATTTCTGAAGTCATTTCTATTAAGCTTTTAAAATATATAGGGGCAAAACTTGGATCCCATTTTTTTTCTTGCANGGCATTTGGTTGCACTAATCTTACAATACTGTTCGAATAGATTCTCTCTGAATTTCTAAATTGGAAATATATAGCAACCAGGATTATCAAAAATATACCAANACTAATACTTGATGCTTTTAGAGGTTTTAGTGTCGAAAATGGTAAAGCTGTTAGGAAGAGTGTCATTCCAGTCAATCCAATTGGTCCAACCCAAGAAGCGGATAAAGAAATAAAAGTATCTGTCCATATATAACCAATTATTCCCCACGGAAATCCTGAGAAAAAATAAGATCTGGTAATTTCACCAANCAATATTGCAAAAGCGACGGTTAATGAAGATGAGTGCTTGGAAATCTTCAAAACGAAAAAAGAGCTTATGGTCCAAAAAGAGCTACATAATATTATCAATCCTAAAAATCCAAATGGAGCAATCAAAAGATATACCCCACCNTCAACCAGAAAAGGTTGAACTATCCAGTGCAAAGACAAACAAAAATAGCCTAACCCAAAAATAAAAATCAGTTTGTCNTGCGTTATTATCTTTTGACAGGAAATAACAAAAAATAATGTTAGCANGCTAAAAAGTGCTATGATCGTATAAGACCACGGAGCTTGACCCATTGCCAAACCACAGCCAAGCAAAAATACAAAAATTGAAAGCTTNAAAATTCTTAGATAAGAATTTTTAAACGTTATCATTGGGCAAACTAACCCTAAGCCGTTTTATCCGCCTCAGATCAGCGTCCAAAACCTCAAACTCTACTCCTGATGGATGAATTATAACCTCTCCTCTAACTGGAACATGTCCACATAGCTGAGAAACTAATCCACCGAGGGTATCAATTTCATCATCCTCATCAATGTCAACTAATAGCTGCCCAATAAAATCTTGAAATTCAATTAATGGAGCCTTTGCTTGAGCAAGTATTACACCTGGTCTTTCATTTATCCATAATGCGTCTTCTTCCAAGTCATGCTCGTCTTCTATCTCTCCAATCATTGTTTCGATTAAATCTTCTAGGGTGGCTAAGCCGTCCACACCGCCATATTCATCAACAACTAATGCCATGTGAATTCTTTCAGATTGCATTTTTTGTAATAAAACCAAAATAGGCATCGATGGTGGCGCAAATAGAACTGGACGGACCATACTACGAAGGTCTAATGTTATACTTGTTTTAGAAAATCCATGTTTCAATGCCAAATCTTTAAGATGAACCATACCAATTGGGGTATCCAATGTACCTTCAAATACAGGCAATCTTGTAAGGCCACTTTCACGAAAAACATCAATCAAGTTATCTAATGCCATATCGAACTGAACGGAAACAATTTCTGCTCTCGGTATTGCAACATCTTCTACCTTTAACTTGCCAATACCTACCTGTCCTTGAATTGAATCTGATGTAAAACTAGCGAGTTTTGTTAAATCATCCTTATTAGACTGCTCTTCAGCTTCTGTTTTGCTTGGCTCTTTAGAAGTAAATAATTTTTTAAAGAATGTTTTTTTTGATTCATTATTTTGCGCGCGACGCGCTGCACCAGAAGGTCCATCTGAAATGTCACTCATACATTTAATTCATTACACTAAGACGTGTATACCTTTCTATTTATTCTTACAAAGAATGTTAGTGTATCCTATATGGATCACTTATGGAAGCCTTTGCTAATATTTCAACTTCTATCTTTTCCATTATATTTGCGTCAAGTTCAAGCTTATGTACAAATCCTAGCAAGTGTAATGTGCTATGAACGAGCAAGTGAAATACGTGGTCTTGAAACTTTTTATTCTGCACTTCAGCTTCGTTTTTAATATATTGATAACATATGGCAATATTTCCTAAAAACATGGTATCTCCCCTAGTAATTGGGATAGATGCTGGTAATTCTCCACTTTTTTTCGCAGACAAATTAAGTTCAGGCCAGGATAATACATTGGTTTTGGTTTTATTATTGCAAAATTGATAATTTAATTCTGCAATCTTATTATCGTCACAGGTCAAGATNGCAATTTCAAAAATAGCTGGATTATAGCCTAAATGAGATAAAGTTGAGGATATTGCTTCATTCGCCAAATCCCTAAAAACTTTCTTATCCCAATCAAATGTTTCATAAACCACCTCAAGGTTAATTTTTTTTAATACTATGAACTTTCCTCCAACGCATAAGCTTCAATGATTTTTGCGACCAACTTATGACGAATCACATCCTTCGACGTAAAATAATTAAATGAAATACCTGATACTCCTTTAAGAATACTCTCCGCATTTCTTAATCCAGATAAAATACCTCGTTGTAGATCAATTTGCGTTATGTCACCAGTAATAGCCATTTGAGATCCCTCTCCAAGCCTAGTTAAAAACATTTTCATTTGCATCGCTGTTGCATTTTGAGCCTCATCCAGCACAACAAATGAATTTGAAAGAGTTCGACCCCGCATAAATGCAAGAGGCGCTATTTCTATCTGTTTATCTTCAAGCAACCTTGTAAGCTGTTTTACTGGAAAAAAGTCATTAAGCGCATCGTATAGTGGTTGCATATAGGGATCTACTTTGTCTTTCATGTCTCCAGGCAAAAAGCCCAATCTTTCTCCAGCTTCTACAGCCGGTCTGGATAAAATTATCTTATCAACATGTCCATTTATAAAACGAGAGGCAGCGATTGCTACTGCAAGATATGTTTTCCCTGTTCCAGCTGGACCTATTCCAAAAACCATTTCATTATTCATAAAACTTTTAATATAATCTTTTTGAGCTTCAGTACGCGGTTCAACCAATTTCTTTCGTGTTTTTATTTCATAAATTGCCTTAATATTGGTCGAATTCTCTCTGGAATTATCTGAACTTTGAAATTGTCTTAAAGTGGCATCAATCTCAATTTGTGAAACAGCCTTACCATTAAGTAATCTGTTAAAAAGTATATCTAAAACTTCAAAACTAAATTCTTTTTCGGCTCCCAAAGCTGTTATTACATTGCCACGATGGGTAAACTCAACGTCAATATTATTTTCAATATATGCGAGATTTTTATCAAATTGCCCACATAATTGGGCAAGTAAGTCATTATTTGGAAAGATAATATCATTCCCACTTCGCACTAATTGATCTTTCTTAGTATTTTTCTTACCCAATAATTTTTCCCTCAAAAGGCATCATGGTTGTTTTGGCTATAAGATAATAAAATATTTATAGACTTAACTCAATATTTTTTACTGAAAGAATTGATCTCATATTTCGATTAAAATACCACCTAACGAGTTTTTTTCAGAATTGATTATTTTTACTCTTTTGATGTCCCCTTTTTGTATCGACTTTCCGATAACATGAACCGCATGTAAATATTCACTCTTTCCCCCCATTTGGTCTTTTAATCTACCAGGTTTTTCAAATAATACTTTAACTTCTTTTCCAATCATACTCTTTTGAATCTCCATTTGCTGCTCTGTTAACAAAAGTTGAAGTTCAGCCAAACGTTCTTTTTTTACTTCCTCACAGACATCTTCTNGACTAGCNGCTGGAGTGCCTGGCCTCGCAGAATANTTGAATGAATAAGATTGACCATATTTAATATCTTTCACTAATCTTAAAGTTTCCATAAAGTCTGCTTCTGTTTCCCCTGGAAACCCAACAATAAAATCACCAGACAGCAACAGATCCGGNTTGGCATTTCTTAATTTTTCAATAATCTCTCTGTAATCGTCAGACGTATGTTTGCGATTCATTTTTTTTAAAATACTGTCTGAACCTGACTGCACGGGCAGATGCAAATAAGGCATTAATTTTTTGCAGTATTGATGCGCTTCAATAAGATCATCAGACATATCATTAGGGTGTGAGGTCGTAAATCTAATCCTCTCTAAGCCTTCAATTTCTGACAATCGCCAAATTAATTTAGATAAATTAAAATTCNGGCCATAAGATACTTGAGAATAAGCATTTACGTTTTGCCCCAACAAATTAATTTCTACCACACCTCGATCTATCAAGGATTTAGCTTCTTCAATTATTGNCTCTGGTGGACGACTAACTTCAACGCCTCTAGTATATGGAACCACACAAAATGCGCAAAATTTATCACAACCCTCTTGGACTGTTAAAAAAGCTGTAGGGCTTGATCTTTTTGTTAAATCTTTTGGTAGATAATCAAATTTATTTTCTTCTGGAAATTCCGTATCCAAAGCACGAATGCCTTTATCAACCTTTTTCATCATCGATGGAAGCCGATGATAAGATTGAGGGCCAACGACTAAGTCAACAGCTGGCTGTCTAATCATGATCTCTTTACCCTCTGCTTGCGCTACACAACCTGCTACACCAATTTTTAGATCAGGGTTCTCTAATTTTAATGCCTTCATTCGTCCAAGTTCTGAATATATTTTTTCCGCTGCCTTTTCTCTTATATGACAGGTATTTAATAAAATTAAATCGGCTTTTTCTGGTGATTTTGTCTCAACGTAGCCAGAGGGTTTCATTACCGACACCATTCGCTCACTATCATAAACGTTCATTTGACAACCGTATGTTTTAACAAAAACTTTTTTTTCAGTTGCCATTTCTATTCCAAAATAAATCATAAAACATAGCCGANCATTTACACCGTTAAATTAAACATCGCAATGGTTGTATTAAGAAGTGNAATTTTCACTTGAACTTATTTCTCTTTAAAATTTAATAATAAAAGAACATTAAAAATAGGTGATAAATGAAAAAAGCCAATGAGATGAGACAGCTACCATCACAAGAAGAAATTCTTTCGATGACAGGATTGGAGTTTATGGAAAAAATAAAACTTGGAGAACTTCCAGGGGCGCCAATTGCTAAAACTTTAAATTACGATTTAATCAGTGTTAGCTTAGGACAAGTGATTTTTCGAGGAGCCCCTAAATTTGACTCAATGAACCCTGTAGGAAGTGTTCATGGTGGCTGGTATGGTACTCTTTTGGACAGCGCAATGGCTTGTGCTGTAATGACAAAAATTCCTAAAGGGTCNTTTTATACAACCTTGGAATATAAAATAAATATCGTAAAAGCTATCCCAATAGGTATGGAAATTGANGCCATTGGTTTAGTGACTCATTCCGGAAGATCTACAGGAACTGCCGATGGTAAAATAATTGGTACTAAGGACAAAATACTTTATGCCACTGGATCAACAACATGCTTGATAATGCAATTATAATAAATAGTTTTNAGAAATTACCAATGATCATACTCTCAACGTTTTGAATAATAAATTCCTACCACATGCTCAGCTTCAGCAAAAAACAGCCATCTAACTATTGTCATCCCAAATAAATGAATGAGGAGTATTATAGTTAAAATTATTGTATTTGTGGACAGGAACAGTAAAATAAGGCCAGGCATAATTCCAACAAACAAAAATCCTATCACTCGTAACCTTTGACTATGTTTTCTGCCAATTATATGGACCATTTCTTTCAGAAGATAATTAGTACCCGNGTGCGGGCCTTCAAGTAATCTAATATCAGCAGATTGTTCTAATCCTGTTGCTGTATTCAAATTTGACCCTGATTTATCAAAATATTTATCACTTTTGATCCATGCAAATATTTGGAAAATGCTGCAAAAAATTAAAGTATAAGCTGCAAACNCTACCTGCGATGCTAAAATTGCACCACCACCCAAACTATATAAAATAAATAAAATCGGGGTAAAAGTTGTGTTCCACCTTGGTACAGTTTTTAATTGGCCATAGATCATCGATGTGCATACTATTGTCAAAATAGATAAAANCGAAGCTATNAACCCTAANGCAAAGTATTCTATTTCAAAAAATATTTTTCCAATTGCAAATGGTGCCATTAAGACCAATGTGGCCACTGATAAGATACCCTCTCTACTTAACCAGCTTGTGCGCCATTGACTAAATGCTTTTAAAAATCTTTGTGGATTCCCAAGATGAAAAGTGGAGCTGAGCAANCCAATTATAGAAAATCCATAAGCTAAAAAAAATAAAAAAAATGCTTCCCATCCTGTTGCTGTAGGTAGCCCAATGCCCAGAAAGATAAACAACCCAAAACCTAAACCTGACAAAATTGTAAAAATTATAACTGATGGAGCTGGATGCATTAGAGTTTATCCAATGCTTTATCCACCCAGCTCAGAAACCCAACAGGCTCAGACGCAATAGGATTGAGAAATGGTGAGAGGATATCTATATCACCATCTGTGAGGATATCTGCTTTAGGCCGTGGAGGTAAATATTTGTTAACCGGCTTGGTTGACTGCTCAGGCATAAGATCTAAACCACCGCGTTCCTTGGTTAAGATACTAACGTTACTCTCAGGATCAGCAAAGTCACCAAAATGCCGAGCATTTGCTGGACAGGTTCTTACACAAGCAGGTTCACGATCCTCTTCTGGGATATTTTCGTTATATATTCTATCAACGCATAACGTGCATTTTTTCATAACACCTTCTGCAAGGTCTAGCTCGCGTGCTCCATACGGACATGCCCAAGCACATAAGCCACAGCCTATGCAGTCACTCTCATTAACCAAAACTATCCCGTCTTCAACTCTTTTGTAACTCGCTCCCGTTGGACAGACTGTGACACATGGCGCGTCTTCACAATGCAANCATGATTTAGGAAAATGTACTGTTTGCGCAGGACCAATTTGAGGTNTGACTTCATAAGTATGGATCCNATTNAAAAAGGTTCCTACNGGATTACTACCATATGCATCAATATCTGACAAAGGCGAACCATAATTAGAAGTATTCCATTCTTTGCAATTAACNACGCAAGCATGACACCCAACACAAGTATCTAAATCTATTACAAGGCCTAGCTTTTTTCGCGTTGATTCAGGTAATTCAGTCATTAAATTCTTGTCCATACTTAACATCTTTAGGGGCAGATCCTACAGGAGATTTTTGTGCAATCGGATAAGGCTCTACATGACTTNCCTGGTCTATTTTCTTAATCTTAACCCTAAGATCAAACCACGCTGCTTGTCCCGTTATAGGATCGCTGTTTGACCAACGCATTCCATCTTTTTTTGGTGGTAACAATTCGTGAATAATATGATTCAACAAAAATCCTTTATTAGATTCTGTAGCGTTGNCGTCCAAAGCCCAGGCTCCTCTACGCTTTCCAATAGCATTCCAAGTCCAAATTGTATTCTCATTTAATGCGTCCATTCGAGCGACTNGAACCTTAATCGACCCATGCATCGAACTAATTAATGCCCAATCACCATCATTAAAATTATTATTTTCCCAGATTTTCTTTGGTAAATACATNGGGTTATATCCATGAATTTGTCTTAACCAGGCATTCTGACTGCCCCAACTGTGGTACATTGCCATCGGTCGTTGGGTCAACGCATGGATGGGATATTCATCAACGTCCGTAATTTGATTTTCAAAACTGTCATACCAGATAGGTAACGGGTCCATTGTATCTAATATCTGCTTCCGCAGATGATCTGGAGGTTGGGTAGGACCCNGGCCCTTCGCAGATAAAATAAATTTTTGCATCGGCTCTATATAAATGTCAAAAACATATGGAGCAGGCTTATCAAAAAGTCCTATATCTACGGCCCAATCCTGATATTCAGAATTCCAAGGTTTAAAAAATTGTGCTGATTCTGGGATATCTTTTTTCCAAAATCCACCATTATCAATATATGCTTGTATCTGATTTGGGTTTGGATCTCCCCTNCCCTCCTGTTCACCATTTTTCCCTCTAAACCCGGAAAGTGGGCCAACACCAGGCCGGCGTTCATGATTTACTATATAATCGGCATAATCCTTAAATTTTGGCTCACCTTGATCATTGATAAACCCTGGCAATTCTAACCTTGCGCCCAGATCTAATAAAACTGACTGAAACCCCCTCACATCTCGATCTGGGTCTATTACAGGCCACCTAATACTATCTGCGGCTGCCTCCGCTTCACAAATTGGTCGATCTAAAAGACTAATACAATCATGTCTCTCCATGTATGTTGTGTCAGGTAAGATTAAATCAGCATAAGCAACCATTTCAGAAGAGTATGCATCCGAATAAATTAATTTTGGTATTTTATACTCACCATTATTATTTTTGGCAGTTAGCATCTCCATAACACCAGTCGTATTCATAGACGAGTTCCAAGACATATTAGCCATATACATNAACATAACGTCAACTTCATAAGGGTCACCAGCGTAGGCGTTGCTAATAACCATATGCATCAAACCATGAGCAGACATTGGGTTTTCCCAAGAAAATGCTTTATCTACTCGGATTGGCTTACCATTATCATCGATNCATAAATCTTCTGGCCCTTGAATATANCCCAAATGCGGCCCATCAAGAGGTTGACCAGGAGTAACTTTGCANTGTGGTTTTGGATGATTTTTAGAATGNTTTGGGTACGGGGGTTTAAATCGAAAACCACCTGGCACCTCAACACTACCCAAAAGAATCTGAAGTAGATGAAGAGATCTACAAGTTTGAAAACCATTTGAATGAGCAGAAATCCCCCTCATCGCATGAAAGCTTACAGGCCTTCCAATCATTTTTTCGTGCTTTTCCCCACGGAAATCTGTCCATTTTTGATCAATTNTTATTTCTTCTTCAAACGCCACACGAGCAAGTTCAGCTGCTATTTTTTTTATTCTGTTAGCTGAAACTCCTACTGCTTTTTCCACAGTCTCNGGAGAATATTCCTCAGACAAATATCTTTTGGTTAATAGTTGAAATACAGAAATGTGACTNATTCCACCTTTTCGATATCGGCCTGACAAATCTGGACTTACACCTACCGTATTCCAAGCAACTGCCTTTTTTGTCTTCCGATCAAGTACTAATGGTTCCCCTGCTTCGTCTCTGATAAACAAACCATAAGCTGCTGAATCTGGGTCACTATCGATCAGATATGGGGCATTGGTATAACGAATGAGATAATCTAGATCAATTTTACCAGCTTTCATAAGCGTGTGCACTAAAGATAAAATAAATAAACCATCGGTTCCTGGTGTTATTCCAACCCATTCATCTGCTATCGCATTATACCCAGTTCGGATTGGATTTACTCCAATAACTTTAGCACCTCGTTTTTTCAACTTACCCAAACCCATCTTTATTGGATTACTATCGTGATCTTCAGCTACACCAAAAATCATAAATAATTTTGTACGATCCCAATCTGGCTGTCCAAATTCCCAGAACGCACCACCCAATGTATAGATTCCCGCAGCCGCCATGTTCACAGAGCAGAATCCACCATGAGCGGCATAATTAGGAGTTCCATATGCTTGCGCCCACCAACTGGTAAATGATTGTGATTGATCTCGNCCCGTAAAAAAAGCCAACTTTTTTGGATCTTTTTCTCTAACTGGACCCAACCAATCAGTGGCAATTCCAAGCGCTTCATCCCAGCTGATTTCTTCAAAAGCTCCACTACCTCGGGGCCCCACTCTTTTCATTGGTGCGCGCAGGCGTGCGGGTGAATAAATTTGCATAATCCCAGCTGAACCTTTTGCACAAAGCACTCCCTGGTTAACTGGGTGATCCTTATTACCCTCGATATACTTAACCTTACCACTTTGCATGTGAACATTTATACCACATCGACAAGCGCACATATAACAAGTTGTCTTTCGGATTTCATCACTAACCTTTGGACTTAAATCTAATTCAGGTTGNACGNACTTACTCACTTTATTAACCTTTTTTATTTCTGAAATGACCATGTTTAAGATTACAAATGTTAGACATTATATAATGATATTAAGATATAATGCACAGCTAAAAAATCAAATTACAACACTATATTATTTATCTGTTAGTTAAAATTGTTGCCAAAGCTATAGAAGCTATTCTAGCAGCAGCAGGATCTGATCGACTAGTTAATAATATCGGCACTTTAGCACCATTAACAATCCCAGCCGCGCAGCCTCCNGCTAAATAAACTAAAGATTTAAAAATTGCATTACCAGAAACAATATCTGGGACTATTATTGCATCTGCATTCCCTGCCACTCGATCTTTCGATAATCCTTTCACGCGAGCACTCTCAGAAGATAAGATCAAATCTAAGGCTAACGGCCCAGAGAAATCTGCATCTTGAATCTCAGCCGTTGCCCATTTNCTCAAAGTAACCGCATCTAGGCTGCTTTCCATGGTACTAATAGGGGTCTCAGTAGCAGACAGAAAGGCTACTTTAGGACGTTCGTGTCCTAAAGCGTGAAATATCTCCACAGCAAAACGTGTTGCCTCTTTTCTAGTTACTAAGCTTGGTTTTATATTGACAGCTGCGTCAGATATTAAAATAGGGCGCTTATCACTAGGGTGAGTAATTAAAAAAGAATGCACTAACCTCCGNCCAGTTCTCAATCCAGAGTCTTTGGTTAAGGTTGCTTTCATGAAAACATCAGAATGCAAATCACCTTTCATTAAAATGTCACCATGACCAAATCCACATAATTCTGCTGCTATCTTGGCACTATTTTCCTCACCATCAGCACTTATTGCTTCAAAGCTTGATATATCCCAATTCAATTTATGAGCCTCATTATTTATCTTNATGATGTCCCCAACAAAAATTGGTGTTATAAGATCAGCCACTGTTGCCTCAAAAGCGGCTTTCATTGGAAGTTCAGAGNCTGCATTTGCCACCACAACATTTGGTTTTTTAAATTTGAGCGCACGAGCNAGAAGATCTGCTGAACAGATTATTTCTTTCGAACTTAAAAACGGTGAGCGCTCCATCAAATTTTCAACCTTCCAAATCACCCAAATCCTATGATTATGTAATCTCTAATTAAANAAACAGATGATGATAAGCTCNATTTTCATTAATAGCTTTAATTATTAACACTAAGCCTGATTCTGCATGTCTGAGGGATTTATTCCAGCAACGGACACTGGTTTCTTCATCGCGTCACGCCTAAAGGGTTCACCTAGTTCTTGATTCAATATTACTTCAATAAATGTAGTTTTATTCTCATCCATCTGCGCTTTTACCGCCGCATGAAGGGTGTCAGTTAATGAATCCATATCTGCCACCTGAACCCCAACCAAACCACATGATTCTGCAATTTTTGCATAAGACACTCCAGTGTCTAATTCTGTGCCAACAAAATTATCCTCATACCAAAGGGTTGTATTTCGTTTCTCAGCTCCCCACTGATAGTTTCGAAATATAACCATCGTAATACCAGGCCAATCATCTCTCCCACAACTTACCATCTCATTCATTGAAATACCGAAAGCCCCATCACCCGCGAATCCTACCACCGGAACATTAGGACAAGCAATTTTTGCACCACAAATCGAAGGAAACCCATACCCACATGGTCCAAAAAGACCAGGAGCTAAGTACTTTCTACCATCTTCAAAGGTGGGGTATGCATTCCCAATGGCACAGTTATTTCCTATATCAGACGAAATTATTGCGTCTACAGGCAAAGCAGATTGAATAGCTCTCCATGCCATTCTTGGAGACATTTTTTCTGGCTCCCTACCTCTTGCTCTCTCGTTCCAGGACGTTCCTGGGTCATCATCCTCATGATCCATAGATGTTAATTCTTGCGCCCATACTGACTTGGTTTTAGAAATCACAGTTCGTCTTTCTTGCCGCCCATTATCTCCAGCTTTTGAGTCAAGTTTTTCTAACAGAGAGGACGCTACTTTTTTTGCATCACCAATGATACCTATAGTAACAGGCTTTGTTAGTCCTATCCTATCAGCATTTATATCTACTTGAATAATAGATGCATTTTTAGGCCAATAATCAATGCCATATCCAGGCAAAGTAGAAAATGGATTAAGTCTCGTTCCAAGTGCTAAAACAACGTCAGCTTGAGAAATGAGCTCCATTGCTGCTTTTGATCCATTGTAACCAAGTGGCCCAGCAAATAATGGGTGTGAGCCAGGGAATGCATCATTATGCTGGTATCCGCAACAAACTGGAGCATCTAAGCGTTCTGCTAACCTCATGGACGCTGGAATTGCATCTCCAATAACGACACCAGCACCATTTAAAATAACTGGATTTTTTGCATTACTTAACAAATCTGCAGCTTTATTGATCGCTTCTTCTCCACCGCTTGGTAATTCAAAATCCACAACAGCTGGTAACTCAATATCAATAACTTGAGTCCAATAATCCCTTGGAACATTAATTTGAGCTGGGGCAGATGCGCGTTTAGATTGCATAATTACTCTATTTAGAACCTCTGCTATCCGAGAAGGGTCTCTGACTTCTTCCTGATAGGCAACCATGTCTTTAAATAAAGCCATTTGCTCAACCTCTTGAAAGCCACCTTGCCCCATTGTTTTGTTAGCTGCTTGAGGTGTGACCAGTAACAAAGGTGTGTGGTTCCAATAAGCTGTTTTTACTGGTGTAACAAAATTGGTTATTCCAGGTCCATTCTGTGCAATCATCATTGACATTTTTCCAGAAGCGCGGGTGTACCCATCTGACATCATTCCAGCATTACATTCATGAGCTGCATCCCAGAACTTAATTCCTGCTAACGGAAATAAATCTGAGATAGGCATCATTGCAGATCCAATTATTCCAAATGCATGCTGTATTCCATGAACTTGCAAAATTTTTACAAATGCTTCTTCAGTTGTCATTTTCATACAAAATAATCCTTTTCAAAAAATTTGTGACACTTATCAAAGTCGTGGCATCACATAACATCAAATAGATAAACAGTTGTTTTACTCAACCAAATACAGACGACAGCGCAATATCCATTGAGGTAATTATCTCATCTATATCGTCTTTGGTAGCAATGAGTGCGGGTGATAAACATAAAGTATTGTTCAACCCCGGTAACGATCTGTTTGTCATACCAATTATCACCCCTTGTGCCATGCAGTTAGCAGTAACAGCGGCGACCAACTTTTCGTCCATCGGCTCCCTGCTTTCTCGATCCTTCACCAACTCTGCTCCCAAGAATAAACCTTTACCACGGACCTGACCGATAACTTTATGTTTTTCTTGTAAATGTTTTAGTTGATCTAAAGTATAGTCTCCCATTTCCACAGTATTGGTGAGNAAATTTTCATTTTCTATTATTTTAATATTTTCGAGCGCTGCNGCTGGACCAGCNGTNCAACCACCAAATGTAGAGATNTCTCTNAAATAATTTAAAGGATCATCAGAATTGTCTTTAAACATCTCAAACACTGCTTCGGTAGTTACNGCGCAACTAATAGCAGCGTAACCAGAAGCCACGCCTTTNGCCATTGTNACAAAATCAGGCTNTACGCCATAATGNTGATANCCAAACCAAGTACCTGTCCTGCCAACTCCACAGACTACTTCATCNATATGAAGTAAAATATCATANTTTTTACANAAAGNCTGAATACCTTCCCAATAACCATCTGGCGGAGTGATNACTCCCCCGCCTGCAGTCACTGGCTCTAAACACATCAGGCCAATAGAATCNGGGCCTTCTCTCAANATAACNTCTTCNGTAGCCTTAACCACTTGCTCTCCATAATGATCNGAATCTTCAAATTGGCTACGATACTCCAAGCAATGTGGNACTTGAACAAATCCAGGCGTGAATGGNCCATATTGCGCAGCGCGTTGAGGTTGACCACTAGCGGATAGACAAGTGATAGTAGTTCCATGATAATCACGATCACGAAATAAAATCTTATTTTTCTTGCCACCNTACTTTTTCTCAGAAATCTGCCTAACCATTTTGAATACTTTTTCATTCGCTTCAGAACCAGAGTTTGCATAATATACACGGCTCAGGCCTGGCATCTTTTGAAGTAATTTCTCAGCAAACATCGAGCCAGGAATTGAGCCAGCGGTCTGCGCAAAATAATTGAGTTTTATAAGTTGGTCCCGAACTGCATTCGCAATACTCTCACGACCATAACCAACATTTACTGTCCAAACACCACCTGATACNGCATCTATATGCTCTTTTCCATGCGCATCCCATACCCTCATACCCTTACCTTCAACAATAATCCTTGGATCAACATTCTCATAGGCNGCNTGCTGACTTAAATGGTGCCAAATATGGGCCCTGTCAGTTTCAACTACTGCACTAATATCATTGGCATTCAGGTGTTGATTCATAAACTGTCTCCTCAAAAAATCTTTGTCTCATGTTTACAATAAAATTAATCTAATTAAAACGAATCTATTAACNGATATTCGAATATATAGTTTAACGAAATAACCATATTTTACAAACGCTGAAAGTGAGATGTACCCGAATCATGATAATAAAACGGTATCCCATCATTNNCGTCTCCTTTTATTATCGATGAAACCTCTTTTAACACTATTTCTGTGATGAAAGGAAGATCAAGATCTTTGGTAGAATTTATCTTTATCCACTGCAAGTGACTAAGCTCTCCAGACGCGTTTGAAAAATCGTCTAGATCACCTACTATATTATCAGAATTTACTAAAAAAAATCTTGCNTCGAAACGTCTCGAGCGACCTGGAGGCGTAATAGCACGAAAAACAAANTCAATATTTTTAGCATTAGGCTGATAACCTGATGCAAAAAAGCCTTTCCAATTTTCTGGAATTAAACTTATATTTTTATTCCAATTCGTTCCTAAAATCAAACCTGTCTCTTCCCATAACTCTCTAATCCCTGCAGCAATTAGAGGTTGAGCTATTGAAATATCTGCTTTTAATTTCAATTTTTCCAAACATGTTTCTGAGATCTTTTCTTCAAAATCAATTTCAGAATCACTAGGGTCCAAAGCACCGCCCGGGAAGACAAATTTATTTGGCATAAATGAGGCATTTTTACCTCTTTGACCCATCAGCACTTGTGGATTTTCTCTTGAGCCGCGAAGTAAAATGATAGTAGCAGCATTTTTTATATCTATTTTTTGCATGAAAACCTGTTTCTTTATCATGAGCATNACATGTTAAGTTATAAGATATATTTCAGCAACTCTCAAAATCCATGCATTCGCTTAGCCCACTGTAGTCCAATTAAGGCGCCTTTGATCCTGGGCAAAAGAAGCAGCGCGAGAATAATTGCTATACCACTTAATCCAAGCGCCATTACCACAGGTTCTGGTCTGAACATTTCATAACAGACNAATATCAATGGTACCAGTAAATGACCCAACACCAAAATTGTGATGTAGGCTGGTCCATCATCTGCACGTTGAAAATGGAATTCCTGAGAGCAAGAGCCACAATCTTGTGCTACTGTTAAATAAGATTTCATTAACTTACCA
>NYTF01000059.1 GCA_002683355.1 Paracoccaceae bacterium | reverse complement strand
ATCTCCTAGAAGTTCAATCAATGACGCAGGATCTTCAACCCCCACTCCAATAATTCCCCTTGGACGATGATACTTAAAGCTTCTTGCGATTACTTTAATATCATTAGCAATCAGCGCAGAGGCTAAAGTATCTCCCTTAAATCCTGAGTACTTTTTGCCATTAAAGAGAAAATTAATCTTCGCTAAACGATCAATTCTTCCTCCACTTTTTAATCGATTCTTATTTGACATCTTGGTTCTCCAAGATGTGATGAGTCACAGTATCTCTAGTAACAATAAACCATTTACCACAACCCCTTGCATGCCACCATTTTTCATCTACTGGGCCCATCGGATTTGGCACCATTGTTAAAAAATCTACCCATTCAGTATCAGAGACTGCATTTGCGTCTGGCCGATCAGACCCAACAGGTCCACCATAAACAAACTCTGTTTCATTGCGCTCCCCACAAAATGGACATTTTATTAATAACATATTTTCACCTATCAGCGCGCAGTTGTAGTTCCAGTTTCCAAAATATAATCTAAATTTTTGAACCTGTTAAACGAAAAGTCAGACATCAATGGATGCGGAGAACCTGTTGCTACATGATGAGCCATAGTCAAACCACCAGCAGGAATCGCCTTATATCCCCCCCACCAGCCAGCACTTACGTACAAACCGGACACACTTGTTTCATCCATTATTGGTGAAGCGTCTGGCGTTATATCTAAATGCCCGCCCCATTGTCTTAAAAGCTTTAATTTTTTAAATGCTGGAAATAATTCCAACATGGCTCCTACTGTATCTTCAAATACATGTTGTTTTATATCTCTCCTAAAACTTTGAGCAGAATCTGGTGCGCCCCCAATTACCATTTCACCTTTGTCTGATTGACTAAAATAAAAGCCCAAGTCTGAACAATTAACTATAACGTCCACTAAAGGTTTGACAGGTTCTGACACGAATGCTGTTAAATTCATGGTTCTAAGTGGTAATCTTAATCCGGCAGTTTCTGTTATTGTAGTCGTATGCCCAGATACTGCTACTATAACTTTTTTTGCTTTAACTATTCCTTTTACCGTATCGACCCCCTCTACTCTTCCATCAGTCCCTCGGATTATAGAATTTACACCAGTCTGTTGATGCATTTCCACACCCATTGCATCTGCTGCTCGCGCATACCCCCAAGCAACAGCATCATGCCTATTCACTCCAGCATCTTTGTGCACCATTCCACCAATTATAGGTAATCTGGAACTTGGGCCACCTCCGGTTAAAGCGGGAATAAGTTTCCGAACCTGCTCTGTCGAAATCTTCTCATAAGTTGAACCATAAATATCCATCGTTAACTGACGACGCCTTAAGTCACGCATTTTTGGATAATTATGAACCACATCGACCATTGTTCTCTTTGAATGCATCATATTAAAATTTAGGTTCTTCGTTAAACCTTCGTAAAGGCTTACTGATTTAACATAAAATGGAATGGATTGGTCACGTAAATAATTAGAACGAACGGTAACTGTATTTCGNGCCACATTGCCNCCACCGAGCCAACCCCGCTCTAAAACAGCAACATTTTTAACGCCATATTCATTAGCCAAATAATATGCAGTAGCCAAACCATGGCCACCAGCACCAATTATTATAACGTCATATTCTTCTTTNAGAGGTGGACTCCGCCACGCTTTTTGCCAATTTTTATGCCCATTAAATGCATTTTTTGCCAAGGAAAATATTGAATAGTTCTGCATAAGAATAACGTACCAATCTATCCCAATTAAGTTAAAAATTTTTCCTCTAGAGACTCAATAATCATCCTCGTAACAATAGTTCAATCCCAAAAAGGTGATAAAAGTCGTCATTTTAATTTAATTAAACGTCAATAAAGTAATTATTAAAAACCATATATAGATAAATATTGATTTGCACTATTTCAAATAGTGAATAATATAGACGAAATAATTAAAACTTAAAAATATATTTTAGAACAAATAAGCATAATTTTAGATTTTGCTGATCAAAAGCTGACCTGGGGTATCGTAGAATGGAACGAAAATTAAGCACTATTTTTGCATTAGACGTTGTGGGCTTTAGCAAGCTAATGGCTGCAGATGAAGATATAACATTAGCCGTTTTAAAACAACGTAGAGAGATAATAGATCAAGTCATCATCGAACAGAATGGTAGAATGTTTGGCTCTGCTGGTGATAGCGTTATTGCAGAATTTGATAGCCCNGTAAAAGCTACTGAAGCATCAATTACAATTCAAAGCAAAATGCAGTTAATTAATGAGGCACTCCCTGAACATCAAAAAATGCGATTCAGAATTGGATTAAATTTGGGTGATGTGATGATCTCTGGAGACAACTTATATGGAGATGCCATAAATGTTGCTGCACGATTAGAAGCAAAAGCAGAACCAGATGGAATATGTATTTCTAAAACTGTATTTGATATGGTTAGCCAAAAGGTGAAAGCGTCATTTGAGTCTGTAGGTGAACTTGAGTTAAAAAATATTGAAATCCCGGTAGAAGCTTTTTTTGTACTGCAATTTAAAGGTGCTGGACGCTATCATCAGCATAACGACGCTCCACAGATACAAATAGAAAAAGCTGAAGCTGGTTCATTGGCAGTTATGATGTTTAAAAGTTTGAGCACAGACGAGGAGCAAGCTTATTTCTGTGAAGGTTTTTCTGAAGATTTAATCTCTTCATTGTCTCAATTTAGAAAACTTCTTGTTGTTTCTGGTAGCGCAAGCTTTGCCTANCGTGACAAGGATAAAAAACCAAAAGAAATTGGTAAGGAATTAGGTGTTCGTTACATTCTCGAGGGAAGCGTTAGGAAAATGGGGCCAAGAATGCGTATAAGCACCAGCCTAATATCAGCAGAAAAAGAAAGCACTGTCTGGTCTAGTAATTACGACACGACCATAGATGAGATTTTTGATATTCAAGATGAGTTAATTGCAACAATTATTTCCACAATAGTTGGTCGAGTAGATGCAGACCAAGTTCAGCAACTTGTATCTTCAAGACCAGAAAATTTAGCAGCATATGATTTAGTTTTACAAGGCCTAGAACATCATCGAAAAGCTGGAGCCACAAAAGATAGTGCTGAAAAGGCTTATTCGCTATTTAAACAAGCTACTGAATTAGACCCAAATTATGCTAGAGCTCACGCGTGGAGAGCTTGCTCTCTTGCTAACTATCAATCATGGGACAAGGAAGCAGCCGGTTCCAATTGGATGGAGGAATGTTCTGATTCCGTCAGCAGAGCGCTTGAGATTGATCCTGAAGAAGCAGAGGCTCACAGAATAATGGGATCAATTAAAATGATCAGTGGCGATTTTCAATCTGGCAGATATCATCATGAAAAGGCTAAAGATCTTTGCCCTAGNGATGCATACATTGCAGCTAAATACGCAACTGCNTTAATTTACATGGGCGAACCAGAGCAGGCATTGGAAGAAATAAAACGTGCAATGAGATTAGATCCATTTTGTCCTGATGTGTTATTTGAGGATGAAGGTATTGTTAACTTTTGTATGAATGATTTTGAAAACGCGATCAAAAGTTTTTCAAAACTGAAATCTGCAACAAAAAATAGTCTTTTCTATTCAGCGGCTTCTTATTCAAAGTTGAATGATAAAGAAAAAGCAACGGAATTACTTGCTCAGGCATTGAACTTATCAGGTGAGACAGTTGACCAGTATCTAAAAGGTCAACAGTATGAAAAACCTGAACCAAAACAACATTTGGTTGACGCTTTGAATATGATTTCATGATTAAGAAAAACATAAATAACTTGAAATGATTTATAAATGACATTGGAAGAGTTTATAAAAAGAGATAGCGTAATAGATCTCAGTTTCTTTAATTTTTCAAATGCAATAACCGCTGCTTACTTTGCGTCTAACGAGTTAGAAGTGCTTCGCGTCAATAGAAATTTCAAAAAGTTCTTCCCTGTTCTTAAAAATGTAACAAATATTTTATTTCCAAGTGTTTTGGAACAGTTGGGGGTTGATGGAAAAATAATTGACGAATTCGAAAATGGTTTAAAAACAGATGGCCGAGTCCTAATCCCACGGATTGAATTGATTATTGAAGGTGAGGAGAAAGTCTATTCATTATTATCAGCTGTAACTAAAAATAGAGATTTTTCTTTTTTGAATGGTATACAAGGACAGTTTGTTGATCGAACAGTTGAACATAAATTGCGAGCTGAAAAAGAAGAGTTATTAGATCAAAAACTTAGAGACCAGGCCATCATTGAAGAAAAGAGTATCCATTTAGAAAATATAGCAAACAGACTTGCGAAATACTTATCACCACAAGTTTATAAGAGTATTTTTTCTAATGATGAAAGTTCAGTGACAACCCACAAAAGAAAAAATCTAACAGTGTTTTTTTCCGACATTGTTAATTTTACGGACTTAAGTGATGCATTAGAGCCTGAAAAACTTGCGCAAATTATAAATAATTATCTGTCAGAAATGACCACTATTGCATTAGAATGTGGTGGCACAATTGATAAATTCATTGGAGATGCTGTTATGGTNTTCTTTGGAGATCCAGAATCAATGGGTGANGAACAAGACGCATTAAGTTGCNTTGAGATGGCACTGAGAATGAAAGCAAGAGTGGAGGAGTTGCGCGAATACTGGATAAGGAATGGTGTAAAAGGCGGGTTAGATATTCGAGTGGGAATAGCAACTGGTCACTGTACTGTTGGAAATTTTGGTTCAAACCAAAGAATGGACTATACAGCCCTTGGTGGGCCTGTAAATATTTCCGCACGATTAGAAGGAAAGGCTCCAGTCAATGAAATTTTGATTTCTGAAACTACAAATAACTTAGTGAAGGGACAAATAAAAACTGAGTACTTTGATGAGTTGACTTTAAAAGGTTTCGCAAGGCCNATTGGCATCCATTTAGTGAAAGATTTCATCTCTGATAAACACAAAGAGCAAAGACAAACATATTCGCACCGTGGAAAGCACATAGATATAGATGTTTTTGATGTNTCAGATATTCGATCTGCAATTGAAGAACTNAAAGCAGTAAGCACAAAATTCGAAACTTTGGTTCCAAACGNAACGNAAAGTGATAACTAATGTTCAATTTAAAAATAATTTCTAGAAATGANNCTACTTTCTTCCTACAAAGTTGCAATTTTAAGATNAACGGACTTNTTGATGGATAAAAAGTATTCAACCAGATTTTTTGATCTCGCATTTACTGATGGAACCCCAAAAAAAGCATTCTTAACGGCGTGCGTTGTTGGCACTATACTTGCTNCAATAAATCACGGAGACACCATTTTATCTGGCAAATACCCTCCAATTGCAAAGATTCTTCTCACTTACTGCGTACCATTCTGTGTAACGACTTGGGGCTCTTACCTTGGAAAAAGAGACCGGATTCTANAACAGCAACNAATAGATATGCTTAATGGAAAAAATCAAGGTTCAGTCAAAGACTAACATAAGATTTAACTCAGAAAGTGCATTATCGCTTTNTTCATTTCTACTGCCAAACTTTTTACTGCTTTATTGTTTTCAGAACCCATAACTTTTATATTTTCCAAATCAATTTTTCTTTTTGCTAAGATATCAGAAACAGTATCAAAAAAATGAGTATTATTTGCNAATAATTTTTTAATTATTTCTTTTTCAACATTNATTGTAACAGTTGGGCTTTCTGCAATAATATTCGCCGTCCGTGGCTCACCAGTCATTAGTGACATCTCTCCNAAAAAATCTCCAACACCTAATTTTGATACGATTTTTCGNTGTCCATTCTCNACGTCAAGCTGAACACTAACTACGCCATCAGCCACGATATANAAGCTACTACCCGGCTCATTTTGCTTGATGATCATTTCGCCATCCTTGAAATGAATTCTTTTGCAACTCTCAGAGAGNAAAGAGAGCTCATCATCATCCATCGACATGAAGATTGGAACTTTTCTTAGTAAAACTTTGTTTTTAATAGCCTCATTGTAAGGATTGAATTCAGCTGAAAACTGGTCTTCAAAATCCTCTGAAACTCGGGAAGACTGTAAAGCTTCTAAACCTACATCAGCATCCATTTGACTATATAAACGGCCTACAGTCATACTTATCCCCGCATGCTGCAAAGTTTTATGCAATTCTAACATTACAGAGTCTTGTTGAGAGGTTTTCATAAAAAGATCAGTACAATCAAATCCAATCAAGAACTTCAGGCCATACTCATCAACATCTGAAAATTTTACCCATTGAAAGTCTAACTGATCCCTACCATCGACTGGCTTTACCTTTTTTAGCGCATTCTGGAGTAATTGACTTATATGCCGCGGATCATGCTTTGGATTAAAAGATAATGAATTAAATAATCTAAATCCTTCACTCAGGTTAGTCTCATCAGTGCGGCTCCAGTTGTTAATAACAGAACTCGCAACCAATTCATTTGGGATGGTTATTTCAGTATTTTCAAATGTTCTTATTCTAGTAGATCTCCATGTAACATCTATAACTTTACCGCTCATATCATTGATTGAAACATACTCATCTGGGCTAAATGGTCTCTCAATATTAACAAATACGCCCGACAAAATATTGCTAAGGTTAGCTTGTATTGCTAATCCAATAATTGCAGCCAAAATGCCAGACGTCGCAAGGATACTTGTTAACTCAAACTCAAATACCCCAGACAGTACGAATAAAGTTGGAACCAAAGCATCCCCAAAGGAGCCCCAACGCATCCCAA
>NYTF01000058.1 GCA_002683355.1 Paracoccaceae bacterium | reverse complement strand
ATAAAGTATATTTGCTGTATCATTAAATCTATATTGATCAAGCGCATCATCCATCGCCTCTCGACACTTTGCCACCTCACCAATTATCCATTTGTTTAAGGTTTGCGAAATCATATTAGGATTAAAGTTTTTGTCTGGTTTACATTCATTAAATTCAGCAAACCGGGCGGCATTCCACAATTTTGTTCCGAAATTTCTATAACCAACAACTCTTTGAGTGGATAATTTCAAGTCACGGCCCATAGCAGCCATTGCTGTCAACGTAAATCTAACAGCGTCAGCCCCATATTCATCTATTAGCTCAAGTGGGTCTAGAACATTACCTAGAGATTTTGACATCTTTTTGCCATGCTCATCCCGAACAAGTGCGTGAACATAAACAGTATGAAAAGGTTCTTTTTCAACCACGGCTAATTGCATCATCATCATACGTGCGACCCAGAAGAAAATGATATCAAACCCAGTAACTAAAACATCTGTGGGGAAATACTTGCCAAACTCTTTAGTATCTTCAGGCCATCCTAATGTTCCAATAGGCCAAAGACCTGACGAAAACCATGTATCTAAAACATCAGGGTCACGTGTGAGTTTTTCCCCACCAGCCATCAAAACTGCTTCTTCCTCCGAAGTAGCGCAATATTGATTACCAGCATTATCATACCAGACTGGTATTTGATGACCCCACCAAAGTTGTCTGGAAATACACCAAGGCTCAATATTTTCTAACCAGTGAAAATAAACTTTTCTATCTCTTTCAGGTAAGATTTTTGTTCGTCCATTCTTGACGGCATCAATCGCTGGCCCAACAATTTTCTTTGCATCTACAAACCATTGGTCAGTAAGCATGGGCTCTATTACAACCTTCGATCTATCACCAAAAGGTTGCATCACTTTCTTATCTTCGATTCTTATAAGCAAACCTAATTTATCAATATCATCAACCACTGATTTTCTTGCATCAGAGCGTGATAATCCTCGATATTTTATTGGTACTAAATTATCTAATGCATCATCAATACGCATATTTCCTTTTGTATCCATCAGGGCATAAAGAGGGATATCATTACGCTCAGCTACCTCATAATCATTAAAGTCATGAGCACCTGTAATTTTTACTGCACCTGAACCAAAATTTGGGTCAGGATACTCATCTGAAATAATTGGTATTGTTCTATCACATAAGGGTAAATGGACTTGCTTACCAATTATGGAAGCATATCGAAGATCATTCGGATGCACTGCAACTGCACCGTCACCCAACATTGTTTCTGGTCTAGTAGTTGCTATTGAAATAAAGTCTCTCTCTTCCTCCAATATGATTTGACCGTCGTCGTCTTTCTCCACATAAGTATACGTTTCGCCACCTTCCAATAAGTATTTGAAGTGCCAGAATTTTCCATCAGTTTCAATATTCTCGACTTCAAGATCAGAAATTGCGGTTTCAAAATGTGGATCCCAGTTGACCAACCTTTTTCCCCTGTAAATATACCCCTTATTATACATTTCCACAAAGACCTTCAAAACGGCATCGTGAAATCCTTTATCCATTGTAAATCTGTTTCGATCCCAATCACAGGAGGCTCCTAACCTTTTTAATTGATTTACAATTGTATCACCACTCTCCTCTTTCCACTCCCAAACCTTCTCTAGAAATTTCTCGCGCCCTAATTCCTCCCTGCTCGGTAACTTTTCTTGAGCAAGCTTGCGCTCAACAACCATCTGCGTCGCTATCCCAGCGTGATCTTGGCCAGGTTGCCATAAAGTATCAAAGCCCCGCATCCTGTGCCACCTAATCAAAATATCTTGTAATGTGTTATTAAACGCATGACCCATATGCAGGGATCCTGTCACATTTGGTGGAGGTATCATTATTGAAAAACTTTTAGCACCTTTTTTTGCATTTGCACCGGCAGCGAAAGATTTACTTTCTATCCAGGCAGATAGAATTCCTGCCTCAGACATTTTAGGATTGAAGTTTTTTTCCATACTTAGCTACACCACTATCATCTACTTATCATCTACTTATAGGTGGATTTACTTAAACGAAAGCCTTCCATGCGTTAAATCAAAAATAATAAGTGATAAATGATAAAATTTAACAAAAATTTTTTGTTAAACAGACATAAGGCTAACTATTGAGCTCTTTCTTTTGCTATTTTAGCATCAAACAGTGGCATTGGATCTGCTTCAATTATTGATTTGCTGTAAGGTTCTCTGGCAAAAACTTCTTCAACCATTGGCCGAAAAAACTCCAAAGGCAATTCAGGATATGAGGGGTCAAAACTAGTCTGATCCCATCTTGAACAAAACTCCGCACAATCTTGAAAAAATTTATGGTCTTTGAATTTATCGCGTTTATGCTGATTGCCACCCACTAAGTGCCCATAATAGATCATTTGAAAATCACCATGTTTTTCAACTACCCATCGACATTGTTCTCTGACAAATGGCTTGAGAATAGTTGCAGCGTATTCATCATGATTATAAGGTGCAAAGATATCTCCAATATCATGTAGGAGCGCCGATACAATCCAATCGATATCAGCACCATCTCTCCAAGCTCTTGATGCGGATTGAATAGAATGACCGAGCCTAGTCACTTGATAACCTGAGAGGCTCTCATCTAAGTTAACTAAGGCCTTCAATAAGCGATCTGCAGTACCTTTAGTATACTCAACTTCATGATCATTTAGAAAAGTATAATCTTCCGCATCTCCATCTTCCATTTTAGTGAATTTAACTTGATCCATATTTAGGCCTCGCTATGTACTGTTACAGAAGAATTATATCAGCAAGTAGTGCTACAGCTAATACTATTGTTAGTTTATCATACATAGCATGGGCTCAGACATCAATTTCAAAAGCGACAAACTTATTGTCGTTTTGAAAAGATATTATCCATTTACTTGTGACAAACTCATACTTATCAGTAGTTTTTATAGCCATTCTTAAGATCAACAAGGAAACCAATGGGCAAATCAATTATGATACAGGGTGCTGGTTCTAATGTGGGCAAGTCATTACTGGTTGCAGGAATTTGCCGCGCTATGAGCAATCGAGGTTACAAAGTTAGCCCATTCAAACCACAGAATATGTCAAACAATGCGGCCGTAACTGAAGATCATGGCGAAATTGGTCGGGCACAGGCGTTACAGGCAATTGCAGCAAGAATAAAACCTCATAGTGATTTAAACCCTGTACTTTTGAAACCAGAATCTGAAATTGGTAGCCAAGTAATCGTAAGTGGGAAAAGAATAGCCACAGTAAAAGCACGTGAATATGCAAAATTGAAGCCTAAGCTCTTAGATGCAGTTATGAAAAGCTTTAACCATATAAAAGAAGAAAATGACTTTGTGATAATTGAAGGTGCTGGTAGTCCTGCTGAAGTCAATCTTCGCAAAGGTGACATAGCAAATATGGGCTTTGCAGAAGCAGCAAATGTACCAGTTGTTATTATTGGTGATATCGACCGTGGTGGCGTAATTGCACAATTAGTAGGTACCAAAGAGATATTGGACACTCCCGATAATCAACGAATAAAAGGATTCATTATCAACAAGTTCCGTGGAGACATTAGCTTATTTGATGATGGACTAACTATCATAAAAAAAAGGACAGACTGGGCTTCTTTAGGAGTAGTGCCTTGGTTTGAAAAAGCGAATATTTTACCAGCAGAAGATATCCTGGATATATCATCTTCAGAGGGCGGACCAATCACGGTTGTGGTTCCTAAACTACGTCGAATTGCAAATTTTGATGATTTAGACCCACTAAAAATAGAACCGTCCATTACATTAAAAATTATTGAGCGTGGCACGCCTCTACCACAAAATGCTCAGTTAGTTTTAATACCTGGTTCAAAATCAACAATGAGTGACCTTGAAGATTTTCGATTACAGGGTTGGGATATTGATTTACAAGCCCACGTCCGAAGGGGCGGGCAAGTCTTAGGTATATGTGGTGGATATCAAATGTTAGGAAAAATGATACATGATCCCAAAGGAATTGAAGGGCCACCTAGAAGCATCGTAGGCTTAGGTCTTTTAGACATTGAAACTACAATGTCAGAACAAAAAGTTTTAAGAGAAGTAACGGCGATGACTAGAGATAGTAACTTACAAGTCAAAGGTTATGAAATTCACATTGGAAAATCATCTGGTAACGACCTGAGCAACAGTTGGTTGCAAGTTAATAATAAAAACGTTTCTGCTGCATCCAGGAATGGGCAGATCCAAGGATGTTACCTACATGGAATTTTTTCCAATGATGCGTTCAGATCGGTATATATCGCCAAATTAGGAGCTAAATTTTCAAACGTGAATTTCNAGGATAAAATAGATAAAACTCTTGATTTACTTTCTGAACATATNGAAAAATATATAGATTTAGATCATCTGATCAANCTAACAAAATAANTAATTTGAATGCCTATTNTCCNAGCTTTTTCAACAAGTTNTCAAATTTAAAAAANTGACCTTTTCTAGGNGCATCTTTTACAAGTTCGTAGTTTCGCTNTACATCATACTCATCGACNTCAAGGTTTAAATTTGAAACAGTTAATAACCCAACAGATTTTAGCAATTCATACGCTGCNACATACTCATCACGCCTGGTCGAAGCCAACTGAACTTTAGCTGCCATTAAACTTTGCTCTGCATCTAAAATATCAAGCGTAGTNCGCAATCCAAATTCTGCTTCATCCCTCACACCTCTATANGCAGTTTCAGCCGCTCTTATTTGNTTATTATTTGCTACAATCAATGCTCTCGCAATATTAAGCTCTGACCATCTTGTAGCCACAGCTTGCTCTATTCGGCGAGTTTGATAAATTAAGTTTGAACGTGCTTTCTCTACTGCTGTGAGCGCTTTCCGTTCTTCTGAAGATCTGGCACCTCCTTGATAAAGCACCACTCTACCACCGAAGGAAAGGTTAGATGAAAGCTTACTAGTTTGCGAAGAATCAGTAATCTCTCCAGCCAGAGAAAAAGTAGGTTTATAATTCGCTCTCGTTAGGTCTAATTTTAAATCAGCAATCTCAACGGCGTGCTTAAGCGCCCTTAGTGTAGGATGGTTTTTCGCCGCCGCCAATTTGGCCAAGTTAAGAGTTTGTGGCAAATCTGGAGTTGGGGGAGGATCCTTGAGTTCTTTTGGTGCTATTCCAATTACCATTTGATATGCTTCTGTAGCTATCTCAAGATTGCCAATTTGACTCGCAAGTTTTCCTTTAGCTGCCTCCAATCGGGATTCCGCGAAACTAATATCAGTTTTCGTTATTTCTCCGACTTCGAATCTGTCTTGAGCAGCTTGGACTTCTTTTTCAAGCAACCTGACACTGTTCTCTTCTAGAGCAACAAACTCAAGACTACGCCGCATATCCATATAGGCCTTAACAGCTGAAAGCAGTACATCCTGCTCGATTTCAATCAGTCCAATTCGCTTCGCTATTAGTTCTTTAGTCGCAATTATAATCTGTATATCTGCTCTTCCCCCATCAAGTACCGACATACTTGCTGAAAGGCTGGTACCAACTGAATTAGAATTACAAAAGCCTCCACAAGCAGCAGAATAATTATACCCTGAAGAGACTTTTTGGCTCGCTGATAGATTGAAGCGTTTGGCTGCAACTGCCTTTGCCACTGATTCATCTGCTTGTTTTACTGACATTCTTTCAAGCAATAACTTGTCACTATTATTGTAGGAATTTTCCAAGGCTTGTCGCAAAGTATCAGAATATGATATCGAAGAAAATAATGGCAAAATTATTAATGCTAATAAGTAAACTTTAAAGTTACTTCTGCTACTACACACTCTTACTTCCCCCAAAGTATTGGTTTTCATCATTTTACCAGGTTCTCAACGCTTCTAATTAGTAGGTGTTAAACGACAAACAACTAAATTTCCGTCGAAAATCTTAAAATGATTCTCATTGTACTAAGTATATAGATTTCTGACAGATAAAATCTAGAAGTAAAACTCTTCTTCCTTGTTAAAGCCATTTAAAATGGGAGCCACAGCATTAAATTCGAATCTCCAATTCACATTACCCCGAGTTTTTATCCCCAACTGCACCTTGCCAATCGCATTATCCATAAATATTGCAATAATACGCCCCCCATCTTTTAACTGCTGAATTATTTCGTCGGGAATATACTCCACCGCTCCCTCAACAAATATTGAATCATACGGACCGTGTTTTGCATTGCCTTTATGTAAGTCTCCTTCTACGATAAACGCATTATCTATCTCTTGAGAAGCTAAGCAATTCTCCGCATCGATGGACATATCTGGCTCATCAAGACCAACAACAGCCTCAACTATCTGCGAAATCACTGCGACGCCATAACCACTACCGCTACCAATAACCAAAACCAACTGACTAGATTTCAACTCCAATGCATCTAACATTTTAGCAAAGATCCTTGGATCCAATAAAACCCGATTTTTTATTAAAGGAATGTGATCACCAATGTAAGCGATTGACCTAAGGTTATTTGGAAGAAACTGCTCGCGTGAAATCTTCAACATTGCATCGATTATAGGAAATTTTGTGACGTCAGATGGTCGGACCTGGGTATCAACCATTGCCACACGTCTTTCAGTAAAATCTGTCATTTTAATTACCGGAATTTTAATTACTATTTAAATTAGTATTAACCTTTAATCCAACAAAAGAGCAAGGTGTCAACGAGGCTAAAAGTTCTTGCGTGTAATCTAAGCACTTGTTATGACCACGAAACCATTGTTCGGCGAGTTGGCGGAGTGGTTACGCAGCGGTTTGCAAAACCGCGTACACCGGTTCAATTCCGGTACTCGCCTCCAATGTTTTGATCATAAATTAAAATGCTATTACAGATTTAAACCAGTAATTTAAATTGACCCAACTAATAAATCAAAATTTAATCCAATTGATCTTACTACCAATACTTTCCATAAATTTTTGTAAATCTGAAATTGACAAAGATATCGTTCTATCATTTACCAAAGGGTGAGCGTACAATTTTTTACAATGCTTCAATTTTGAATCAACAAACATTTCAACAGAGTTCCCAACACCATTTACCATGGACAGTGGCGATACGGCTCCTGGTCTAACACCTAAATTTTGAAATAAACGTTCGCTGGAACCAAAAGACAATCGCTTACAATTTAGATTTTTTGATAGTCCTTTTAAATCAACTACACAGTCCTGTTCTGCTACAACCAGAATATTTCTCTTCTTGGAGTCTCTTAAATATAAATTTTTTATATGTCCTCCACCCTGCTCACTTGTTAAAAATATTCCTTCGACTTTTTTCGAGTCAACCACGGTTCTTAAAGGCTCATGATTAAATAGTTCAAATTTAACTCCAATATCCTTTAAAAAACCTAATAAGGCGTCTGATGAAATAGGTAAGCTTTCTTGAAAGCGTGACGAGCCATCAATCATTATTAAACTTGCAATAGTCTATAGCGTCCTCGAGCCTATCATCTCCCCAAAATATATCTCCTCCAACCTGAAATGAAGGAGCACCAAATATTTTATTTTTTTTAGCTTCACTAGTATTTTGTTCATATTCATCAATTACACTACCTGAATTAGCTTTTTTTAAAGTTTCATCAAAATCTTTACCAACTCTTAAGAGGGTCTGCTTCAAGTTCTCTTCAGAACCAGCTTCTAGGTGGTTTATGAACCATAGCTGATACGTGGTTTCAAAATAATCTAAATACCATCCTTCTCTGGCGGCCAAAACACCAATCAAGTTTGACAGATCAAAATTCTTGAGCGGGTATGGCACTGGTGTTTCTGGTATTAGAATCTCGTATTTTAAAGCCCTACGCTGAATATCTTTCCACATGTACTCAACTTTTTCTGACTTAGAACGTGGAAATGGTATGTTTTCCATATCAATCATGATCTTTCGGATATTAAATGGTTTAATAATAAAGTCTTTTACCTGCTGATTTAGAGCGCTTCTTAATCTCTGCGATGTAAGATAAGTGTAGGTGCTTCCAATCGAAAGCCAGCAAACCAAGGTATTACTCATAATTAGTCCTTACTTATAGTTTTGAATACTTTTAGATCTAAATAAAATTAGGATGAAAACACGCCATATAGAGAAATTATTACAATAATAGACACAATCAGCCTCATCAAGACATATTCCTGACTGTTTATGCCCTTAAAATATAACCAGTAGTCCAGCCCAAGCAATATAAATAGAGTTAAGATTAACCATATCTGGAAAGGGATGTTAGTGAACCAGACATAAGCAGCAAAAATTAATAGGGTCAAAAAATTACTTAAAATTTTGAGAAATATCTGATGGTTTCTAGATAATTGGAAAGACAAGCCCCAATGAGATCCTGCTATAAAAACTACAATGATCAAGCCATACAAGTTAATTATCTTTTCAACATCGCCAAACAACGAAAATCGTTCCAAGTCCCAGTACATGAGGATAGCAGCTATTATAAAAGGTAAAGATCCCGCGTAAGTTAGAACAGAAACAAGTTTAAGTTTTTTAAAGTCAAAATAATCTCGCATAAATACATGGCTAAACTACCATTTAGCTAGATATCAAGTTTGAAATTGAATTTATTAAAGATTCTTCTGAATCTTTTAACCCGTATATAACCATGCCGGGGTTGACTTGATTTGCGAAAAAATAGTTAATTAGAAGTCAAATTTTCAACATAAATATTTTAGGAAATGGAGAAAACAAAATGTATATTGAACCATTTGGTATAGAAATGTGGATGAACGAATTTGAGGATCATTGCAAATATAATCTGGCAGAAACATGCGTAAAATCAATGACTTTAGGAGAATTACTAGACATAACTGGTAAAAACATAGACATCTCAAACGAAATCAAAGCTATGAAGCTGACCTATGGCGATATTAAAGGATCTGAAAAGCTTAGAGCATTAATTGCAGAATTGTACTTAAATAAGTCCAGCAAAGATGTACTAATTGCCCATGGAGCTATTGGAGCAAATTCTCTAGTTTACAATAGCTTAGTATCAACTGGTGATGAAGTAGTTTCTGTTTTGCCAACGTACCAACAGCACTACTCGATCCCTAAAAGCTTAGGCGCGAATGTAGCAATCTTGAGATTAATGCCTGAAAATAATTTTTTACCAGATATAACGGAATTAAAACAAATAGTTACAAACAAAACAAAACTTATAGCATTAAATAATCCAAACAATCCTACTGGATCCTTAATGGATGAAAATATGTTAAGC
>NYTF01000057.1 GCA_002683355.1 Paracoccaceae bacterium | reverse complement strand
GACACTAAAGATATTGAGACTGCGTGGGGAGCGGAACCTTATCAAAATAGATTACCATTGGAAGATGCTGAGATAGTAAAGCGTCTTCGCGCTGCTGGCGCCGTGTTGCTTGGGAAAACGGCAGTTGGGGCACTGGCGTATAATGATATTTGGTATGGTGGGCGAACAAAAAATCCTTGGAATTTAAATGAAGGTAGTAGCGGCTCTAGTGCAGGATCAGCTTCGGCAACAGCAGCAGGTTTATGTAGTTTTGCAATTGGAACAGAAACCTTAGGTTCTATTACCTCACCGAGTGAACGATGTGGAACAACTGGTCTTAGACCGACATTTGGACGCGTAAGTAGAAGCGGATGTATGGCGCTTTGTTGGTCTTTGGATAAAATAGGACCTATCTGTCGCAGCGTTGAAGATACTGGACTGATACTTTCAATCATAAATGGGTATGATGAAAATGATCGTTTTAGCATTAAAGCTCCATTTCATTTTGATAGTGAAAAAGCTACTAGCGATCTCAAGGTTGGTTATATTCCCGATTCTTTTGGACCAGATGCTACCGAGTTAGACAAAGATATCTTAAGAGTAGTTTCTAATTTAGGTTTTGATGTCCAAGCAGTAGAACTTAACAAGCTTCCTTATTCTTCACTGATTAACATCCTCCATGCAGAAGCAGCTGCATCCTTTGAAGATTTAACTCTGTCTAATGAAGATGATACTTTAGCTTGGCAGGCGAATGCGGCTTGGCCTAATTCCTTTCGGAAAGCCAGGTTTTTATCAGCTGTTGATCACGTTCAGTTGGACCGACTTCGATATCTCGTAATGAAGGCGATGGATGATTTATTTAAAGATATTGATGTTCTTATTGGGCCCTTTGATGTTGGCCCTATGCTGGTGGCAAGTAATTTTTCTGGGCACCCTTGTCTTCATCTTAGGGTGGGCTTTGAGAGCCTACGCACTAGAANGCGAATTAAAAGTGAAAAAATTGATACCAAGAAAAAATTCAAGGTACCTAGAGGTTTATCTATTTGGGGGCCTCTTTTTGAGGAAGAAAAAATGCTAAATTTTGGTATGGCATTGGAGGCTCAGTTAAACATAGCTGACCAAAAACCCACTTTTGCAACCTAATATTATATGATTATTTCTAATATGAAATTTGAAAGATTATCTGATCATACAAAATATATGTTAGTTTAAATTTTCACTTAAACAATGGGCATTAAAACCTATTAGACTATCAAATCCATCCTTCATATGATATTTTCTTTTTTGTAAGTAGATGGGGTCATTTTCTAATTTAACTCCTGTAACCACTTCCATTAATGCATCTAAGCTGAAAGCCATTTGATGGGTGTGTTTTATGGCATTATCCTTATTTGATATTTTATTGGGATTAGCCCCTGCAAATTCTCTACTTTTAAATTTATCCCAATCTGTGATTGCCAGGTTAGTTATTTCAGATGCCTTAATTAGCTTTTGTTGAATTTTATTTGGTATTTTTGCACCCCATAGTTTGGCGATATATACATATCCTAAGACAGAATTTAGACCATATGAATGGTACCATTGACCTCTATACCCTCTAAACGAATTATTGTTGATATAACCATCTTCTAGGAAAACTTTATCAATATACTTTAATCTATTATTGATTTCCCTCATGGCTAATCTCTTATCATTTGACCAGTTAGCGTAAATTAAAATCCCAGTCCCACCATTGGCCATTGCGTAAAAACCTTGATCTTGTTTTTTGTTGATTAACGGTTTTAAAAATTTACGATACATCCTATTTATGTATCGATCAACGATTTGAAATTCGTCCTCATCAAGTTCGTCCTTTAACCATATTGCTGAAATTAAATACAACGAAAACACATCTTTTGCGAATTCATAGGAATGATACCAACAAGGAGAATTAGGGTCATTATTCTTCCAGCACATGGGCTTGTTCTTTAATTCATGATAACCCGTTGAGTCTAATAAAGTATTAGCTTTGGCAAGTTTTACTAATAATTCCTTACCTGTAGTTAAGCTCTCTTTATCATCTTCTGAAACCGCATTATGTGTCGCTGTCATCATCCATAAAATTGGTTCAGTAATGTTAATATGTTTAACAGTTAATGAATTACTATTTTTTTTCCAATCGGACATCCAATCATAACCAACTAATCCTGATACGCGTTTAACAGTATTTTTATTCTTGAAGGATCTATTACCAATGGCTTTACAGGTTTGAATTGATTGGGCATAAAAATCTGGGGCAAACTTAATGTCTTTAAATTTGACTTTTGCCTGAAGAGAGTTGGTTAATAAAATAACAATGACTAAACTTGTGATAATTTTTTTCAGTAGTTTTAGCAAACTTGTAGCTATTCTCAGAATTTTATCAAATTTCAATTTACACTACTCATTTAATTTTAATGGCGGAGACGAAGGGATTCGAACCCTCGAGACCCTTCCGGGCCTACTCCCTTAGCAGGGGAGCGCCTTCGACCACTCGGCCACATCTCCGCTGACCGCTATACAAGGCCATTAGTCAGGATAAAAGCTATTTTTAATGAGAAATAGATTTTTTTGCGTGCTTTAAGATTTTATAGACCTCTAACTTAAAGATAGTTAATTAATATAAACTGTATCTTTTTAAGTTGTTCATGAAGGTTTCACTATTATGCCAAAGCATTTTTTAATCCTAATAAGTTATATATTTACTTTTGGAAGTCTTTGTTTAGCNCAAGAGCAGATTTCAGATGGATTTAATCCTGAAGGTTCAGTGCAATCAAATTTTTCAAAGCAAAATAAATCTCTTAAATCTGATAATTGGATGATAGTTACTGCTAATCCTTTTGCATCAAATGCAGGNGCAAAAATATTAAGAAACGGCGGTACTGCTGCTGACGCGATGATAGCTGTACAAGCTGTTTTAGGTTTGGTTGAACCGCAGAGTTCAGGCTTAGGTGGTGGAGCTTTTTTAGTATGGTTTGATGCCAAAACGAAAAAACTAANAACGTTGGATGCCAGAGAAACAGCACCTTACGGTGTGAATTCTAATCTGTTTTTGGATGANAACGGAAAGCCAATAAAATTTTTTCAGGCAGTAGTTGGGGGAATATCGGTTGGGGTTCCAGGTATTCCCGCCTTGCTTGAGACAGCACATGCAAAATGGGGTATTGAGCACTGGGGGTCACTCTTTATTGAGGCTATCAGGCTTGCTGAGGAAGGATTTGAAATTTCGCCGCGGCTTGGGAAATTAATTGAATCTGATGAGACACGTTTAACAACCTTTGATTTAACCAGTCAGTATTTTAAGCCTNCTGGCCAATTGATAAAAGCAGGTGATATTTTAAGAAATCCAAACTATGGCTTAACATTAAAAAAGATATCTACTGATGGTATTGGTAGTTTTTATAACGGACAACTTGGGGATGAGATTGTCAAAACTGTTCAGAATGCAAGTAATAACCCTGGGNTATTGAGCTCATTTGATCTAAAAAGTTACTCTGTAAAGGAAAGGCCGCCTATTTGCGCAACCTATAGAGGTTATAATGTTTGCGGCATGGGCCCCCCTTCATCTGGAGCTTTATCCATAAATATAATACTTGGTATTTTGGAAAATTTTGATCTNCGAAGTTTGGGGCCATATTCTCCAGTTGCATGGAGATTAATCGGTGATGCTTCTCGCTTAGCCTTTGCAGATAGAGCAAGGTATATGGCTGATAGTGATTTTGTTTTTGTCCCCGTTAAAGAATTGTTAAATAAAAAATACTTAGCTGAGCGCGGAACTTTATTAAAAATAGACAAAGCATTAATTGATGTTCGACCAGGCATACCGTCTGATAACTTAGCTAATATTTATGCGGATGATGAGAGTATTGAATTACCATCTACGTCCCATATTTCGATAATAGATAGTTATGGAAATGCATTGGCTATGACCACTACAATTGAAAATGCATTTGGGTCCAGATTAATGACACCAGGTGGATTTTTATTAAATAATGAATTGACAGATTTTTCTTTTAGGACGGAAAAAAATGGTTTGCCTATTGCAAACAGGGTGGAGCCTGGAAAACGACCTAGATCATCAATGTCACCAACAATTGTACTAAAGGATAATAAACCGATCTTAGTTATTGGTTCAACTGGAGGTAGTGCAATTATTGGTTTTGTAGTTCAATCTATAATTGCTTATATAGATTGGGATATGGATATAAAGGAAGCGATAGATTTCCCCCATCTCATAAATAGATTTGGTGCTTTTGATATTGAAGATGACTCCCAATTGGATATCCTTGCAAATCAATTAAAGGATGTTGGGTTTGTTGTGAATCGCCGTAAGATGAATTCTGGAACACATGCAATTTCAGTTGGAGAAACTGGTTTTCTTGGTGCAGCTGATAATAGAAGAGAAGGAAATGTTGTCGGCGAGTAAAATAATATTAATTATCCAAATCTAAGGATGCCTCTTCGATATAATTCAGAATTTGATCTAGATCTTTAAATTTTTTTGACAAAAGAAGTACTAATTTTACTAGAAATATGTCAGATTTTTGTTTCCCGAAGTGATCAATTTTTCTTGCTAAACTTTCGTAAATTTTCTCCATCTCATGATTGGTCATAATTTTTCCCCATTTAGAAGTTTTTCATAAGTAGCAAGAACTGTGGATAAATTGGTTTTGTACCAACGGCCAAGAATATGCATATCTGGTCTTATCAGATAAGAAGAGCTGTTAGATGCGCCATAAAGCTCACCAATTTTTGATTTTGGATCCAAACAGATTAAGTTAGGATAATATCGCTGATTATATCCCTTTGGTTTTTCCCCAAACCATAATATGTTGAAACCCTTGTCTAGCATGTCACTTAAGAACTTATCATTGAACGAGAAGTTTTCTATCACTGATCCAGGCTTGGGACCGTTTAGAAAATCTTCATCATCTTGCATCGTAATTGAACTTTTAGAATATGAGTAAGGCTCCATTTGTCGTGGATTTGCCAACAAACCAGCAAATTTATGCCTTAAAGCTAAAGATAATGCAGCATCGCGCATTGTTAACCACCCATAACTGGGAGGTGTCATGAATCGAGTAGATTTAGTTGCATTTGCAAAAACATCTAATGTGGCACCACGCCTTTCAGAGTTGTAACTTTCCAATAATCTTTCATTAGCTTTTTTGTTTAATATAAATGCAAGTTTCCAACCAATATTTTGGGCATCGGCCAACCCATTATTTAACCCTCTTACTCCAAATATTGGAACGATGTGTGCGCTATCACCAATAAAAAATACTGGGCCATGACGATAATTATCCAGTGCAAGAGTATTGGCAGAATAATTACTCCACCATTCCAACTCCCATGGACCGGAATAACCAATATCTTTCAGAACCGCTTTTACACTTGATCGAACAGTCTCTTCTTTTACTGAGCTGTCTATGCTTTCAGATTCTTTTATTTGATAATCTATTCTCCAGATGTCGTCAGGCTGTTTATGTATTAAAACAGTGCCGCCACGTCTGCAATCTGGATCAAACAAAGCTCTCCGAATTGTTGGATATTCATGCTTCATTTTTATATCTGCAATTATATACCTACCTTCAAAGTTCTCTCCAGCTAATCGTAGATTTAATAATTTGCGTATTGTGCTATTTGCACCATCTGCAGCTAAAACCCATTTTGTCTTCAAATGATACGAGTGAATGGGGTCTGTTATTTGTAGAGTGGTTGTATCATCATTGATATCAAGTTCTTTAAGTTGAGACTGCCATCTCATATCAATTTCAGGTTTTTTAACTACTTCATCATGTAAAAATTTTTCAATGTATTGCTGTTCTAAATTATACATCGGCCGGTATTTTTGATTTTCACTATCGGGCATTTCAAATTCTAGTATTTGCTTGCCCCGGTAGAATGATCTGCCTTTTGTCCATCCTAATGCTTTGGTGGTAAATTGTCTTACAACATCAAGTGTATCAAAAATATGAAAACTTTGCCTAGCGATGCAAATAGCACGGCTTCCATCGTTAAAAGTACTTTTTGCATCAATAATTACAGAGGAAATGCCGTATCTTTCTAGTGTTAAAGCTGCTGTCAATCCTATTGGGCCAGCACCAACAATTACGACATCGACTGATTTTTCTTTATTCGCTTTGCTAAGCTTTGGAGCATCATATTTTGGATAGTCAAAATATAGTGAGTCAAGTTTATCTCTACCAAATGGTCTCATATTTCTCTCTTATAAATCTGTCTTCATATAATAAAGTAAAATTTATGATGTACACTAGTAAATTAATCAATTTAACTTAAAATTATGAATCATTTTTTATAAAAAGGTAGAATGTAGAATGAATGAACATCCAATCTGGAAACATGTTGATCAAAACGCCATCAGATTTCATCAACTTGCAGACAAGGTCTGGGATAGTCCTGAAACCTGTTATGCTGAAAAACTTTCAGTGCAAGCTCATTTAGAAGAGCTCGAATATCAAGGGTTTAAGATTACTAGGAATGTTTCAAGCATGCCAACAGCAGTAATTGGAGAAGCTGGTTCTGGGGGGCCAGTGATTGCCATTTTAGGAGAATTTGATGCTTTGGCTGGATTAAGTCAAATTGCAGATTTGCCTCAAGAGCAATCAATTATTTCTGGAGGCAATGGGCACGGTTGTGGACATAATTTACTTGGTTCTGCCTCCTTTTTAGCAGCTGTCGCAATCCGTGATTGGTTGGAAGCAACTGGCACAGCGGGGACAGTACGTTATTATGGTTGTCCTGCTGAAGAGGGTGGTGCAGGGAAAACATTTATGGTCCGCGATGGTGCTTTTGACGATGTTGATATTGCCATTTCATGGCACCCTCATAGCATACCCGCCGTTATGCGAGGTTCCTCATTAGCTAATTGTCGTATTGATTTTTCTTTCAAAGGGCGTGCTTCTCATGCCGCAGGTGCACCTCATTTAGGACGAAGTGCGCTTGATGCGGCAGAGTTAATGAGTGTTGGTGTGAATTATTTAAGAGAACATATGCCTGATACAGCACGTGTTCACCATGCTATTATAGATGGCGGGGGAATTTCTCCTAATGTTGTTCAAGCTAATTCTTTAATTCGTTATGTGGTTCGGTCTGAGACCACTCCCGAAATGTTAAAGCTACTTGAAAGAGTGAGGAACGTTGCTAAGGGAGCAGCTTTAATGACAGGCACTGAAGTATCTGATAGTATACTAGCAGCCGTTTCAAATATACTTCCAAATNATCCACTATGTGATGCAATGCAACGAAATTTGGATATGCTTGGCCCCCCTCCATTTGAAGANGATGATTTTGCTTATGCAGANGGNTTTGCAAAAACATTTTCGAATGANGATATNGGAGAGTCATATAANAGTGTTGGAATTATACCNACCAATGNTTTGAGTCTCCCAAATTTTGTTGTTCCAGAAGGTGTAGCTCCACAATCNTTAGGCGGNTCAACTGATGTTGGAGATGTGAGTTGGGTGGTTCCGACTGTACAAATGTGGGGTGGAAATTATGCGATTGGCACCCCCTTCCATTCTTGGCAGATGGTGGCACAGGGTAAAAGTCCAATGGCTTATAAAGGGTTAACACATGCGGCTTCAGTGATGGCCGCAACTGCTGTAGATGTAATTTTAGATCCAGAATTACGCGCTAAAGCATTGGCAGAATTAAAGTCTCGAGTAGGTTCAGATGGTTATATTTGTCCATTACCTGAGGGTTCAAACCCACCAATTGAGGCGATGGGTGGTCATCTGTGAACAACCCAACCAAGTTCAGTAATAGGTTGGGAGTTGATATTGGGGGTACTTTTACTGATATCGTTTTAGAGACAAATTCTAAAAGATTTTCAGCTAAAGTTTTAACTGATAATGCCAATCCAGAAATGGCAATCTTTAAAGGAATTGATGATGTATGCTTAAAAGCTGATATAGCCCCAAGTGATTTAACACAGATAATTCATGGAACCACCTTAGCAACGAATTCATTGATAGAAAGAAAAGGNGCAAAAACTGCTCTAATTACAACAGAAGGTTTTCGGGATGTTATTGAAATGCGTACAGAGAGTAGGTTCGAGCAATATGATCTGAACTTGAGTTTACCAGANCCNCTGTTGTCTAGGGAGCATCGGTATGTCCTTAAGGAAAGGATTGATGCTCAGGGTAGAGTATTAATTCCAATTGAACAAAGAGCTGTGGAAGACTTAGCAAATGAATTAAGGAACAAAGGCTATACAAGCGTTGCTGTTGGATTTTTACATTCTTATGTGAACAATAACCATGAAAATGTTGTCNGAAAAATAATTCAAAATATAATACCTAATATAATGGTTTCATTNTCCAATGAGGTTTCGCCCCAGGTTCGTGAATATGAGCGTTTTAGCACGACTGTNGCAAATGCTTATATCAAGCCTNTGATTGAAAAATATCTTCTTAATTTTTTAACTGAATTAGAAAAGAAAAATATAAACTGTCCTGCATTTTTAATGCATTCTGGTGGTGGGNTTATGTCATTTCAGGATGCAATAAAATTTCCTGTCAGGTTGGTTGAATCTGGACCTGCTGGAGGAGCAATGTTTGCCGCGGATTTAGCATCGAGATACGGTTTAAAGAAAATTCTAAGCTTTGATATGGGGGGTACAACTGCAAAAATCTGTTTGATTGATGATTATAATCCAAAAACCAGTAGAGTTTTTGAAGTAGCCCGTACTTATCGTTTTAAAAAAGGTTCAGGAATTCCAATCTCGATTCCGGTTATTGATATGGTTGAAATTGGTGCTGGTGGTGGCTCATTAGCAAATGTTGATTCGTTGAATCAAATAAGAGTTGGTCCAAAAAGTGCTGGTTCAGATCCTGGTCCCGCCTGTTTTAATAAAGGTGGCAAGAACGTAACTGTAACTGATGCTGATTTGNTACTGGGAAAGCTAGACCCTAAGAATTTTGCTGGGGGATCAATTGAGTTGAATCCCAGTTTTTCAAAAACGGTTGCTGAAAAAGACATTGGGCAAAATTTACAAATGGGTTCTAATGAAGCAGCGTGGGGTATTTCAGAGGTNGTTGATGAAAATATGGCAAATGCTGCGCGAGTTCATGCGATNGAAAATGGTCAAGATTTAAGTGACTATACAATGATTGCTTTCGGAGGAGCTGCTCCATTACACGCCTCTAGATTGTGTGAAAAAATTGGAATTAATAGATGTATTATTCCCAAGGGTGCAGGGGTAGGNTCGGCGATAGGTTTTTTAAAGGCGCCCTANAGTTTTGAGGCGAGCCGATCAATATTTATGAGATTATCTCAATTTGATGCTGATTTAGCAGAAAAAATCTTTGTTGATATGGAGAAAGAGGCATCAAATTTTGTCAGATCTTGCGATGAAAACTCTCAACTTATATCTAACTTTAAAGTTTACATGCGGTATTCAGGGCAAGGTTGGGAAATTCCAATAAGCTTTCTTCGGAAAGAAATAAAAAATCCATCAAAAGAGGTTTTTCAGAAAAGATTTGAGGAGGATTATAAAAAACTTTTTGGTCGAGCGGTTTTTGGAATGCAAATTGAGATTGTAGTCTGGGCTGTAAATACTTTTACGCCATTACCAGAAGTTAAAGCAGAACCTGAGTTGGTAGAAATTAAAAAGATTGAAACCAAAAATAATTGTAACTTTTTTGACACTGGGCTTGGTAAAAATGTACAGGCTATTAGAATAAATAGAGATAAAATTAATAAAAAATCTTGGTTAAAGGGACCCGCTATAATTAGTGAGAAAGAGACAGCAACCATCGTATCAAGTAATTTTTCAATATTGGTTCGAGAGGATGAATGTTTGGATATCCGTCTTAACCTTCAAGAAAATAATTTTTCAAATTTCTCACAATCAAAAAGAGGCTGTGATGAGTAAAATTTCAAAAGTAGCTTATCAGGTGATTTGGAATCGTTTAATTTCGATAGTAGAGGAGCAGGCACAGGCTCTTATTAGAACGGCATTTTCCACATCGGTCAGAGAAGCTGGTGATCTTTCAGCTGGAGTTTATACTTCAGATGGCGAAATGTTGGCGCAAGCGGTTACTGGCACACCAGGACATGTTAATGCAATGGCAGATTCTGTGGCACATTTTATTCGCCGAATAGGTAAAATAAATATTTTAGATGGTGATGTTTATTTAACTAATGATCCTTGGGAAGGTACTGGACACCTCCACGATATAACTGTTGTAACACCAATATTTTTCAAAGGTAAATTAGTTAGTTTTTTTGCGTGTACAGCCCATGTTGTGGATGTTGGAGGGCGTGGGTTTGGAGCTGATGCTAATTCTGTTTATGAGGAAGGCATATATATCCCAATAATGAAATTTGCTGAATCCAAAGTGATTAACCAGACGTTAGTAACAATATTACGAGCTAATGTTAGAGAGCCGGATCAATTAATTGGCGATATCCATGCCTTGGCAACATGTAACGAAATTGGACACAGAAGATTAAGCGCAATGATGAGTGAATTCAGAATATCCAATCTTTCAACAGTGTCTGAATTTATCTTTTCTAATTCGTTAGCCGCTACTTTGAAAAATATTAATTTATTGAAATTTGGGTCTGAGGTAGGATCTATGATGATCGATGGTTATGAAAGTCCGATCAAATTAAATGTTAAAATAACGATAGAAAAGAATAAAATTATCTGTGACTGGTCTGGCACCTCAAGAATTGATAAAAAAGGTATAAATGTGCCCTTAGTGTATACTAAAGCATACTCCTGTTATGCTTTGAAATGCGCGATAGCGCCTGAGGTCCCCAATAATTCTGCTTCTTTGAAGCCTTTTGAGATTATAGCTGAAAAAAATTCGATAGTTAACGCAAAACATCCAGCTCCTGTAGCATTGAGGCATGTTATTGGTCATATGTTACCTGATGCGATATATGTTGCATTAGATAAATTAATACCAAATCTGGTTCCTGCTGAAGGAGCAGGGTGTCTGTGTAATTTTCAAGTTTCACTTCGAACAAAAGAATATCAAAAATCATTAAATCATATTTCACGAGCGGAAGTGTTGACCTTTAATTCTGGGGGTTCGGGAGCAAGACCCACATTAGATGGCATGAATGCTACAGCTTTTCCGTCAGGGGTCATGACGATGCCGGTTGAAGTAACAGAACAAGTTGGGCCCATTATTATTTGGCAAAAGGAATTGCGCCCAGATAGTGGTGGTGCTGGCCAGTTTCGAGGTGGGTTGGGTCAATTAATGGAGGTTGGCGCTAGTGAAGGCTACCAATTTGACCTTCAGGCTATGTTTGATCGTTTAAAATTTCCCGCCAGGGGGCGTCGTGGTGGTTATAATGGTGCTAAAACAACAATCACTCTAGATGATGGAACTGCGTTAAAGGGTAAAGGTAAGCAATCTATACCATATAGATCTACAGTAAAAATGGCTTTTCCAGGCGGTGCTGGTTATGGAGATCCATTCAAGCGAGATTTAGATCAGGTCAGATTAGATCTTAAAAAAGGCTACATAAGCTTGGAATATGCTTTAAAGTTTTATGATTTCAGTATTGAAGAGCTTCAAATGTATGTAGAAAAGATTGAGGAGTATTAAAAATTGGTTTCCAAAGCATTCCAAAAAACACCTCAAAAGAAAAGCTATGATATTGTAATTATCGGTGGAGCTATTATGGGTTCAGCAACATCATGGTTTCTATCAAAGAATAAAAACTTTGGTGGATCAATTTTGGTCGTAGAGAGAGATCCTACTTATCAATTTAGTTCTACAGCGCGAACTAATTCATGTATTCGACAGCAGTTTAGTCGTGAGCTAAATATAAGAATTTCACAATACACAGCACAATTTATTAAAAATTTTCAAGAGAATCTGGAAGATGACAGGGTTCCCAAATTGGGTATTCAAAATTATGGATATATGTATTTGGCAGATACTAAAGATAAAGCTAAATCATTACGCACTATTCAGAAAACACAGTTAAAGGCAGGTGCAAGTACCATATTAATGAATCCCGATGAAATTAAGAGTAAATATCCATTTTATAATGTTTCTGATATCTTTCTAGGTAGTATAAATAAAGTTGATGAAGGTTACTGGGATGGTGGAACAGTTTTTGATTGGTTGCGACGCTCATCAATAGATAACGGTGTTGAGTATATTTCAAATGAAGTTACCGGAATAAATCAAAATTCTAATGGTAATAGAGTAGAAGAGATAGTATTAAAGTCAGGTGAGGTAATCAATTGTGGAGTGGTAGTAAATGCGGCTGGACCGCGTGCTTCAAAAATCTCAGAAATGCTTAATATAAAAATACCAGTGGAGCCACGAAAACGTTACACGTGGGTTTTTTCAGCAGAATGCCCTCTAGAAGTCGATCTACCCCTAACTATTGATCCTTCAGGAATTCATGTCCGACAAGATGGGCCAGATACCTACCTAGCAGGTAGTAAAGGCTTTATTGATGATCCAGTAAATTTCGATGATTTTTCTTTTGAGGAAGATCTATGGGAAGATTATGTTTGGCCAAAAATTGCAAATCGAATTCCAGCTTTTGAAGCGATCAAGGTGAAATCTGAATGGGCTGGACATTATGCTTATAATACACTTGATCAAAACGCGATTATAGGACCTCACCCTAGTATCAGTAACTTCATGTTTATTAATGGATTTTCTGGACATGGATTACAGCAGGCTCCAGCCATGGGCCGTGGAATGTCAGAGTTATTGATTTATGGAAAATATCAAAGTCTTGATTTATCACCTTTTGGTTACGACCGGATATTAAATGGGACACCATTTTTGGAAGAGGCAATTATTTAAGTATTTACAGAAAAATGTGATAGGAGAAATTAATATGAAAAAGCTTGTTTTAACTGGGGCTGCTGGGCGTTTGGGTTCTTATTTGCGAGAACCATTATCCCAAATGTGCGATGAGTTAATTTCAACAGATTTATCTGATGACATTGGTAGTACCTATAGTGGTGAGCGATATGTAAAGGGAGATTTGGCAAATTTTGATGAGGTAAATGCGATAATGGATGGCGCCAACATGATAATTCATTTTGGAGCTCTTAGTGATGAAGATTCATTTGATAACATATTAAATTCAAATATCATTGGCTCTTACAATGTGTGGGAGGCTGCCGCTCGTAATAAGGTAGATAGAGTTATTTATGCTAGCTCTATCCATGCTGTAGGTATGTATCCTAAAAATCAGCAAATTGGTGTAAATGTTCCTCATAAACCAGACACATTTTATGGATTAGCTAAGTGTTTTGCGGAGGATCTTGCCAGTTTGTACTGGGATAAAAAACAGATCGAAGCAGTTTGTTTGCGTATTTTGTCCTGTGCAAAAGTAACAAGCAGTCGTGCCTTAGGTAGTTGGTTGAGTTATGATGACTTAATCTTGCTCGTAAAACGATCTATTGATACCCCCACTACGGGGTTCAGTGTTATTTATGGTGTCTCCAATAATGATCGCAATCCTGTTGATAATAGTGAAGCAAGTCATTTAGGTTATCGGCCAAAAGATAACGCAGAGATATTTGCTGATGCGATCTTTGAAAAATCTGAAAAGATTACTAAGAATGACGTAGGTCAAATTTATCATGGAGGGCCATTTTCAGCTATTGATCTTGGTGAAAGTGGCAAGGCGATTATGCAAATAGTAGACGATAAAAAGGTTAACTAACCCTTTTAAAACAGTTTTCTTTTACTTTTAGTCCAAAAACGGACTTACGATTTAATGTTAATTTTCATCAATTATGTAAGTTTCAGACAAGTTAAAGCTCTCAATATGAGCGTTTTGCTTGTCCAAAGCTATTGTGATTACATAAAAAAGAGCGATTGAAATTAACAACGAAATAGATATTTCCGTGAAACGGAAATAAATAGTTTCTAGGATAACCATATATGCCTCATCTGCGTTCTGACTTTTTGCCAGATTATTTTTATAATTTATCGTCACCTATTTTCTTAAAAAAATCAAGGATATTTTAACTCTAGTCATTGCATGTATTTTTTTGAAGAATAGAATATAAATTATCGTATTTTCGAAAAGGCTGATCAAACATGAGTAAGAATGCATATATCCCACCAGAAGTTTGGAAATGGGATCAGGAAAGTGGGGGTACCTTTTCCAAAACTAATCGACCAACAGCGGGCCCTACGCATGAAAAAAAACTACCTGTAGGAAAACATCCACTCCAGTTATATTCATTAGCCACACCAAATGGAGTAAAAATCACTGTAATGCTTGAAGAACTTCTTATGTTAGGTTTTGAGGGTGCAGAATATGATGCTTGGTTGGTTAAAATTGACGGTAACCAATTTGGAAGTGGCTTTGTTGAGCTTAATCCAAACTCAAAAATCCCTACTTTTGCAGACCATAGTTCAGGATCACCTATCAGAATTTTTGAATCTGGAGCAATCATGTTATATCTGGCAGAAAAATTCGATGCACTTATGCCAAAAACCTCAGAAGGTCGGGCTGAAATGCTCTCTTGGCTATTTTGGCAAATGTCTAGTGCTCCATATCTTGGTGGTGGGTTTGGGCATTTTTATGCTTATGCGCCAGAGAAATTTGAATATCCCATCAACCGATATGCCATGGAAGTTAAGCGCCAATTAGATGTGCTAAATCGTAATTTGAGCGAGAGAGATTTTATATGCGGTGAAGATTACAACATCGCTGATATTGCAATATGGGCATGGTATGGTCAGTTAGTTTTGGGTAGACAATATAATTCGTCTAAATTCTTAGATGTATCTTCATACACGCACGTCTGCCGCTGGGCTTCTGTGATTAATGCAAGACCAGCTGTGAAAAGAGGACGGATGGTAAATAAAACATCTGGTAGGTTGGAAATGCAATTACATGAGCGGCACGATGCAAGTGATTTTGAAAACAAAACCCAAGATAAAATAAAATAGCTTATTAATTTACGTATCACGATTGAATTGAGTACATACACATTAATTTGATTTTTTTTGTGATAGCATCAATAATAGCGCTAGAGCTGAGCAGATGATATAGCCTAATAATACAGGTGTTGCTGTGCCATCAAAAGCTAATCCAATAAAGACAGCAATCAATATGCCAACCATTGTCGCAGATGCCCCAATAATAGCTGAGGCCATACCAGCTATTTTACCCATTGGCTCCATAGCCAATGCATTAAGATTGCCAAAATACAAACCTTTCAAGAAAAAAGCGAATGTGGACCATATAACAAAAATTGTTAAATATAATTGATTTGAAAATATGGATGTGTTCAGAATAATTAGGATACTAATAGCAAAAATAATTTGCAAAGCGAAACCAATTGTTGCAAGTAACCGCATTCCATATTTCATGACTAAAGAAGCATTTATAAAACTTGCTGGTGCTGCAAGTATTGAGATAACTGCAAAATAAATTGGAAATTTCATGCCCGCTGAGAATGTATCAACAAAAATCTGTTGAGCTGAATTTAAATAACCAAAAAGAGCGCCAAAGCCCAAAGCCAAGGTTAGTGTATATTTAACAACTGACCCATTCAGAATGACTAACTTAAACGCCTCAAAATACTCAGTTAGCTTTAGTTTTTTTCTCTCTGAAGTTAACAAAGTTTCTGGTTGTCGAAGATTCAACCAGATCAGACCTAGTAGAGCAAAAATAATGAAAGCAATATATATGGATCGCCAACCAAATTTTATAAATAATACCTGTCCAAGTGATGGTGCTAGGGCAGGCACTAATACGAATATCGCCATCGCTAAAGACATGACTTGTGCCATTTTTCGTCCTGAATACAAATCTCGAATAAGAGCCATTGTGACTGTTCGTGGTGCAGAAACTCCTAAGCCTTGGACAAATCTAGCGAAAAGCATCATTTCTAATGATTTTGCATAATACGCGACGACACAAGAAATTATAAAGATAACCAGCCCAATAGTTATAATTGGCTTTCTTCCAAAAGTATCTGAGATTGGACCAGAAATTAATTGACCAATGCCAGTCCCAAGAATGAAACTGGAAATAATTAATTGTGCTTGATTTACATTTAATAACTCTAAATCGTCAGCAATCTTAGGAAACGCTGGTAGCATTGTATCTGTACCAAATGCGATCATTCCAAACATTATCGAGACTAATACAATGAATTCCCAATAAGGTAGACGATTTTTTCTCATTTTGAGTGGTCCTAATGAACTGCAAAGCAAATTAAATTATCGTATTTGATTAGTTGATTAACAGCTAATATTATACCTCACAATCGGTAACCCATCCTTAATTAAGTAAGATTGTTGAGAGCCAAAAATAAAAGTCCAGATAATAATGCAGCAGCTGGAACAGTAATAATCCATGCTGCAATTATAGTAAGAAAATGAGACCGCCTTACAAGCTTTCTATGTACTCGTTTCTTTGAACCAGCTTTCGCTAATTCTTTTTCTTTCAATGCTGCTAGTTCTTTTTTACTTGAGGTTATTCGCCAGTGAAACTCTCGAAAAAAACCAACTCCAAAAACTGCACCAATAGCTATATGAGTAGAGCTCACTGGCAATGCTAACCATGATGCTATTATAACTGTAATAGCTGCTGATAAAGCCACACAATATGCTCTTAAAGGGTTAAGTTTAGTAATTTGTTCACCCACCATCCGGATTAACTTTGGGCCAAACAGTAATAAGCCAAATGAAAGACCAAATGCGCCAATTACCATAACCCAAATTGGTATAGAGACCTTGGCAATAACCTCTCCAGCTTGAGCTGTATGAACAATGGCAGCTAGTGGGCCTACTGCATTTGCGACATCGTTTGCACCATGTGCAAAGGATAATAAAGCTGCTGCAAAAACTAATGGAATCTTGAATAAACTTCTTACAGATTTTTTGGTATTTTCCATACCTTCAGATTGTTTACGAATTAATGGTCTAGTTATTAAATAGAATAAAGCAAGTGTAACAGCACCAATAAATAAGGCTGTTTCTAGATCAATTTTGACAATTTTCTTTAAGCCTTTGACGGATAAATAAGTAGCAAAGGCACCAGCCATTATAGCAATAAGCAAGGGGACCCATCTTCGTGCGGCACTTATTTTATTCTGCTTGTCCGAAACTTGGGATTTTATAAACCAGAGAAATAAAGCCGCAATTAAACCCCCAAGAACTGGAGATATTACCCAGCTCGCAGCAATCTGACTCATTTTGGGCCAATTTACTGCTGCAATACCTGCCGCAGCTATCCCAGCGCCCATCACACCACCCACAATTGAGTGGGTTGTAGAGACTGGCGCACCAATCCATGTGGCTAAGTTAACCCAGATTGCGGCAGACAATAATGCAGCAAACATTGCCCAAATAAATATTTTTGGATCTGAAACAAAACTTGGATCAATAATACCTTTTGATATCGTTCCTACAACATCTCCACCCGCAAGTAATGCGCCAGCACTTTCAAAAATGGCGGCAATGATAAGAGCACCAACCATGGTTAGTGCATTTGCTCCCACTGCAGGGCCTACATTATTTGCAACGTCATTTGCGCCAATATTTAAAGCCATATAGGCTCCAATGGCTGCTGCTGCAATTATGATAACGTTCTGAGAATTCCAGCCTAAAAATAAACTTGTAATTAATCCCACAATCAAGATGAATGCGAGGCCTAATGAGGGTGCTATAAATTGTTGCCTTGTAACGGCTCCAGCTTGCTCGAGCGCTACTCTACTTTTAAGATCGCGGTCTAAAGCTTTGTTGAATCTAGCCTTTTTAGCCATGCTCAATTACCTTTTGATGAACTGTCTAATCTTGACCTCCACTACCAAAAAAATAAAATTAATCAACAAGTTTTTTACTTAATATTCAAAAAAGTTTGAGAGCACTTGTTTTAATTTCGAAATTGATTGATGCTAGTTTTCATGAGTTTAAATTTAACCTGAGGAATAAGAATGTCTATTGGAAAAAATCAGGTTAATGATGATGATATTTTAAGATTAAAAAATATGTTAATTGTTCTGGATGAACAAAAGCATATATGGGCAAAAACTTCTTCTGATAACCACATTGAAATTTTCGAAAAAATAAAAAAAAATCTTATGCATATTTCAAAAGATTGGGTTTCCTTGGCTGCAAAACATAAAGGAATTTTAGCATCTGACCCCTTAATTGGAGAAGAATGGATGTCTGGACCATATGCTTTAATGTCAGCCTGTAATGCTTTTATAAAAACTTTTACTGATCTTAAAAATAATAATTCTATAATAAATTTAAAAACCCGAGAATTGGATAATGGACAGTTATCTGTAAATGTAGTGCCCTCATCGATATGGGATAGACTCATTTTGTCTGGTGTAACTGCTGAGGTTTGGATGCAGCCTGAAGTTAATAGGAATAACTTGAATAATTACGTAGCAAAGCATCTTAAAACTCCAATTAGTGGAAGAAAGGGAAAGGTGGCACTTGTTCTTGGAGCCGGGAATATATCATCAATTGCGCCTTTAGATTGTTTTCAAAAGTTATTTTTGGAAAACCAAGTTGTTTTGTTAAAGTTAAACCCAGTAAATGATTATTTATTTGAGCACTTAAACTTTGTTTTGGATCCGCTAATCTCAATTGGAGTACTGCAAATTACTAAAGGTGATGGTAAGATTGGGCAATATTTAACACAACACAAACTCATAGACGAAATTCATATTACTGGATCTTCAAAAACCCATAATAAAATTGTTTGGGGCCATGAAAAGATAAACGTGAAGGAAAAAAAAGAAAATCCTATAATAAATTCAAAAAGAATTACGTCCGAGTTGGGAGCTGTATGCCCAACTATTGTTGTTCCAGGTCCATGGTCTAAAGCTGATATTCAATATCAAGCGGATAATATAGCCACCCAAAAGATGCATAATGCTGGGTATAATTGCATAGCATGTCAGATATTAATTTTACCAAAAAAATGGGAGTGCAAAACAAAGTTGCTGAATTCATTAAAGGGAATTCTGCAAAAAACAAATAGAGTTGATTATTATCCGGGGTCAAAGGAACGACTTAAAGAATTTAGAGACAATAGTTATGAGCTAACACCAATAAATAAGGGCTCTATGGATGCGTGTTTAATTAACGATTTAAAAAGTGAATCAAATGATTGGCATGAGTTAAATGAAGTGTTTGCGCCAGCTCTGAGTTTGTATGAAATTGAACAGGAAGATCCCACTCGTTATCTAAAAAAAGCAATCGCGTACTCAAATGAAAAATTATATGGAACACTTGGAGCAAATATTATTATTCACCCACGCACGATCCGTAAGATTGGAGCAGAGAATTTTGAAAAGATTATTCAAGAATTGAGATATGGAACTATATCTATAAATGGTTGGTCAGCCTTGGGATTTTTATTATCCCAATGTCCTTGGGGTGCCTTTCCTGGACACACCTTAGAAGATATTCAAAGCGGTATTGGCACTGTCCATAATACATTAATGTTAAGTAATACCCAGCGCTCTATTGTAAAAGCCCCTTGGAGACCGTTTCCTAGAGGTTTACTTTCTGGACAGTTTTCTATGTTGCCCAAACCACCGTGGTTTATTTCAAATAAGCGTCAGGACAAAATTGGATTACTTTTAACGAAGTTTGAGTATAAACGTAGTTGGTTAAAAATTCCTCGAATTTTTGTTAATGCTCTTTTGGGCTGAGGGGCTATTTTTATATTTTTATGAATTGCCTTAAGATGTGTTACAATTCGGTTCTCACGTGCCAGAGCTCAGGAAATAATTCCACGTCTAACATCTGGCGTAGATAGTGGGTGCCACTAGTTCCTCCTGTCCCTCTTTTAAATCCAATAATTCTTTCAACAGTGGTTACGTGGTTAAATCTCCAGCGTCTAAAATAATCTTCAAAGTCGGTTAATTTTTCTGCTAACTCATATAATGGCCAAAATTTTGTTGGATCCTGATAAATTTTTTTCCATGCTGCCATAACTGAGGTATTTGGCTTATGAGTTTTGCTTAAGTCCCTATCAAGAATTTCTTTTGAAACCTTTATTCCTGATCTATTTAAAAGATATAAAGACTCATCATAAATAGTTGGGCAAGATAATTCAAAGTTAAGCTTTTTTAGAATTTCTACTTTATGTTTATGTGGTTTTACCATTGAAGAATTGCGATTCCCAACAACAAACTCAATTAGTCTATATTGATAAGATTGAAATCCAGAGGATTGCCCCAATTCGTCTCGAAATTCAGTGTACTCACTTGGTGTCATCGTTCTCAACACATCCCAAGCATTATTTAGCTGTTCAAATATTCGAGTTACTCTAGACAACATTTTACATGCTTTTTGTAGATTATCTTTTTTTATCGCTTCACGAGCACCGTTGAGTTCATGCAATGCAAGTTTTAACCATAATTCAGAAGCTTGATGTTGTATTATAAAAAGCATTTCGTCGTGTGCGCTGGTTCTAACTGTTTGTGAGTTAAGAATATTGTCTAAGCAAAGGTAATCTCCATAAGACATCTTCCCATCAAAGTTCATTTGTGCACCATCTTCTTCAGGATCGATTGTCATTTAAATTACCTTTTTTAAAATTATTTATCATTTTTGAGCCTATCTGTAATTTTATTTAAATTAAATATCATTTAAATGATATTACTAAGCGGGATTTGACTTTGACTTTATCTTTGATAATTAATTCTAAAACAGTTCTGTCGCAGTTTTTTCAAAGCATTTAATCAAATTTGTCTTTTTTAGGTTTTTTAAATTACCCAGAACAATTCGGCTTTTGGAGTGGGATCCCTTGAGAGGTTTGATGATTATTTCAGAGCCGTCATAGGTTTTATCTCCATAAGGACGAGTGACCAATAACGAATAACCAAGGCCACATCCTACCATACCACGAATTAGTTCCAACGATGGAGACGTGTGTGCAATTGTTGGTACTAGGCCTTCCTCTTCAAATAGTCCCAAAAAAAATGACCGGCTAGGAGCGACATCTAAAAGAATTAAAGGTAAATTTACTAAATCGCTCAAAAGTATTTCATCTTTTTTAGCTAAACTATGGTTATTTGGTAGGGCAACATATGGAGATGAGTCAGAAAGCTGAGTACAGTTTATATCATTGGATAGATCGATGTCGTAAAGTAATGCCACATCAATTTTGCCATTTTTCAATTCTTGGATGAGCTTTTCTTGCGTCCCTTCAGTAATGTCTAAATGTATTTGTGGATAATCTTTCATTAATTTTTTAATTAGGTTAGGTAGAATGACTGGGGCTAATGTTATGAAGCTGCCTAGTCTTATAGTTCCACTAACTATTTCATTAGCCGTCATAGCATCGTGTTGTAATTCATCTGCTTGATTTAATAATATGCGCGCATTTGGTAGAATATTTTTAGCGGTTGTTGTTGGGATGACACCTTGTGCATGCTGTCTTATTAACAACTGACTTCCAAATTGTTGCTCCAACTTTGTAATCGCTACTGAAATTGTGGGTTGCGAAACAGAAACAGCTTCTGCTGCGGCAGCAATTGATCCATGATCAACGCATGCAATTAAATATTCTAATTGTCTTAATGTAAATCGGTGCATTGCTTAGTTAAAAACTATCTTAAATAAATATACAATCTATTTTAACTATTTAATAAAATTATTTATGGTTAGATAAAGAAAATTTACTCAGCTTTCCCGGAAGCCAAGAAAGTATAACTGGAGAAAAAAATGATACGTACTGGTGAAGAATATCGCAGTTCCTTAGATGACGGTCGGGAAGTTTGGATCAATGGACAACGTGTTGAAGACATATGTTCTCATCCCCAATTAAAACCAGTTATAGATGTTAGATCGAGAATTTACGATATGCAACATGATCCAGATACTCAGAAACAAACCACTTATGAGGAGAATGGAGAGCGTTTCGCAATTGGGTTGCGCCTACCTTATGAGAAAAAAGATTGGCAAGATAAACGAGATGCGGTCGACCTTGTTATGCATGATATTGGTGGCGTGGTTACCCGGGTGGGTGATGAAACTATTGGCGAAATGTGGTCCCTATGGGATGGTAAAGAAATATTAAATGAAATTGATCCCAGATTTGCTGAGAACATAGAGAAACATATCCATACCGCTATAAAGCTTGACCCTTTTCATGTTTCGGCAAATACAGATCCAAAAGGAGATAGGTCTAAGGCTCCTCAGGACCAAGATCCTGATATGTTGGTGCATGTTGTTAAAGAAACAGACGCGGGCATTATTATCCGTGGGGCCAAATACGAAACAGCTGCGTCTTATTCAAACCAAGCTTTCTTGAAACCCACAATCGCAAATTGGGGAAACTCTGAATTGTCCGATTATGCTTTAGGATGTATAGTTAAAATGAATGCACCTGGGGTTAAGCATATTTGTAGAACGGGGTTTGCAGGAAGAGCACCAAACGCGGATTATCCTTTATCAAATAAAGTTGATGAAATAGATACTCTCATGATTTTAGACGACGTCTTGGTGCCTTGGGAAGATATTCTCTTCTATCAACATACTAGGGCAGCAAGCTTTATTAGGGCGACTCTTCATCGTTATTCTGCTTTTCCATTTGTTCAGAGAACCTTGTCGTATGCGGACTTAATCATTGGTGCCGCTCTATGGAATGTCAAACAAACTGGCCTCGACAAACAACAAGCTGTTCAAGAAAAGCTTTCTGAGTTGGCTGTATGGAGAGAAGGTATCGATGCTTTTTTAACTGCCTCTGTTGCCACAGCAGAGAAAAGCCCAAATGGATTACTTATGCCAAACCAATCTATGCTTATGGCGGGAAGAGTTCATGCTTTAAGTAATTTACCAAAAATGATGCATACAGCTCGAGAATTATGTGGTGGTCAGATTTGTGTTACCCCTGACGCGGCCACTTTTACAGCGCCAGAGACGAAACCTTGGATGGATAAATTTTATACAATTAATGAAAATTGGATTGCAGATGACCGAAGGAAATTATTGGGATTAGCTCGTGATTTGTTCAATTCTGACTACGCTGGTCATAGATTAACTTTCCAACTATTTGCGCAATCTGCACCATTTGCTCAGTTAGGTGCAGTGTACAGAAACTTTGATTGGGATGGTCCTCTAGAATTTGCACACAAGGCAGCAAATCTTTCTGATAATGTTTATGGTGTTGGCAAAGATAAGAATTAAGGGTTTAGTAAACTTTTAAATAAAGGATTTAGATTTCATGACCCTTCATAAACGTATTAGACCTTTTAACACCAAAGAAACATATCCAGAGCAAAACCTAGATAATGATCTAAGCCAAGGCGTGGTTGCTAAGGGAACAATGGTTTTCTTACGTGGACAAGTGTCTCAGGATTTAGATTCGCGTGAAAGCCTGCATTCAAATAATGTAGCTAAGCAAACAGAAAAAACTATGCAAAACATAAAGATGCTTCTCGAAGAAGCTGGAACAACATTGGAAAGTATATGCCGGATTGTGGTATATTTGACTGATATTCGTTATCGGGAAGATGTTTATCAGGAAATGGGTAAATGGTTGAAAGGAGTATATCCTTGCTCTACAGGCTTGGTTGTTCCGGCATTGGCGAGGCCAGAATGGGTTGTAGAAATTGAGGTAACGGCTGTCATACCAGAATAACACAATTCTTTTTATCAAAACTTGACACTAAATTTAAATAATTCAGAATTTATAGCTTTAAGACTTATACTCAACGTAATAACGTTGTAGATGATTCATGATTTGTTTTAAATCAACTTACTCATTGGTTATTTTGGGGTTTTTAATGACTTTTTCTATTGCTGGTTATTGTGAGAGAACTGGAATGTTCGGGGTTGCAATTACGACCTCTTCAATTTCTGTTGGATCTCGCTGTCCACATGCACGCGCAGGAGTGGGAGCGGTTGCAACTCAGAATATTACAGATCCAAATTTAGCAAATTTGGTTCTTAATCAAATGGAACAGGGCTATAGCTCTGAACATGCAATCAAGCGAGTTGTAACTGACAGGGATAATATTGAATTTCGGCAATTAACTGCAATAGATTTACGAGGAAATACAGCTCATTTTACTGGGACAAAGATATTGGGAACGAATGCAGTTAGTGAAGCGAATGGATGCATAGCAGCGGGAAATCTATTGTCTAACCCTGGAGTTGTTAATGAAATGACTAGAGGTTTTAATGCAAATAAACAGACTCACTTGGCTGAAAGACTTTTGAAAGGTTTAGAAAGTGGGTTGGATGCAGGAGGTGAAGAAGGTCCCGTGCATTCAGCTGCACTTCTGGTAGTAGACAAGACAACATTTCCGTTAGTTGATTTAAGAGTAGATTGGGAAGATGAAGGCGCAATTGATAAGTTGCGCTCACTATGGTCGTTGTATCAACCAGAAATGATTGATTATTTGAATCGCGCTATTAATCCGACTGTTGCGCCAAGTTATGGGGTCGCAGGAGATTTATAAAGTTCAGTTGCCTTGAAGGTCCAAGCTTAACTAGTAAATCTGAGTTTTGGGCATCAACTAGCCACAAGATAAACCACCACAAGATTTGTAATAATAATTGGCAAATCAAATTCTTAAGGAAAGTAATTATGAAAATGTTTGCTCTTACACAAAAACAAGATGGTTATTCAGGTAAATCTGAAGGTCCAAATATATCGTCTTGCGATCCTTGGCTTGAGGCCACTTCCATTGATGTGCCAAAATTATTAGACGGCCAAGTTCTTATTAAGATAGCCATGGCAAGTGTTAATCCTTCTGATTTGCATTTTATTAAAGGTGAATACGGCCAGCCAAGAGAAATAGGAAAACCTGCTGGGTTTGAGGCAGTAGGTGAAATAATCGAAGGAAATGGTGCCTACGCTGAGAGCTTGAAAGGTAGCAGAGTTTCATTTGTGGTATCAAAAGGTGGATCTGGTACTTGGGCAGAATATGCAGTTACTGATGCAATTGGATGTATACCTTTACTACCAAATTTACGTGATGAAGATGCTGCTGCATTAATTGTAAATCCTCTTACTGCTATGGCAATGTTTGAGACTGTCAAAAAGACAGAAAGTAAGAGTTTTATTTTAACTGCTGCTAACAGCCAGTTATGTAAATTGTTGGTTGCATTAGGAAGAGATGAAGGTATTTCACCGATTTGTATTGTTCGAGATATAGAGCAAGGAAAACACTTAAAAGAGCTAGGTGCAGTGGAGGTTTTGGATAGCTCGGATGTCGAATTCTCTAAAAATTTGAAATCTGTTGTGAGTGCTTTGAAGCCACGTATTATGTTGGATGCTGTGGCTAATCAGGCTTCTGCAGATATTTTTATGGCTATGCCAAGTAGATCGCGTTGGATCATTTATGGCAAATTAGATAGTACTCCACCAACGATTGCAGAGATGGGTCAATTTGTATTTTCAGAAAAAGTAATTGAGGGCTTTTGGCTGGTTAGATGGTTTCAAAAAACAGATTTAGGGAAACAAATGCAGGTTATAAAATCTGTTCAAGATCGCTTTGTTTCGGAAAAGTGGAAAACTGAAGTTTCAAAAGTTTTAAAATTTGACGAAGTTATGACTGGGTTGCCTGATGCATTAAAAACAGGCGCTAAGGTCATGCTGATACCAAAATAGGATATAAAATGTTACCACAAATATTAAAAAACCTAAGAATTCCTGTAATTGCAGCTCCTTTATTTATTATTTCAAATCCAAAATTAGTTGTGGCACAATGTAAGGCAGGAGTAATTGGTTCAATGCCAGCTTTGAATGCCAGACCAAGAGAACAATTAGAGGTTGAATTAAAATTTATTACGGAAGAATTGGATAAGTACAACCAAGAAAACCCTGACTTTCCTGCTGCTCCATTTGCAATTAATCAGATAGTGCACAGATCAAACGAGCGTTTAATGCATGATGTTGAATTATGTGTAAAATATAAGGTTCCAATTACTATTACATCCTTAGGAGCCAGAGTTGAGCTAAACGATGCTATGCACTCTGTTGGTGGTATAACATTACATGATGTTATTAATAATAGGTTCGCAAAGAAAGCAGTAGAAAAGGGAGCAGATGGTCTTATAGCTGTTGCAGCTGGAGCAGGTGGTCATGCTGGTCGCTTGTCGCCCTTTCCATTAATTTCTGAGATTCGAAATTGGTTTGATGGACCTTTGGCTCTTTCTGGAGCCATAGCTTCTGGTGATGCTATTTTAGCTGCTGAGGCGATGGGTGCAGATTTTGGATATATTGGCTCTGCTTTTATTGCGACACATGAAGCAAGAGCAGACGATCGTTATAAACAAATGATTGTCGATTCGGCAGCTGACGATATTATTTATTCAAGCTTGTTTACAGGAGTACATGGTAATTACTTAGCTCCTAGCATAAAAGCTGCTGGGATGGATCCAAATAACTTACCAGAAGGTGATATATCAACTATGGACTTCGATAATTGGGATAAAAAACCCAAAGCTTGGAAAGAAATTTGGGGTTGTGGGCAGGGTATTGACGCTGTCAAAAGTGTATTGACCGTGGACGACCTAGTGTCACGTTTGCAGTCTGAATATTTGAAAGCGAAACTAAGAATATCGGGGTGAAAAATAAAATGTTATCCTGATGACTAGGAGTAAAAATTGGAAATAGTTCAATTAATAATAAGCGGACTTTCTACAGGTTGTGTATATGGCTTGATCGCTATGGGTTTTGTTTTAATATATAAGGCAACTGAAGCAATAAATTTCGCCCAAGGGGATATGATGATGTTGGGTGCATTTATTACTTTAGGATTGACGAATGATGACTTTATGGCTTTTCCTTTTTGGGTTTCAGTACCAATCGCTATAATTCTTATGGGCTGTCTGGGCTATTTGTTAGATTCTCTCATAATTAGACGAATGTTTGGTCAAAGCCAGTTAGCAGTGGTAATTCTTACAATCGCGTTAGGTTTTGTTGCACGGTTTGTCGCTGGAGCCATATGGGGGCATGATCCTCAAAGTCTCGAAAGTCCAATTGCAAATGAGTATTTTAGGATCTCTGATGTCGTCATTGGGGTGCCGGAAATATGGATTATTTTAGTGACGATGGTTTTGACTACTGTACTATTCCTGTTCTTCGCAAGAACTAAATTAGGCGTTGCGATGCAGGCTGCTAGTCAAAACCAGATGGCAGCTTATTATATGGGAATTCCAGTTAGACGCGTTAATTCAATGATTTGGGCCTTATCAGGCATAGTAGCAGCCATAGCTGGTATTTTGTTTGCGTCAAAAAATGCAATTGATCCATCAACAGGTTTGCTTGGAATAAAAGCTTTTGCAGCTGCTGTCATCGGTGGTTTAGGAAGTCTGCCTGGAGCTCTGCTTGGTGGTTTGTTAATTGGCTTGATTGAGCCATTCGCCTCGCGATATCTAGAGGGTGATATCGCTCGCATCATGCCATATTTAGTTTTAGTTTTAGTTTTAGTTTTCAGACCTCACGGGATATTATCACAAGTGCAAAAGAAGAAAGTTTGAGAAGATGCGAATAATTTTTAAGAAATCTTATGAAGCTGATATCAGGCTATTTAAAGATGGCGTGCAAGCAACTTGGTATCTTATATTATTAGCAATTGCTGTGCTGTTACCCTTTTTTATTAACGAATATTGGGTGGGAGAATTTAGCCTAATGCTGATATGGGCGATTGCTGGGATGGGATTGATGCTTTTGGTTGGACATACTGGGCAAGCAAGCCTTGGCCACGCCGCGTTTATGGCTGTGGGCGCGTACTCAAATGTAATCCTTCAAAACAATTATAATGTGCCTTTTATATTGTCATTGCCTTTATCTGGAATCCTTGCAGGATTAGTGGGTGTTTGCATTGCACTACCAACTGGAAAATTACATGGAATTTATATGGCAATTGCAACGATCGCAATTGGTGTTCTTGCAGAAGATTTAATAGTTATTTTAGAGCCATGGACAGGTGGAGTGGGTGGAATATTCGCTCCATCTATTAAGATTTTTGGCTTTGAATTTGACAGATATAATGACGTTTCTGGGCTTTATTGGTTGATTTTAACGATAACAATCTTAATTGTTTTTGGTTACAAAAATATATTGAGGTCACCATTGGGTAGAAGCTTTGCAGCAGTCCGGGATAGTGAAATTTCTGCGCAAGCGATGGGAGTTAATATCAGTAAAACTAGAACATTAAGTTTTGCTATTTCATGTGCTATTACAGGAATAGCAGGTGCGTTGATGGGTCATTTCAGCTACGTTTTTACTAATGAAACTTTTAATATTGTGATTTCTATTAACCTACTGTTAATGATTGTTATTGGGGGCATCGGCTTTATACAAGGTGCTTTTTTGGGGGCTATTGTAGTCACATTCTTGCCTAGTGGGATTAGTTTCACACGAGATGCATTTTTTTCAGATTTCCATATTATTCCCGGTATCGAGAGCGGAATATTTGGACTGATTTTAATTGCTGTTATTCTGTTTGAGCCGATGGGGTTATATGGAAGATGGCTAAAGATAAAAACGTATTTTGAATTATTTCCGTTTTATCGCAAAGATATGTTTCGTCGTCAAAAAACATATCTTAAAACTGAGAGAACCCGATGAGTTTTTTATCACTTAAAGATGTGACTTTGCAATTTGGTGGCGTTACCGCTGTCGACAACGTTAGTTTTGAAGTTGAAGAGGGTGAAGTCTTCTCGCTAGTTGGCCCTAATGGAGCAGGGAAATCAACAATTTTTAATATTCTATCAAGATTTTATACTCCAAATAATGGGGAGATAATATTTGATGGTAATGATCTCTTAAAATGTCAAAGTCATGAAATAGCCAAGTTAGGAATTGCAAGAACCTTTCAAAACATTGAATTATTTGAACAAGCGAGTGTGCTTCAAAATCTCTTAGTTGCTCGGCAAACGCATAGAAGATCTAATCCAGTGTCCGAAATTCTCTTCTCACGATTTGTAAAAAAGGAGGAGTATAGGCATCGATTAGAAGTTGAGAAAGTTATTGATTTTTTGGATTTACAGGCGTATCGGCAAAAATTTATATCAGGATTGCCCTATGGAGTGCGAAAAGTTGTTGAGTTAGGTAGAGCCTTATCAATTGAACCTAAATTATTGCTCTTAGATGAGCCTGCGTCTGGGTTATCGGTAGAAGAGACCCAAGATGTTGCTTTCTGGATTGAAGATATAAAAAAAGTTATGGGTATTACGGTTTTAATGGTGGAGCACGATATGCATCTGGTAACTAGCGTATCTGACAGAGTGATGGCTCTCGCAGATGGAAAAAAACTTGCGATGGGGTCTCCAGAGGAGGTGAAGAACCATCCGGCTGTTATCGAAGCTTATTTGGGCGTTTCAGAAGAGAACGAGAAATGAGCAAAAAACCGATCCTAAAAATAGATAATTTAGAAAGTTATTATGGTCCCATAATGGCTATAAGGGGTGTTTCGCTAATTGTTAATGAAGGGCAAATTGTAACTGTTTTGGGAGCTAATGGAGCAGGAAAGACAACACTTTTAAAAACAATCTCGGGTATTATGGATCCAGAAAAAGGAACGATTTCTTTAATGGATGAGTATATTCAAGGAATCGAACCTGATAAGATTGTGAAAAAAGGTATTACTCATGTTCCTGAAGGTCGAGAGGTTTTTCCTATTTTATCAGTCGAAGAGAATTTAAAAATGGGTGCTTACGCGAGAACTGATAAAGAAGAAATTTTAGATGATTTAAATTTAGTTTATGATTACTTTCCAATTTTACGTAGTTGCAAGCACCAACAAGCTGGTACTCTATCAGGTGGACAGCAACAAATGATGGCGATTGGAAGGGGTTTAATGGCACGGCCCAAGATTATGCTTTTGGATGAACCAAGCTTAGGCTTAAGCCCACTTCTTACTAAAGACATTTTTTTAATAATAAAGAGATTAAATATTGAGCAGGGTGTCACTATGATACTTGTAGAACAGAATGCTAAGGTAGCGCTAAATATTGCGAATTATGGTTATGTGATGGAACTTGGCCGCATCGTAATGGGTGATAAATCTGAAATTCTTTTGAGCTCAAAAGATATTCAAGAGTTTTATTTAGGCCAGAACAGCGAGACTTCTGAACGTGGACAAAAGCGTTGGAAGCAAAGAAAAACATGGCGTTAGGGATTTAGATGGTAAAAGACATAATAATTCCTGAACAGGTAGAGATTTCTGGAATAAAAATAAATAAAGATCTCAGCAAGGGCCCATATTTTGTTGATGGTCAGAATACTTTGGCCAAATTATGGAAACTACGCTGTGAGGAGCTGGGAACTAGCACTGCTCATCGTGAAAAAAAGCTTGGTATATGGTCATCATACAGCTGGACTCACTTTTATAATTGCTCGCGCTTAATAGGTTTGGCGCTTATTTCGATGGGTCTAAAGCGAGGAGAAGTCGTAAGTATTTTGTCAGAAGATAATAAGGAATGGATCTATACTGATTTAGCGATCCAATCTATTGGAGGTATATGTTCTGGGGTTTATCCCACTGATAGTGCAAGACAGCTAACCTTTCTCGTAAATGATAGTAAAAGTAAGTTCTTATTTTTAGAAAATGATGAACAGTTAGATAAATATTTGTCAGCGGCTGATCAGATGCCAGACTTACTTAAAGTTATTGTTTATGAAAAAGATGGGCTTGTAGATTTTGATGACCCACGTGTGATATTTTTAGATGAACTATATAAAATTGGTGAAACAGAGTTAAAAAAATCAAAAGACTCTTTTGAATATTCTATCGAAGAAGGAGGCTCTGATGATACGGCCATTTTGATTTATACGTCGGGAACTACAGGTGATCCCAAAGGAGTGGAGATAACTGGAAATAATATAATGTTTTCGATATCAGCTGGTGGCAAAAGCTTGCCAGTTAATAATGAGGATGAGCAACTTTGTTTCTTGCCATTATGTCATATTTTAGAACGCTTAATTTCTGTTTTTCAACCTATCGGTGCGGGATCTGTTATAAATTTTGCTGAAAGCTCTGAAACAGTTTTTGAAAATTTACAAGAAATTAGTCCAACCATTTTTACGGCAGTGCCAAGAGTGTGGGAACGAATATATTCAAGAGTGTCAATAATGATTGGAGACGCAACTCCCTTTGGTAAATGGGCTTTTAGCAAAGCGTTAGCCGCTGGTATGAAAAAGGTCCAAGCAGAAGATAATAATAAACCAATACCAATAAGTTATATATTTTGGAACTTCATTCTTTTAAGAAATATGCGCAGAATATTAGGGATGGATAACTTAAGGAGAGGCACGACGGGAGCTGCACCAATTTCACCGGAATTATTAACGTGGTTCAGAGCTATTGGTGTAAGAATTTTTGAGGGCTATGGAATGAGTGAAAGTACTGGCCTTATTTCATTAAATTATCAAGGTAATGATAAAAATGGGACAGTCGGCCCTGTTATCCCTGGAGCTAAATTAAGGATTGGTGAAAACGACGAAATTCAATACTGGGGTGGAAATTGCTTTAAAGGGTATTGGCGGAAACCAGAAAAAACCAATGAAACTTATACGGATGACGGCTGGATGCGAACAGGTGATATTGGCTTAATTGACTCAAAAGGGTTTCTCACCATTACTGGGCGTATGAAAGATATAATAATTACAGCTGGTGGAAAAAATATTACACCAAGCGAGATAGAAAATAGGTTAAAATTTTCGCCGTACATATCAGATACTATTATAATTGGAGATCAACGAAAATTTGTGTCGTGCTTGGTGATGATTGATCAAGAGAATGTTGAAAAATTTGCTCAAGACAATAGAGTCCCGTTTTCAGATTTTGCATCCTTATGTGCCTCAAAAGAGGTTTTAGAACTTATTCAAAATACAATAGAAGAAGTTAATAACGATTTTGCTCGGGCAGAGCAGATTAAGAAATTTCGATTGCTTGACGTGTTATTAACAGCTGAAGATGACGAATTAACAGCAACTATGAAGCTAAAGCGTGGTTTTGTGGAAGAAAAACATAAAACGCTGATTGACGAAATGTACTTATGAATTAATGTTAACATATATAACCTAGGGAGAATTATTATGAAGAACCTTTTTAAGGCAGCCGTAGTGGCCGCTCTATTTGCGGGGACTGCTAATGCTGATCAAGGCGTTACAGATAATCAAGTGCTTATTGGTTCAAACCAAGATATGTCTGGACCGTTTGCTGCATTTGGAGCGCCTGCAATGGAAGCTGCTCAATTGTATTTTGATGAAGTAAATGCTGATGGCGGTGTTCATGGGCGCCAAATAAAAATGATAGTTGAAGATCATGGGTATCAAATGCCCAAAGCGATGTCTAACTTAAATAAATTAGTAAACTCTGATAAGATTTTTGCCATGCTTCTCAGCTTGGGAACTCCTATGAACATTGCTTCGTTTCCTTTGTTAGAAGCGAAGAAAATAGCAAATGTAAATCCACTTACAGCAGCAAGACAAATGATCGAACCTCCTTCACCATATAAATATGCTGGAACGTCATCATATTACGATCAAATGATGGTGGGTGTACCATATATGTCTGAAACAACTGGGGTTAAAAATATATGTTCTATGTATATCCCATCAGACTTTGGTTTGGAAATTGCGGAAGGAACAAAAGACGCTGTAGCTGCTTCGGGTTCAGGACTCACATTTGGAGGCGAGACAAAACATAAACCTGATGAATTAGATTTTGTTGGTTCCCTATCTAAATTAACTGCTTCAGGATGCGAACTAATAACTGTTGCACTTGGAGTTAAGCAGACACTGACAGTTTTGGGTACTGCTAAAAAGATGGGCTTAGCTGATCTTAAATTTTTAGGTGGTTCTGCTGCATTCCATACATTGATAGCTAAAGTTCCAGGAGGCCCAGGTGATGGATTTTATGCAGCTGCTGGCTGGTCAGACATTGTTGCTCGTATGGGTGATCCTGCTGTTGGTGGTTGGGTTGCTAAATACACTGAAGCCACTGGTGGGTTCCCTGGAACTGGAGCATTGTTAGGAAGATCTGCTGCAGAAGTTCTTGTGAGAGGTTTAGAAGCAGCAGGAAGAGATTTAACTTCTGATAGCTTCCGAGCTGGCATGGAGACTCTTGATTTTGAAGATAAAATCACTGGTGTGGTTACAAATTTCACTTCTGATAGTCATCAGGGTGCAAATCTCGTAGTTATTAGCCAAGTTCAGGGCGATAATTGGGTTGAACTCGCACGCCGTTAAAATTAAAAATAAAAAGCGCTGTCATAATATATTGAGTAGCGCTTTTTTCTTTTCTGAGTCGCTTAGATTTAAAGTACATTAACAAGGTAGAAAAAAATGCCAAAGATACGTGCAGCTGTCTGTCATGAATTTGGAAAACCGTTAGTTTTAGAAGAAGTTATGTTGCGGGAGCCTGCAGCGGGAGAACTTGAGGTTACCATTAGGGCCTGTGCAATTTGTCACTCTGATATTTCCGCTATGGATGGAGATTGGGGTGGGCACCTTCCAGCTGTATATGGACATGAAGCTGCTGGTGTAATTACGGGTATCGGTGCAGATGTCTCGACATACAAAATTGGAGACACAGTTCTCGTCACTCTCATCCGCTCATGTGGCCATTGTGTATCTTGCTGTTCAGGAAAACCAACCTGTTGTGAAACTAGATATGACACTGTGTCTGGGCCTTTAAAAACAATTGATGGCAAGCCAATGGAACAAGGACTCGCAACAGGAGCTTTTGCTGAAAAGGTTGTTGTAGATCAAAGTCAAATACAACATATCCCTGAAAATATTTCNATGACTTCCGCTTCATTACTAGCATGTGGTGTGATTACTGGCATCGGTGCAGTGACAAATACGGCTAAAGTCACTGCAGGTGCAACTGTTGCTGTGATTGGCGCTGGGGGCGTGGGGCTGAATGCAATTCAAGGTTCAGTAATTTCTGGAGCTTCTAAAATAATTGCGATTGATGTCACTGAAGAAAAATTGAAAGTTGCGAAAGAATTTGGAGCTACAGATGTTGTTTTAACAAGTGANGATAAACCACATAGAATTGTAAAAAAAATGACTGGAGGGCGTGGTGTTGATTACGTTTTTGTGACTGTTGGATCAATACCCGCATATGAGAGTGCAAGTAGATTTTTAAATGTTGGGGGTAAGGTAGTAATGGTTGGAATGCCTCCATCTGGTGCTAAGATTGCAATTGAACCAGTTATTTTAGCATCGACAAGTCAATCATTTCTAGGATCTTATATGGGAAGTGCTGTTTTAAAAAAAGATATTCCTTACTTGATTGATTTATACAAACAGGGTCGNTTAAAACTGGATGAGTTAGTTACGAGAACATATCCTCTCAGTGAAATAAATGAAGCAATAAAAGATGTTAAAGCAGGTAATACTCGGCGAAATGTTATAATTTTTACTTAAAAAGTTTATTATTTTNCCAAAACTAATGGCTATTAGAAAAACGACCTATTTGAATATCATAATCAACAGCTAGTCCATAGTCGGGATCATCATTTTGCTTTACTGTTAACTGACCAGATTTATTTAGCAAACGATGGCAGTCTGATGATAAATGTCTAAGCATCACGCGCTTTTGCAGATTTTTATATTTTTCTGCCACTGCCTCAATTGCTTGCAGTGCACTTTGATCCACCACTCTCGATTTTTTAAAATCAAGAATCACAATGTCCGGATCATTTTTTGGTTCAAATAATTCCATAAAACTTGTTGCAGAACCAAAAAATAGGGGGCCCTCNATNTCATAAACTAATGCTCCAATTTCTGTAACTGATGGACGTGCAGTAGCATGGATTCTAGAAGCCGCATTCCAGGCGTAAACTAAAGCTGAGACTATAACACCAACTATGACAGCAATTGCGAGATCTTCCACTACTGTAACAAATGTTACTAGTAAAATCACAANGGCATCTGCTCGAGGTACAATAAAAAGCAGCCGAAGAGAATTCCAAGCAAATGTTCCTATGACAACCATAAACATGACACCTACTAATACTGCCAGTGGAATCATCTCGATAAAATTGCTTGCATAAAGTATAAAAATTAAAAGAAAAATAGCAGCAGAAATTCCTGAAATACGCGTCCTTCCACCAGAGTTGATATTTATCATAGATTGACCAATCATGGCACATCCACCCATGCCACCAAAAAACCCTGTTATAGTNTTAGCTGCTCCTTGTGCTAAACATTCTTGTGATGCTCCTCCTTTTCGGCCAGTCATCTCCCCAACGAGGTTTAGTGTTAATAAGCTTTCTATCAAACCAATCATCGCCAAAATAAGCGAATAGGGGAGGATAACCATGAACGCTTCGAATGTTATAGGTATTAATGGAATATGAAATTTAGGAAAACTACCAGCCATAGATGCCAAATCACTTACCCTTGGAACAGCTAAATCAAAAAAAATAACTATCCCTGTTATAATGCAAATAGCTACCAAAGGTGGTGGAATTGTCTTGGATATTTTTGACATTATCCATATTATCAGCATAGTTCCAAAAACAAGTGCCAATGTAAGATACAGGGTGGTTCCAGTCATCCAACNGTGAGTTCCGTCTTCATTGGGAAATTTAAACTGCTCTAATTGTGATAGAAAAATAACTACAGCCAAACCGTTTACAAACCCCAGCATTACTGGATGTGGGACCATTCTTATAAATTTTCCTAATTTTAAAAACCCAGCACCAAGTTGTAGTAAACCCATCAAAACTACGCTGGCAAATAAGTATTCTACTCCATGGCTTGCTACAAGTGAAACCATTACAACTGCTAATGCTCCTGTGGCTCCAGAAATCATCCCTGGCCTACCACCAAAAATCGCAGTGATTAATCCAACAATAAAAGCAGCATATAAACCGACCAAAGGTGCCACACCAGCAACAAACGCAAAAGCGATAGCTTCTGGAACAAGTGCAAGCGAAACGGTTAATCCACATAAAATTTCTGTAGTTAATTTTATATTTTTAATCTCAGATTTCTGATTATTAAAAAAACTTATTGATCGAGCAAAAGCTCGCATTGATGTTTGTTCTGTCATTGAGGTTCTCGTTAAACTTCGTGCACCTTTAGTGATGAANTAAAAAAATATAAAGAGCTAATTTAATTATATCAAATTATTTAGATTNATATGTTTANGTAAATTAGTTTTTAAAGAAATTAGTTTAACTTATTGCTGGATATTGCACAAAAATATGCGCACACTAAGGGCGATTAGGAGTATAATAGATGAAGCTAAAAGATTTAGAAATATTTGTTGTTGGTACGCCACCGCCCGGTTGGGGCGGAAGATATTGGATTTTTGTTAAAGTAACTACAGATGACGGGATAGTTGGGTATGGAGAAGTTTATGCTTCTTCTGTTGGGCCTGATGCTATGAGATCAGTCATTGAGGATGTTTTTAATCGGCATATGCTTGGGGAAAATCCTGAAAATATTGAACTGATGTTTCGTAGAGCTTATTCNAGTGGCTTTACTCAAAGACCTGANCTNACTGTGATGGGCGCGTTTTCTGGTTTAGAAATTGCTTGTTGGGACATACTCGGTAAGGCCCTTGATAGGCCTGTTTACGCATTAATTGGTGGATTAATGAATAAGCGCATTAGATCCTATACCTATCTTTATCCATTNCCGCATCATGATATTAAGGATTTTTGGTTATCCCCAGAAATGGCTGCAGAATCTGCANTTGAGATGGTTAAGTTGGGCTTCACTGCATTAAAATTTGATCCTGCAGGACCATACACTATGAGAGGTGGTCACCATCCATCTATGNATGATATTGAAAAATCAGTNGAATTTTGCAGGGCAATTAGANACGCNGTTGGTACTAAAGCAGATCTNNTATTTGGTACTCATGGTCAGTTNAACACAGCGGGAGCGATTAGGCTTGGGCGCAGGTTGGAAGCTTTTGATCCACTTTGGTTTGAAGAGCCAATCCCACCTGATAATCTGTTGGAATTCCAAAATGTTTCGAAACAGGTTCGCATACCTATTGCAACTGGAGAACGAATGACTACCAAAGCAGAGTTTAGTACCGTCCTTAGAACTGGTGGCGCTTCTATTTTGCAACCAGCTTTGGGTAGGTCGGGAGGTATACTGGAGACAAAGAAAATAGCAGCTATTGGTGAAGTTTATAACGCTCAAATAGCACCTCATTTGTACGCTGGCCCCGTAGAATGGGCAGCAAATATTCAACTTGCAGCAAATATTCCTAATCTGTTGCTAGTTGAAACAATTCTCACTGGTGGAGATTTTCATCTTAAATTAATTAAAAATTCTATTAAGTGGGAAGACGGATTTATTATTGCGCCAACAGAACCTGGGCTTGGTATTTCGTTTGATGAACAAGTGGCTCTAGATAATCCTTATAATGGTAAAGAATTACATCTTCAAATGTCGGAAGAAGGATGTGATTATCAAAATAAGAATGATTTTCTAGGTGGTGCACCACCTAGAAAACATTAATCCCTGATCCGAAATTAAACTTTAAGAATCCAAATTTTGGAACAGTAAACCTATGAATATTGCAAAAGCTAAGACTTTTTTAATTATTACAGTTATTATTGACTCGATGGGAATTGGATTAATTGGTCCAGTCATGCCTACATTGCTTAAAGAGCTTGGAAGTCCAGATGTTAGTACAGCAGCAGTTTGGGGTGGCCTTTTAGCTACCTCATTTGCATTTATGCAATTTTGCTTTGGCCCCTTGCTGGGAAATTTGTCTGATAGTTACGGAAGAAGACCAATTTTGTTAGTATCATTACTTGTTATGGCATTTGATTATTTGATTATGGGCTTTGCATCTTCAATTTGGATATTATTCTTAGGTAGATTGGTTGGCGGTATAACAGCTGCAACGCATTCTACAGCAATGGCTTACATGGCAGATATTTCAAAAAATAATGAAAAATCACAAAATTTTGGCTTGATTGGTGCAGCATTTGGCATTGGATTTGTTCTTGGGCCTTTATTAGGTGGGGTTTTAGGGGAGTTTTCTGCTAGAGCACCATTTTTTGCTGCAGCTGGTTTGGCTTTTTTAAACTTATGTTTTGGATTTTTTGTTTTGCCTGAGACCATCAATAAAAATAACAAAAGGCCGTTCAATATAAAAAGAGCTAATCCGCTTGCAGCTTTGATGCATCTAAGTAAGGTTTCAGGAGTATCTAGGCTATTATTAATTCTCTTCGTTTATGATATTGCCTTTTATGTTTATCCATCAATTTGGTCTTACTGGTCGGAAGAAAGATTTCTATGGAGCCCGCTTCAAATAGGATACTCTTTCGCTGCATTCGGTTTGTGTATGGCATTCACCCAAGGTTATCTCATGCGAAAAATAATCAAATATAAAGGTGAAAACACAACAGTTCTTTGGACATTATATATAAATATAATTTCTTTTCTATTGATTTCTTTCATTACAGAGGCATGGATGGTTTGGATGCTGATACCAATAATAAGCTTGGGTGTGATTTCTGGTCCAGCATTGCAAGGGCTAATGAGTCAGGCTGTTCCAGATGATCAACAGGGAGAATTGCAAGGACTATTAACAAGCATAACCGCAATAGGGATGATAATTTCCCCATTATTAATGACGTTTACCTTTGGATTTTTTACTGGAGTTGGAAGTAATATTTATTTCCCTGGAGCTCCATTTTTTATAAGTTTTGGCTTAATAGCCCTTTGTTTAATTTTGTTTTTAAAAAATAAAATTAAGGGGTAAGATTAACTCACCCCTTAATTAAAAAATTTAGTCTGGATACTTTGCTGTAATACCTTCAACATACCAGTTCATTGTGTCAAGCATCATGCGATCTGCAATTTCTCCATCTTTTAATCGAAGTGTACCACTTTGATCTTTTAGTGGACCAGTAAAAGCATGATAAGAACCATCGGTAATCTTTGCTCGAACAGCCATGGCTATATCTTCTACATCTTGTGGCATGTTAGCAAAAGCAGCCATTCCAACAACTCCTTCACTTATATCACCAAAATAAGTTCCACCACCCTTCCAGGTGCCGTCCATTACTTCTTGAACTTTAGCAATGTAATAAGGAGACCAGTTATCGATAGTGGCAGTAAGCTGAGCTTTTGGTGCAAATTTCATTTGATCACTTGCTTGGCCAAATCCAACTATTCCAGCTTTCTCTGCAGTTACTAAGGGTGCAGGAGAGTCGGTGTGTTGAGTTATAACATCACAACCATTATCAATCATTGCCTGTGCCGCATCTGCCTCTTTTCCTGGATCATACCAAGTGTAGACCCAAACAATTTGAAGCTCAACATCAGGATTTTGAGTTTTTGCTCCCAAGTAATAAGTGTTTATTTCTCGAATTACTTCTGGGATTGGGAAGCTTGCTACGTAACATATCTTATTTGTTTTTGTCATCAAGCCTGCTATGACACCTTGCACGTGCCTTGACTGATATAATTTCAATCCATAATTACTAACATTTTCTGCGGTTTTCCAACCAGTGGCGTGTTCAAATGCTACTTTTGGAAACTTTTTGGCAACTGCGAGAGTTTGATCCATGTATCCGTACGATGTTGTGAAAATTATATCGTGTCCTGATAGCGCCATTTGTGTTATCGCACGAACTGCATCAGGCCCTTCAGGTACATTTTCTTGGAATGTNGTTTCTACCGCATCNCCAAAGTGAGCTTCNACATCTTTTCTGCCAATATCATGACGGTACGTCCAACCATGATCACCCGGTGGTCCTATATAAATGAANCCAACTTTNGTTGGTTCTGCTGTTACAGNGCTACCNGNAATTGCAATNNCCAANCCNGNANAGAGNGCAATTCCCATAGNTAATTTTTTCANTATTNTCATTTTTCTCCCCTTGTTTANGATCANATTTGATCCNATTANTAATTNAGTCGGATACATGGAANGATTTTCCNAAGGATCCAGGTGTATTNGATAATGCACGAGCNGATATTAACACCAANACNAATATGGTTATCAGATATGGNGCCATAGTCAAATACTGAACTTGNAGTGGTATNTCNAAAANACCNAAATTTATCTTTGTNACACCTGCNGCTTGNAAATTTAATTGAAGAACNGTTAACCCACCAAATAACCANGCACCAAATAATATTCNTAANGGNTTCCATGANGCNAATACGACNATAGCNAATGCAATCCATCCAGCACCATGTGTCATTCCTTCNGCCCACTGNGGAACNCGGATTAANGAAATNTATGCNCCCCCNAANCCAGCNCATCCACCACCAAANAGGATNGCNAAAATACGGACCCTNACAACNTTNTAACCAAGNGCNTGNGCACTNGANTGATCTTCACCTACCGCTCTTAAAATGAGNCCTTGGCGAGTATACTTTAAAAANAAACTNACGGCTAAAATGATTCCAAAAGCCACATAAACTAANTAATCATGTTCAAATANNGTAGTNCCAAAAAACGGTATTTCTGTNAGNAAACCAAGNTTGGGGCTGCCTAAATCNGGTGGTTTGATTCCGGTATAACCNTTTCCAATGAGTGCAGAAAAACCAAGNCCAAATAAGGTNAAAGCGAGNCCNGANGCCACTTGGTTNGCAAGAAANAATTGTGTTAAAATAGCAAAAATTAATGAAAGNGCAGCACCNCCTAAAATNGAAGCTAAGACGCCGAGAGTTGGACTTCCAGTCTCTACTGACACAGCAAAACCACAGATTGCTCCAGTGATCATCATCCCTTCAACACCTAAGTTTAATACTCCAGCNCGTTCTACAACCAATTCTCCAATAGCAGCTAACATNATNGGTGTTGAAGCNATTATNAGACTAGCGATTAGTAGAGCAGGNCTTATNGNGGAAGTNTCCATCTAACTNACCTTTCCAAACTTAAAACTTAATTTGTAGTTAGAGAAAACATCCAAAGCCAATAAGAAAAATAGGAGCATCCCCTGAAATGCTTGAATTGCTGCCGCAGGTAGAGCTAATTGCATTTGAGCCAACTCACCACCAATGTANGTTAATGCCATCAATAAACCTGCAAGAACAATTCCTATTGGGTGGAGGCGACCTAAAAATGCAACTATTATGGCCGTGAAGCCATATCCCACATTAAAGCCAATAGTTATTTGACCAGAAGGGCCTGAAACCTCAAAAATTCCAGCCAATCCGGCTAACATACCAGATAAACCTAAGCAGACTACGATCAAAAGGTTTGGATTTATTCCGGAAAATTTAGCTGCTCTAGGCGATTGGCCGGTTAGCTTTGTTTGAAAGCCAAGCAAGTGCTGATTCATTAAAATATAAAATCCTACGGCAAATCCNAACGCCAATACAACACCCCAGTGNGCGCCAGTTCCTGCCCAGATTTCCATATTTGAGGCTGAGTAATAGTCTTGTAAATTGCGTGAGCCNGGAAAACCGTTNCCNTCAGGATTTCTTAATAGNCCAATCGCCAATGTATTAAGGATTTGCTCGGCTACATAGACAAGCATTAGTGAAACAAGTATTTCGTTTGTATTAAATTTTGTACGCAGCAGTGCTGGAATCATAGCCCACATCCAACCTCCAAGCCCACCAGCGAGGATCATAAGTGGAAAAATAAATAANCTTTCTGTTGGATAAAATGCTAATGCAACAGCGGCACCACAGACCGCTCCAATTATATATTGACCCTCAGCACCAATATTCCAAATACCGGCTTTAAACCCTAGTGAAAGTCCGAGTGCTATTAATATCAGAGGACCAGCCTTTACCAGTAACTGTGGTCTAAAATAAGCACCAAACATTTCATCAAACAGTGGATCCCAGAACATAATCCTTAAGGCTAAAAATGGATCTTTGCCCAAAATTATAAACAAAAAACCCCCAGCAATCATAGTTAGGAGCACGGCTAATACTGGTGTTAACGCGGTCCAAAGTTGAGATGGTTCTGATCTTTTCTCAAGAGTGAGCATTGTTATTTACCATATTGTGATGATCAAAAACTGAGTGTGCATCGTTNGTATTTCCCGCCATCATCAAGCCAATTTCATCNATTGACAGATCTTTAGTNGGCTTGGGTAATGACATCTTTCCAGAATTCANTGCTGCAAAATTGTCGGAAATCTCCAACAGCTCGTCCAGATCTTGACTAATAACGATAATCCCTGCTCCATTTGTTGCCAAGTCCATAATGGATTGNCGAATAGCTGCTGCTGCTGCTGCATCAACACCCCAGGTTGGTTGATTGACAATTAAAACATCTGGCATTTGTAAAATTTCTCGACCAATTACAAACTTTTGCAAATTACCTCCTGATAAAGATCGTGCAACGTTGTTTGCTCCTGGCGTTCTAACATCAAATTCTTCGATTATTTTCTCNGCAAAAATTTCTGTATTTCGCCAGCTTATGAATCCATTTTTAGAAAGATTTTTTCTAACTCTTGCTGTCAGAAAAGTATTTTCAATTAAGCTCATATCAGGAGCTGCAGCATGACCTAACCTTTCCTCNGGCGCNGCGAGCAAGCCCATTGCTCGGCGCTTATTTGGTGATTTATTTCCAATATCTAAATTATTTAATTTAATAGTATTTGCTGGAGTAATATTTTCACCTGATAGCACTGATAATAATTCGTCTTGACCGTTGCCCGCTACACCACCAATGCCTAAAATTTCATTTTTATGAAGGGTCAGAAAAATATTTCTTAAGGACACTCCAAATTGGTGAGTTGCCTTTAAATTTAAATCAATAACCTCTAAGATAGGCTCTCCGAGGCTGGTTTTAGCTCTAGCAGGTATTTTCAATGATGATCCAACCATCATTTCTGCTAATTCTCGAGCGGATTTTTGGGAAGGTTTACAGCTAGCCACAACTTCACCTTGCCTTAAAATAGTGGCTNCATTACATAATTCACGGATCTCCTCAAGCTTATGAGATATATATAAAATCGAAGTACCTTGTGACGCAAGCTTACGTAAAGTTTCAAATAATATTTCAACCTCTTGAGGAGTTAATACTGANGTGGGCTCATCCATGATTAGCAAACTTGGATTCTGTAATAGACAACGTACTATTTCAACNCTTTGGCGCTCACCAGCAGATAACGTCCCAACTAATCTGTTTGGATCTAGTGGTAGGCCGTATTCGTTAGATACCTTTAGAATATTTTTTGATAGCTCTGTTGCTGAAGGAGGATGTTCCATTCCTAAAGATACATTTTCAGCAACCGTTAANGCTTCAAATAATGAAAAATGTTGAAAAACCATAGCAACGCCAGTATTTCTGGCGAACCTTGGTTCATCTGGAATATATGACTCTCCATTAAAAAACATTGAGCCACTATCTGGTTGAATAAGGCCGTAGATAATCTTTACGAGGGTTGATTTCCCTGCTCCGTTCTCACCCAGTATAGCATGAATTTCACCTTTTTTAATGGCGATATCCACACACTTGTTAGCTACTACTCCAGGATAAGTCTTAGTTACTGACTTGATTTCAAGCAACGCTTCCAAGACTACGCTTCTTTAGCAAATTTAATTATTTTATCATTGGTAAGTAACATGCTAGCCACCCCTATAGCTATTTCTTGTGGAGACTTTCCCAACGAAGGATTCCCAATTGGACATATAATCCTATTTATTTGTTCGAATGTATAGCCTAATTCATTCAATCTTTTTTTAAACCGTGCCCATTTTGTTTTTGATCCTATTAGTCCAGCNGACAAAAAATTTTGCTTCAATAATTGATTGCAAATTTCTAAATCTAATGCATGAGAGTAAGTCAATATTAAGTGGTGAGTTTTAGGTGGTGCATATTTTACAACATGTGCTGGTTGAGCCGTGATAAGCTTATCGACATTATTTGGAAAATTAGTCGGATATCTATCATTTGATGTATCAATGCAAGTGATCGAAAATTGCTCTAACTGGCTTAATATCTGCACAATCGCTGTTCCAACATGGCCAGCCCCATATATCCAAATAGGTTGCTTGGTTTTAGTTAAAGGTTCAAACAACCAACCATCTTTNAACACACTTTTGATTGGAAGTGATTTATTTCGGTAGTTTTTAAATAANGCAGAAACATTCAGTGTTTTTTGGTTTTTGGAGATAGGGCGGGCAAAAAAACCTTCGTCTTCTAATATCCATTTGATTTTTTTGCTATCCAGAATCTCGATTAATAATTCAACGGAGCCTCCACAACATTGACCCATATCAGGGCCTAAATTAAGTTTTGTGATTGTTGAGCCCTTATCACTATTAAGAATTTTTATCGCTGATTGTGTTGCTTGATATTCTAATGTGCCACCTCCTATTGTTCCTAGTTGTCCTCCACTCCAAACCAACATGCTGGTGCCTTCATTTCGCGGAACAGAGCCATAAGTTTTAAGGATTAAAATACGAGCAATAAATTTGTATTTTTTTATGTGCTCATTAATANTTTTTNGGTCAAAGCTCATATTATTTAGCTACTANTTGGTTTTGAACAGCGAACANAATTCTTTCTGCCGTAGCTGGAGCATCTAACACTACAGGAGACTTTCCTGAACCCGTTGCAGCTACAGCATCAGTTAATGCCATTAATGCCGAAATACCTAGCATAAAGGGCGGTTCTCCAACAGCTTTAGATCTATAAATTGTTCTTTTTTTATTACCGTTGTATTCATACAGATGGGTATTGAAGATCTTTGGCCTATCAGAACAAGCAGGTATTTTGTAAGTCGATGGAGCATGGGTTTTCAGATTACCANTTTTGTCCCATACCAGTTCTTCCGTTGTTAACCAGCCGGCTCCTTGGACGTAGCCCCCTTGTATTTGACCNATGTCTATTGCTGGATTTAGCGAGTTTCCAACATCGTGTAATATATCAGTTCTTAGGATTCTGTTCTCACCCGTTAATGTGTCAATTATTACTTCCGTTACAGCTGCACCGTAAGAAAAGTAATAGAAAGGATTTCCTTTTCCTTTAATCCTGTCCCATTTTATTTCAGGAGTCGCATAAAACCCTGTTGCACTTAGACTTATTCTATTCTCGTATGCAACTTTTATAACATTGCTGAAGCTGTCCACCTTATTCCCTATTTGGACCTGCCCATCATTGAATATAATTTCTGTAGTTTTTACGTGATGAATTTTACTCAAAAATAATTTAATTCTTTTTTTAATCTTATTACATGCCGCTTGGACGGCCATGCCGTTCAAATCTGATCCTGAACTTGCTGCAGTAGCTGATGTATTTGGTACTTTGCCTGTATCTGTTGCGGTTATTTTTACATTTGTAATTGGTTGTGAAAACTCTTGCGCAGCCACTTGTGCAACTTTTTGAAATAAGCCTTGGCCCATTTCTGTCCCACCATGATTAATTCTGATTGAGCCGTCTTGGTATACATGAACCAAAGCGCCTGCTTGATTCAGATGTGTTAATGTAAAGGAAATACCAAATTTCACTGGTGTTAATGCTATTCCCTTTTTTAATATATTATTTTCTGAATTCCATTGAGCTATATCTTTTCTTCGAGCTTCATAATGTGAAGATTTTTTTAATTTTTGAACTAATGGTCGAATGATACTATCGGTTACCGGCATATGATATGGTGTAGTTTGTAAATTATCTTGGTTACTTGTTGGACCTTTATAAAAATTTAATTCACGTATTTTTAGTGAGTCTTTGTTCAGGAATTGTGCTATGTGATTTATTACTTGTTCGATGCCAACCATTCCTTGTGGTCCACCAAATCCACGAAAAGCCGTGGCTGATTGAGTGTTGGTTAATAATCTGTAAGAGGTTATTTCTGCATCCGAAAGAAAGTATGCGTTGTCACTATGCAACATGGCTCTGTCGGCTACGGGTAAGCTTAAATCTGCACTCCATCCGCAACGGACAAATTGCTGGAAAATTACCCCATTTATTTTACCATTATCATCAAACCCAACCTGATAATTAATTCGAAAATCATGACGTTTTCCAGTTATTATCATATCATCATCGCGATCATATCTCATCTTGCAAGGCTTACCAGTTTTTTTAGCCATCAGTGCACAAGCTACAGCTAGTGCATTAGCTTGGCTTTCCTTTCCACCAAAACCTCCACCCATACGCCTTACTTGTACACGAATTGCATTCATTGGTTTTTGTAATGCATCAGCCACTTTATGTTGAATTTCAGTAGGATGCTGTGTGGAGCAGTGTATGGTGACGTCACCATCATCATGGGGTATAGCAAGAGCAGCTTGACCCTCTAAATAGAAATGTTCCTGGCCTCCGAGTTCAAATGATGCGTCTAACTTATGTTTAGCTGCACTTATTTTATGTTTGGGAGCTCCTTTTTTATAAGTTAAAGGTTTTTCAAGAAAGCTTTTGGCTTTAAGAGCTTGATCGATACTAATTATAGCTTTTTTTGCTTTTATATTTATCTTTGCTAAATTTACAGCTTTTCGGGCCAGTAAATGACTTCTGGCAGCACAGATGAAAATAGGTTGCCC
>NYTF01000007.1 GCA_002683355.1 Paracoccaceae bacterium | reverse complement strand
TTTTTATAAATACTTAATATAAACGGTTTCTCTTTCAGATAGTATCTATTTATGATTAATATGAATCATGAAAAAAGAACCCAAATTTATTCATTTGCGCCTCCATTCTGAGTATTCTTTGTTAGAGGGTGCAATACCCGTAAAACAGATTGGTAGATTTTGCAAAAACACTAGGATGCCAGCCGTAGCAGTAACAGATACAAATAATATGTTTGCAGCTCTGGAATTTTCCACATTAGTTTCCGCAGAAGGTGTACAACCCATCATCGGTTGTCAGATTGAAGTAAATATGCAATCTGGCCAATCGGATGTGATGCAAAGTTTTGAAAAGAACTATCTTGTCTTATTAGTTCAAAATGATGTTGGNTATAANAACCTTCTTAAGTTAAANTCTTTNTTTTATCTTGGTAATAAAGATTCCCAAACNGGATTGAGTATTGATGANATTTGCTCCCACAATAGTGGATTAATTTGNCTTACAGGTGGTGCTAATGGNCCGATAGGANAGNTAATANCAGATGGGCATAAAGCAAAAGCACATGCATTATTGGAGCAATTAGAAAANCANTTCCCACANCGTGTGTANGTTGAAATCCAGAGNCATCCCATTTCNGATGGGCANAATTTNGATATTGAAATTTTTACAGAAAAAACTTTANTAGAATTAGCTTATGANTTGGAGCTTCCACTAGTTGCNACTAACGATGTGTATTTTNCTTCAAGAGAAATGTTNGAAGCNCATGATGCATTGATATGCATTGGNGATGGTACTTATGTTGATCAGAAAGANGAGAGACGACGNTTTACCACNGAACANTATTTCAAAACTCAGGAAGAGATGATTGCCTTATTTGCTGATTTACCAGAGGCTGTTAAAAATACAGTTGAAATAGCAAAAAGATGTGCATTTAAAGTAAATGTTCGTGAGCCAATCTTGCCAAAATTTGCGGATAATGAAGTTGATGTTCTTCGATTGCAAGCAGCAGAAGGACTAGATAAGAGACTATCAAAAATTGAGCCTGTTACTTCAGAAAAAGAGTATAAGAAAAGGTTAGATTTTGAATTAAAAATTATCGAAGAAATGGGATTTCCAGGATATTTTTTAATTGTAGCTGATTTTATTAAATGGGCTAAATCACGAGGTATACCAGTAGGTCCAGGTCGAGGTTCCGGTGCGGGTTCATTGGTAGCATACTCTTTAACCATTACAGATCTAGATCCTTTAAGATATTCGTTGTTGTTTGAAAGATTTTTGAACCCAGAACGAGTTTCGATACCTGATTTTGATATTGATTTTTGTATGGATCGNAGAGAGGAAGTTATTCAATACGTACAAGAAAAATATGGTAATGACAAAGTAGGCCAAATTATCACATTTGGAGCATTGCTTTCTAAAATGGCGATCCGTGATATTGGCCGTGTTTTGCAAATGCCATATGGACAGGTAGACAGGTTGTCTAAATTGATTCCTTTAGAAGGAGTTAGGCCCGTTTCAATAAAAAAAGCATTAGCAGATGAACCTAAACTGAAAGAGGAGGCCAATTCAGAAGAGGTTGTTGGTCGGATGTTGACTTACGCTCAACAAGTTGAGGGCCTGTTACGCAATGCAGCAACTCATGCTGCGGGAATTGTCATTGGTGATAGACCGTTAGATGAATTGGTTCCTTTGTACCAGGACCCTCGATCTGAAATGCCTGCTACTCAATTCAATATGAAATGGGTGGAGCAGGCTGGATTGGTAAAATTTGATTTTCTGGGTTTAAAAACTTTAACTGTCGTTCAGAACGCAGTTGATCTTTTAAAGTTGCGAAATTTAGATATCGATATTGGGAATATTCCTTTAAATGACAAAGCAACTTATGATCTTTATTCAAGTGCCAAAACGGTTGCAGTATTTCAGGTAGAGAGTGCTGGAATGATGGATGCCTTAAGAAGAATGAAACCGACATGTATTGAAGATATTGTTGCGTTGGTAGCTCTTTATCGACCTGGTCCAATGGAAAATATTCCAGCTTATTGTGAGGTTAAAAATGGGCAGCGGAGTTTGCAATCTATACATCCGTTAATTGACCATATTTTGGAAGAAACTCAAGGAATTATCGTATACCAAGAGCAAGTAATGCAGATAGCACAGCTAATGGGTGGTTATTCCCTTGGGGGCGCTGACCTTTTAAGACGGGCGATGGGAAAAAAAATTAAGGAAGCTATGGATGCGGAGCGGCCAAAGTTTGAAACTGGTGCGGCAAAAAAGGGAGTAGATAAGCAAAAGGCTAAAGAAGTTTTTGATTTGTTAGAGAAATTTGCCAACTATGGCTTCAACAAATCTCATGCAGCTGCTTACGCTGTAGTGAGTTATCAAACAGCATGGCTTAAAGCTAACTATCCTGTTGAATTTATGGCAGCTGTGATGAATTGCGATATACATTTAACTGAAAAATTAAACGTCTATAAGCAGGAGGTGGAGCGTTTAGGTATACAATTATTTGCACCTTGTATCAATAAATCTGCTTCTACATTTTCGGTTTTTGAGCAAAATATTTATTATGCACTTGGTGGTTTAAAAAATATTGGCGTTGAGGCAATGGAAATGATCNCTAAAACCCGAGGAAANGACTTATTNATAANTATTTTTGATTTTGCACGACGAGTAAACCTAAAACGAGTTGGTAGACGNCCNCTTGAAATGCTTACTAGAGCGGGTGCATTTGATGTTTTAGATTCCAACCGTCAAAAGATATTCAATTCCATTGATGCTTTGATAAATTACTCAACAGCGGTCAATGATGAAAAAAGCTCTTCACAGGTTTCATTATTTGGCGACAGTGGNGAAGATCTGCCAGAACCTAGATTGTCAAAAATTGATGACTGGTTACCGATGGAAAAATTAAGTCATGANCATATGGCCGTCGGCTTCTATCTNAGTGGGCACCCACTAGATGATTACAAAAGCTCTCTGAAACGTAACAACATAATAAANTTTTCAGAAGTGGAAGCTAAAGTGAAAAATGGGGCTTCCATAATTAAGATAGCAGGTTCAGTTACAGCTCGACAGGAGAGAAAATCAGCTCGTGGAAATAGATATGCGTTTGTGCAACTATCTGACCCCACTGGGATTTACGAAGTAACTATGTTTTCAGACGTTTTAGAGATTTCTAGATCTAATNTGGAACCAGGTGATAATGTTGTGTTGACAGTTGATGCTAANATCGAAGGTGGCCAATTNAAAATGTTAGCTAGGTCTGTTCAGTTAGTTGATAAAGCTATTTTAAGTGGTNCTTCAGCGGGCTTATGTGTCTATGTTAATGAGCCCAATGTACTCCCTTCTGTTGCTTCAGTTTTAGAAAGAGCAAAAAAAGCAGTTAATAGCAAATCAATAGGTCCAATAAGACTTTATTTAATGCATCCTAGCTTGCCAGGAGAAGTCGAGATGGAATTAAAAGGAAAGTTTCCTGTCACACCAGAAATAAAAGGTGCTCTCAAATCTTTGGGTGGTGTTGTTGAGGTGGAGGATTTTTAATAAATCATAANTAAAAATAGTTATTGATGTGATAATTACCAATGAGGTGGTTTAACGTCTGCTACTAAAATTGAGTTGTTGTCATCTAGTTCCCGCTCTGCTTCTCGCACCATTAGTAANTCTATTTTTTTTCTTAAGACTGATATTTCTTTGTCTTGTCGAATAATTACAGTGTCTAACTCTTCAAGCATTAGCTCTAGCCGNGCGTATTTTTCCTCCAAAACTTTAATATTTTTCATATTCATTCTCACCTCACATCAGTATGNTCGTTTACAAAAAATTTATTTAAATTACTAGGCCCTCTTATGCCAAAGCTTGCTCCTTTGCAGGGCTTGGTTTAGGACAGATAAAAAAACAACTAANTGGCAAGCAAATGGCTAAAGAAAAGAAAATTAAATCGAAAAGGCCTAAGGCAGAACCTCCTAAGGGTTTTAGAGACTATTTTGGTGATGAAATTAATAAGCGAAATTTGATGCTTCAGCGTATTACCGAGGTGTATCAATTATACGGGTTCGATCCNTTGGAAACGAGTGCTNTTGAAAATGTTGAGGCCTTGGGAAAATTTTTACCAGATATTGATAGGCCAAACGAAGGTGTTTTTGCTTGGCAAGAAGAGGAAAATTGGTTGGCCTTGCGATATGACCTAACAGCCCCATTAGCTCGAGTTTATGCGCAAAATCAAAACAAACTTCCTAACCCATACCGTCGTTATTCTATGGGGCCTGTATGGCGCAATGAAAAGCCAGGTATAGGTCGTTTTAGACAATTTTATCAATGTGATGCTGATACTGTTGGAGCAGCAAATATTTTAGCTGACGTTGAGATGTGTACAATGCTTTCTGATACCTTGGAAGCAGCAGGGATAAGTCGAGGTGATTATATAGTTAAAGTTAATAATCGGAAAATTTTAAATGGGGTACTTGAAAATATAGGTTTATTTGATGAAGCAGAATTGGACAAATTCTCACAACAAAGAGGGATAGTGCTAAGAGGCATAGACAAATTAGATAGGCTTGGCACAGGGGGTGTTAAAGAATTGTTAGGAAGAGGGCGCCAAGATGGTAGTGGAGACTATACTAATGGAGCTAATTTATCTGTTCAACAAATAGATTTGGTGCTTAAGTTCTTGGAGGCAAATTCAGAGAGCAACTCAAAGACTGTATCTAAATTATCAGAATTAGTTAAAGGTTCCCAAGTTGGAGAACAAGGACTGCAGGAACTTGAAAAAATATGTGAAGCTACGGACAAACAGGGTTATAGTGCTGATAGGATTAAGATTGATCCATCTGTGGTAAGAGGCTTAGGTTATTATACTGGTCCAGTTCTCGAGGCGGAGCTGACATTTGAAATAACTGATGAAAAAGGTAGAATTAGGCAATTTGGCTCCGTGGCTGGCGGTGGAAGATATGATGATTTAATTAAGAGATTTACTGGCCAAGAAGTTCCCGCAACAGGAATGTCCATTGGCGTTGATCGATTGCTTGTGGCTTTGAAAAGTAGAAGTGACTCAACGAAATATGCTAAAGGTCCCGTTGTAATCACGGTAATGGATCGTAACCGATTAAATGATTATCAATTGATGGCAAGAGAGCTGAGAAATGCTGGTATAAGAGCAGAAGTATATTTTGGGAATCCGAAAAATTTTGGAAATCAATTGAAATACGCGGATAATCGAAACAGCCCATTGGCAATTATAGAAGGTGGTGAAGAGCAAGAAAGGGGTGAAGTTTTATTAAAAGATTTATTTCTGGGTTCGAAATTGGCATCACAAATGACATCAAATGATGAGTGGAAATCACAACCGGCTCAAATCAGCGTAAATCGAGAGGATTTGGTTAGTGAGGTAAACAAGTTATTGTCTAGGTATGAATAATAGACCTCAAAAATGTTAAACACTGTTACGTTCGGAAATTCTACAAACCCACCATTAATTATAGCTCATGGATTATTTGGTTCTGCGAGAAATTGGGGCGTATTAAGTAAACGCTTATCAGATGCATGGCACGTAATTGGAGTTGATTTGCGAAATCATGGAGATAGTGATTTTTACTCTATTCACAATTATAGCTCAATGGCGGAAGATTTACAAAAGACTGCAAAAAAATTTGGAGCTGATTGCAGCATTCTGGGTCATTCAATGGGCGGAAAAGCAGCGATGTTGTTTGCTTTAGAGCAACCAAAAATAGTTTCCAAATTAATTGTTATTGATATAGCACCAGTTAATTATCTTCATTCTCAAAATCATGTTATCAATGCTTTGCAAAGTATTGACCTAACCCAGGTGGAGACCAGACGAGACGCAGATGTACAGCTAGCACATTTCCTTGATGATAAACAACTTAGAGCTTTTTTACTTCAAAGTTTGAAATTTGGTAATGAGGTNTATTGGAAGCTAAATTTGCCTGTTTTAAAAAAATATATGAATGATATCGTTAGTTTTCCAAAGAGTGATCGAATATTTGAAGGNAAAACNCTTTTGNTAAAAGGAGAGAAATCTGATTATATTTCTGAANAGCATCTATTAACAATGAGACAACGATTTAANGANCTAAAGATTGTTCAGNTAAGTGGAGCGGGTCATTGGGTGCACGCTGAAAAACCAAGAGANCTTGAAAAAGAAATTCGATCTTTTTTAAATGATTAAATTTTTTTTATAAAAGCTTATGCTCTTCTAATACTTTTCTTGCCACTCTGAANCANTCTAATGACTGNGGCACGCCACAATAAATGGCTACCACATGTATTATCGCTCTAATCTCTTCAAAAGTTACACCATTTTTAATGGCTCCATTACAATGTATTTCCCATTCGTGCATTTTGCCAAGTGCACCTAACATTGCTAAATTCATCATTGATCTGGTTTTCTTATCGATTACTTCATCACCCCAACCAAACCCCCAGCACCACTCGGTCATGGCCTCTTGAAATGGTCGGGTCAATTTATCTGCTAAAGCTAGATTCTCTTCTACGTATTTCGATCCTAAGGTTTCTTTGCGCTTTGCTAATCCGAGTTCAAATTTATTATCCATATTTTAAATCNCCNATAATTGATGTTTCTAATTTTTAAGCTCGACCAGCTGATCCTTTGCCTAGCCGGATTGCNACGTTNTTCGTTTGTATATAATTCCAGAGAGCNTCCCGNCCNTTCTCTCTGCCATANCCCGATTTCCCATATCCGCCAAANGGTGTTTCAACNCCGCCAGCAAACCATTCATTAACGAATACTTGTCCNGCTCGCATTCGTTTTGCCGTGGTCATGGCTCTATCAAGATCTTTTGTAAAAACACCAGATACTAATCCATAATCAGTACCATTTGCGATACTGATAGCTTCCTCATCATTATCATATGGAATTATTGATAAAACTGGTCCAAATACTTCAACCTGTGCAATTTCCATGCTGGGCGTCACGTTGCTAAAAATAGTTGGCTCTAAAAACCATCCAGGCCGGTTAAGTTTGTGACCGCCTGTTACAGTGGTAGCTCCTTCAGCTTGAGCATTTTGGCATAAATTTAACGCTCTATCACGTTGAGTTTCAGATATCAGTGAGCCCATATTAAGACCAAATTTTGTTCNCTCTGCTCCCGGTCCAACAGATAATGATTTTGCTAATGCACCAGCCTTATCTGCAATTTCATCGTGTAGCCGCTTTGGAACTATTACTCGACTCATCGCAGAACAAACCTGTCCAGCATTGTAAAATATACCCCATCTAATCGAATTCATTAAGTTTTCTATGTCCGCGTCGTCATAAACAATTGCTGCTGACTTTCCACCAAGTTCGAGTGTGCAGGGAACAATATTTTGTGCAGCTGCTNTAGCTATTGCAGAGCCAGTTGCGACAGATCCTGTGAATACGATTTGGTTAACATATTGATGAGAGGAAAGTGCTGCACCAGCTTCATTTCCCAAGCCACAAAGAATATTGACCGCGCCAGGTGGAAGNTCTGCATGTTCCGCTGCTTTTGCGAACCAATACTGAGTAATAGGATCATTTTCTGCTGTTTTTACGACACAGGCGTTACCAGTGGTAAGAGCTGCTGATAAGGATCTTGATGTCATTTCAAAAGGAAAATTCCAGGGAATTATTTGTCCTGATACACCAAAAGGTTCATAAGCTGTAAAATCATAATAATTTTCACCAAGTGGAATTGATTTTCCTTCAATAGTCTCTGCTTGATTCCCGTAATACTCGAAGTAGCGAGCAGCTCCTCGGACTTCAATTTCTGCCTCCCATATAGGCTTTCCAGCTTCTAACGTTAATTCTTGAGCAATCGATTTTGCATTTTGTGTCAAAAACTCACCCATTTTTTTCACAATTCGTCCTCTTTCAACTGGACGCATTGCGCTTAATAGATTTGCCTCATGAACTCGTTTTGCCGCCTTAACTGCTTTATCAATATCTTGTGGGCTTGCTATCGCTTGGTCGGCTAAATGTTCACCTGTCGCTGGGTTATCAACAGATATTACGCCAGATCCTCCATCAATCCATTCCCCGTCAACGTAATTTTTATAATAACTTTCCATCTTGACCCGCTTATAATTTATTACTTTTAAATATTGGGATGAAATTCAAACAAAGATCAAGTTCTCAATTTAAATATTGGTTCTTTTTAATTATAAATCAGTAGGAGCTAAAAAATGAGTTGATATCTATAGGCTAAGAAATGTTTGCAACTATTACAGACAAACTTATAAATTGGAGAGACAATGGGAGTTCTAGTTAAAAATTTTTTGGGCAAGTGGGCGCTAATGAAAGGTTCATGCGTATACGAACAAGGTCTGCCACCTTTAGATGGGCAATACAGAGTTACTCAAAAGAACAAAGATATCATTTTTCAAATGATTTGGCTTGATAATTCTGGGGAGAGACAAGAGTTTATATTTAAAAGTAGGCCAGATGGCTTAGCAATACCTTTTGCTGGAGGGGATTTAGCTGATAGTTTATCTACTTATAAATTATCTGAGCGAGAGTTGAATACAGTTGCTTATAAAAACGGTACCAGGGTTATGGAAGTTAAAAGGACCTTATCAAACTCTCTTGATCAAATGACAGTAAGCCAAACAGTCTTTCTTTCAGAAAGTGAGAAACCCACAAACTGGAGCAGTTATTCAAAAATAGTAATTCACTGACATTCAAACATAAAATGGAGATAAAAATGGATAGAGATAAAGCGATAGACTCATTACTAATTGATGACGACAGAGTGAGGGTAACTCGGTTTGACTTTACAAAGGGTTCTGAAACAGGTTGGCACCGTCATGAGTATGATTACGTTATTACGGCAATAGTTGATTGTCCCATGCTTTTAGAAGAAAGTGATGGATCTCTTCGAGAGGTTCTAGTGCCAGCTGGAACTGCTTATCGAAGATCNAAGGGTNTTGAACANAATGTCATTAACAATGGTGATGTGCCCATGTCATTTATTGAAATCGAATTAAAATAAATAGTAAAATTTATCAAAGAGCTTCTTCATACCATTTGACAATTAAAGCGCGCTCTTTTTCTTCCATCCACGATACATTTGCAGGTGGCATAGCGTTACTTCGGCCGGCTTGAAGATATATATCTCGTGCATAACGAGCGATTTGTTNCTCAGTTTCTAACANTACTTTTTTGGGAGCTGTGTAAACTCCAGAATACACCGGTTCTTGCGCATGACACATTGAGCATCTTGTTGAAATTACATCCTGTACGCCTNTAAAGTCTTCAGAAGACAGAAAGCGTTCAGTATGTTTAGACATTTTGCTGAAACTTTTATCTAAAACCTTTGGAACGGTCGATAACCACATTATTACTAAAAATATAATTATTGTAATAGCCCATGTCCATGTCGGGTTACTGGATCTAGCGTGCATAGAATTAAAATAGTGTCTGATAGTGACGCCCATTAAAAAAACTAAACTAGCGATTACCCAGTTATATTCAGTNCCAAATGCTAAAGGATAATGATTTGACAGCATTAAGAAAATAACTGGTAAAGTTAAATAATTATTATGTGTAGATCTAAGNTTTGCGATCTTCCCATATTTTGGGTCAGGGGTTTTATTATTTATGAGGTCAGCTACAACAATTTTTTGNTTTGGGATGATAACAANAAAAACATTGCAGGACATGATNGTTGCAGTAATAGCTCCAAGATGNAAAAATGCGGCTCTNCCTGTGAAAATTTGAGTATAGCCCCAAGCAGCTAGAACTAAAATTAAATATAATAAAACCATTAACAGTGTCGGTTTTTGCCCCAACTTTGACTTGCATAATAAATCGTAGATCAAATAGGAAATAATTATTGAGCCAAGAGAGGTGGTAATAGCAANCCAGGGCTCCACGTCCCATAGGTTTCTATCAATTANATAGAGATCNGCTCCNGCATAATAGACAATGCACATTAANGCAAAGCCAGANATCCATGTCGCNTAGCTCTCCCATTTAAACCANGTCAAGTGCTTTGGTAGCTCAGCAGGAGCTACTAAGTATTTCTGTATGTGATAGAATCCACCGCCATGTACTTGCCACTCCTCACCATGCACGTCTTTGGGTAAAGCTGCATTTTTTTGTAAACTTAAATCTAAAGCAATGAAATAGAATGAAGATCCAATCCATGCTATAGCTGTGATTACATGAAGCCATCTAGCAGCAAAGCTAAGCCATTCCCAAATTATAGCATATTCATACATAATTTTCTCCACACATTCTTGAACCTTATATAAATTATAAACCTTGCAAAATATATAAAATAAGCCTTCACTATCAAAAATAACTTGAAAATAGTGGAGTGTACCTTGCCTTATATTGATTCAATCAAAGTTTTTGTTCGGGTGGTTGAGTTGGGGTCTATTACAGCAGCTGGAAGAGATCAACGTTTGACACCAGCAGTGGCTTCTAATCGGATAAAAGAATTAGAACGGAAATTAGGTGTAAGATTGTTTAATCGAACCACAAGAAAACTGGCACTTACAGAAACGGGGAGATTATTTTTTGACCATGCTGAGCGAATAATTGAATCAGTTGAAAGTGCAGAAGCCGCAATAGCAGGTTTTGCTGGTAAGCCTAGGGGNNCTGTCAGGGCTTTAGCGCCTTTAGGTTTGGGTCGGCGAGTAATAGGTCCTTTGATTCCCTCTTTTAATGATATTTATCCAGAAATTGAGATACACTTACGTTTAACGGATCGGAAAACAGATTTTCTTGAAGAGAGAGCTGATTTGGCGTTTTTTTTAGGCACACCTGAAGATAGTACGATGAAATTAAAAAATATTGTGCAATGTGAACGTGTGTTATGTGCTTCTCCAGAATATTTGAAAATGAAAGGCGTGCCAAAGACGCCAATTTGCTTAAAGTCTGGAGGACATAATTGTCTTTTGTTAAGATTTCCAGGAAGTAAAGAATATTATTGGACATTACTAGTTGATGGTTTGCCTCAAAAAGTTTTTGCCAAGGGTTCTTATGATACAGATGANGGTGATTTATTAACGACATGGGCCTTGGCAGGACGTGGAATTGTGAATAGGCCAAAATTTGAGGTAGCNATGCATTTAAAATCTGGATCCTTAGTTAGAGTTTTAGAAGAAACNCCACCACTCTCTTCAACNTTTGGATGCCTTTATCCCCATCGAAAGTTGCAAGAACCCAAGGTGAGATTGTTCATGGAATACGTGGCCAAACACTCAAAAAGNCATATTAANGATCTGCTNANCAATTAATTTTTCAAAATCTNTTTGATTGTTTTTAATCTTTATGGTGAGGTTGTAAGTATTTTATAATTCTGGGGAGCAAGAATGGACCATCCAAGAAAAACTAAAGTTTTCCAAAATCACCATATAGATAGTGAACGATGGAAAGATTTTATACCTCGGGATAATGATATATGTGTTGCAACAACCTTAAAAGCTGGGACNACCTGGACTCAGGCATTAATTGCNAACCTATTATTTCCAAGACAAAATTTTCCTAAAAAAGTCTCTGAGTTTAGCCCATGGTTGGACAGCACTGATATTCCAATTGAAGAGGTTTTAGAAGAGCTCAATGGACAAAAGCATCGACGATTAATTAAAACTCATTTACCTTTAGATGCATTGCGCTTTTTACCAGAGCTCAAATACATCTATGTGAGCCGTGATGGTCGAGATGTTGCTTTATCTCTGTGGAACCATCATGTAAATTATACTCCAGAAGTTTATGGTCTTGTAAATTCGCCTGATTTGATAGGTGCTGAGTTTCCCCAACCTCCGCAGGACTTTCATACTTATTGGAGGGATTGGTGCACAAAAGGTTGGTTTGAATGGGAAAAAGATGGTTATCCTTTTTGGTCACACCTGCAGGGTGTTCAATCGTGGTGGGATTACCGCCACCTACCTAATATTTTATTCATGCATTATGCTGACATGAAAAGAGATATCCAGGGAGCTATATCTAAAATAGCTAACTTCCTAGATATGGATGTAGACACGTCTCAAATTCAAAATGTTGAAAAAAAGATATCTATAAATGCGATGCGAGCGGCTGCAGAGACCTATGTTCCTGATGGTGGGTCATCTTGGAAGGGGGGGGCTAAGACTTTTATTAATAAAGGAATGAATGGGCGTTGGAAAGATATATTNTCAGATGAAGAGTTAGCTCTTTACGATGTTGCTTGTGAGAAAGAATTGAGTCCAGAGTGTAGGTATTGGTTAGAGAATGGTGGAGAAATATCCTTAAGCTAAAATTTTATTGTTTTATGTTTTCTTTAACATTATGTATTTTTTTTCCGTCTCTTGAAGTTATAACAGGATTAACTCTCAGGTCGGAACCCTTCCATATAGCAATCGCAAGTAATGGCCCATTTGTCATTTTTGTCCAATGTTTTTCATTNGATTTGTTTATAACNATATCTCCTACACTATAGATATTCTGACCCATACTTTCGGACCAAAAAAGNGCAGAGCCAGAGATTGGNATATAAGCCTCTTCTGCTAGATGCCAATGTAGCTGATAATCCAGNCCATCCCCCCAATANCCTANCATAATTCTAANATTATCTGTAANAAATGGTCCATTTGCACTAATTATGTCAAACCAACCATAACGCATAAGAAAATCAGCTCCTACTTGTTCTTTTGTATAAGTGGTGTTCCAACACAAGTCGTCATTTGCGTTTATAACAGCTTTTATTAACTGGTTTGAGAGAGCATTTGATTGGAGAAGGTTTTTATTAATTAGCTTCTTAACTGGTTTTGATTTTGGTTTAACCGATTTAAATTCAAACTTGTTTGGTAATGGATCGCAGAATTCTTTTATATCTTTTCTTGAATTAATAAAATTTAATAGGCTATCAAGAAGCAAAGATAAGTTTTTTGATGGTTTCATTACTAATTTATCACATTTATTAATAATTAGATCAAACTTTGGGTTTACAGTAAGTTGGCATTGTACCAAGAAAAGTACCAGTTAATTTTTGTAATTTTAAATAAGTTGCATTTGGATCATACCTTGGACATCTGCCACAAAGTTTTGATTTGATCAAAAAAGCCCCTATATCTCCTAATTCATTTGTAGCACACTTTCCAATAGTACGATCGTAGCTCATAGTATCAGTTAAAAAACAGCTTGCTTTTTTGAGTATAGCTTTTTCAATTAGAGTTGATTTAGCTTTATTTCCCAATGAGCTTCCTATCTCATCACAAGTTATTCCACTCAACCGAATGGGTGTTTTGTCAACTTCAATTGTGTCTCCATCTCGAATTTTAGTTATGGTGCCAAAAAAATTGTATTTCATGTTTTGTTGTGTTGAAAGTTGATTTTTATTTTGAATTTTCATATTTTCTTCAGTTGGTAAAAATCGTATAACTAATCCAACTAAAATGAAAAGCATTATCATAATAGGTACATATTTTGAATTTGTGAGCTTCAAATTTGACTTTCTTTTTTAGTTTAATTGCTCCTTAAGAGAAGTGCTTACTAGCAGACCGAGAAGGGCGGAGAAAAAAATTGTGGAAAATGCTAATCGATAATCTGTTTCATTAAAGATTCTGGCACCGTCATATAATCTACCATCCCACCTAAAATCTAAAATTGACCCAACAAATGGTTGCAGTATAGCTCCAGAAGCAACTGTCATTGAATTAACAATTCCAATTGCAGAACCTTGTGCATTTGTAGGAATAACTTCCTTCACTAGCGCAAAAGCGCTAACCATGACAGAACCAGATGCACCAATTAAGGTAAATAATGTCAGCGTAACGTAAATGTTTGTACTTGGGATAAGAACGATCAAACCAAGACAAATGGTTAAAGTTGCTGATCCAGCAACTAATATTGGTTTTCGTCGCCCAAGAAAATCAGAAAGCCACCCAAAACTAGGAGCGGCAAATGCCCAACCAATAAGCATAAATGAAGTTAAAAATGCTGCTTCTGATCTCCCAAGATCATAAGCACTCATCAAGTAAGGTGTTCCCCATAATCCACCAAGTGTTAGCATTGGAGCACTCATAGTTGCAGCAACTAGCGCTATCCTCCACATTTGTGTCGATTTTGAGGCTATGAGCAGACACCTGAGCATCTGTTTCCAAGGATCATGTATTTTTTCAGGGGTGATATTTTCTGGTCTATTTCGCACAATAATTAAGACCAGAAGTCCTAAAATTATTCCAAATATACTGAGGAACCACATGCTTGATCTCCAGCCATAATTTGAAACAAATAATGCTAATGGTGCTTGACCCAATATGGCTCCTGTCATCGCAATTAACATTGTGAGACCAGAAATGAGTGCAAACCTATTTAAAGGAAACCATTTGCTGGCTAAAGTTAAGGCAGCTAGGAAACCAACGCTGCAACCGATACCAATTAGAAACCTACCAAAGTACGCCATCTCAATATTATAGGCAAATCCGAATAGTAGAGATCCTAACGCAGATAAAAATAGCGCTGAGCTTAATAGATAGCGAGTTCCAAGTACATCAAGCAAGGCTCCTAAAGGAATTTGCAAAAGAAAATATGGATAAAAATATAAAGCAGACAATGTGCCCACCATAGTACCACTAATGGCAAAATCACGCATAAGATCATGTACCATAACCCCGGGTGCCACACGGTGAAAAAAAGCGTAGCCAAATGCAATGGCTGCTAGGGACCAAATCAACCAAGCTCTTTTGCCACCAAGAATGGCCTCTTTTTCAACGCTAGTGTTTTTTATCAATTTTTGACTCATTGGAAAAATCAAGCATCACTTATAGAAAGCTTTATTTCAATTTAAAGCAAGTGGCTCAAAACAAAGAAAAGTATCTGAATATGTTATTTTAAAATTTTGCAGAACGTTGTGATTTTCCCTTCTTGTTAATAGTTCCGGCACGTCCTGCTGTAGATCGTCCTCTTTCCATATGTGATTTTTCAATTTCTGCTTCTATGGCTGACTGCCTTGCAAGTGGATCATTAGAAATAGTGAGCTCTACTGTTTCTAATCTGCGAACTTCGTCTCTAATTCTGGCGGCTTCCTCAAATTCTAGGTTTTCTGCAGCTTTGAACATGTCTAACTTTAGACTGTCCAAATGTTTAGCTAAGTTTGCTCCAACCAATGGTTTATCAACCTTTGCAGTGATTCTGGAAATATCAGTATCACCCTTATAAAGCCCTTCAAGGACATCTTGCACATTCTTCTTAACAGTTTCAGGCGTTATTTTATTGTCCAGATTATACTGATGCTGTTTTTCTCTTCTTCGATTTGTTTCATTTAACGCTCGTTCCATAGAGCCTGTAATTCTATCTGCGTACATGATTACTCTGCCTTCAGAATTTCTTGCCGCTCGGCCAATCGTTTGAACTAAAGAAGTTTCTGATCTTAGAAATCCTTCTTTATCTGCATCTAAAATTGCCACTAAACCACATTCTGGTATATCTAACCCTTCACGTAGTAAGTTTATTCCTATTAACACATCAAAAGCACCTAACCTTAAGTCTCTTAGAATTTCTATCCTTTCTAGGGTATCAATATCTGAATGCATGTAGCGCACTTTTATTCCTTGCTCATGCATATACTCAGTAAGGTCTTCAGCCATTCTTTTGGTTAAAGTTGTNACTAAAGTTCTAAAACCTTGAATGCTTACCTTTTTCACTTCTTCAAGCAAATCGTCAACTTGCATTTCGACTGGTCTAATTTCTACAGGNGGATCTAATAGCCCAGTAGGGCGAATAACTTGCTCGGCAAATACACCAGCNGTTTGTTCCATTTCCCAGTTTGAAGGTGTTGCCGAAACACAAATGGTCTGAGGGCGCATTGCATCCCACTCTTCAAACTTTAATGGCCTATTATCCATGCATGATGGTAATCGAAAACCATGTTCTGAGAGATTGAATTTACGTCTATAATCACCTTTGTACATCCCGTTTATTTGAGGAATTGACACATGACTTTCATCTGCAAACACTAATGCATTGTCTGGTATATATTCAAATAATGTTGGAGGCGGTTCTCCTGGTGCCCTCCCTGTCAGGTAACGAGAATAGTTTTCGATTCCAGAACATGATCCTGTCGCTTCGAGCATTTCCAAATCAAAATTACATCGTTGCTCCAACCTTTGCGCTTCTAATAATTTCCCTTCTTTTTCGAGTGCTTTTAATCGAACTATCAATTCTTTTCGAATACTCTTGATAGCTTGCTGTTGGGTAGGGCGCGGGATCACATAATGTGAATTTGCATAAATTCTAATCTTTTCAAGCAAAGATGTTTTCGCCCCGGTTAGTGTATCAAATTCTGTAATTGTTTCGAGTTCTTCACCAAAAAAAGATAAACGCCATCCTCTATCCTCCAAATGGGCTGGCCATATTTCCAAACTATCTCCTCGTACTCTGAAGGTTCCTCTAGAAAATGAATTATCATTTCTTTTATATTGTTGTGCTATGAGATCGCTCATTATTTGCCGCTGCTCATAGTTATTATTAGCTTCAAGCTCTTGGATCATAGTTCCATATGTTTCAACAGAACCAATACCATATATGCAACTTACCGAAGCAACTATTATAACATCATCACGTTCCAGTAATGAACGTGTTGCTGAATGACGCATTCGGTCGATTTGCTCATTAATTGTACTTTCTTTTTCGATATAGGTATCCGTACGAGCAACATAGGCTTCAGGTTGATAATAGTCATAGAAACTTACGAAATATTCAACTGAATTATTAGGAAAATAACTTTTAAACTCACCGTAAAGTTGTGCTGCAAGTGTTTTGTTTGGTGCCAAAATAATTGCTGGACGTTGAGTCTCTTCAATTACTTTTGCCATTGTAAAGGTTTTGCCGGTTCCTGTTGCGCCAAGAAGTACTTGGGTTTGCTCTCCTGCCGTTATACCAGTACAAAGTTCTGAAATAGCTTTCGGTTGATCTCCCGCTGGATTAAAGGGAGTTTCCATTATAAACTTCTTCCCACCCTCTAATTTTGATGGCTCTTTGCTATACTTAGACATTGATATATTTTTTGAACTTTGCATAAGATTGCCTTCTCAGTCTTTGTAGAGATGTAAGTAATATAAATATTTTTCAAGTAAATACTTCTATATTTTGTTTCTGTCACAAAGTTTATGAGTATTTTAAGAGATAAATGTTAAATAGGTTCTTGAAAAATTAGTTTAATTTTATAATAGATACGTAAATTATTTAAAAAGGCACTTTCATGTCAGCAAAAATTTATCAGCCAGCACGAAACGCAATGCAATCTGGACAAGCGAAAACAAAAACTTGGGTTTTGGAATTTATACCTTCTGAGGCAAGAGCGATAGATCCACTAATGGGGTGGACGTCCTCAGGAGATATGAATTCTCAAGTAAAATTAACCTTTGATTCGAAAGAGTCAGCTTTAGAATATGCGCAAGCGCATGGAATAGATGCCATCATATCACTGCCCCAAAAAAGAAAACATAATATTCGAACTGGCGGTTATGGAGAGAACTTTGCGACAAAAAGACGAACAGTTTGGACACACTAATACTGCTAATATTAAAGTGGTGATCGCATCAGGATTCGAACCTGAGACCCTCTGCTTAGAAGGCAGATGCTCTATCCAGCTGAGCTATGCGACCACAATACTTTAACTTACCATCGTTGCATATAATTTTATGCTTTAGATGCATTCAACTACCGAGTTCCCTAACATTAGGAATGTTACCTGTAAAGTAAAAGAAACTACTGTTTATAAAGTTATTTATACAGTTTGATTTAAACAACCAAATCTATTTTAATACCTTCGCCATCACCAAAAATATTCTTATATCTATTTACTTCTTCTTTTGAGCCCATAGCTTTATTAGGATTGTCTGATAGTTTCACTGTTGCTTTCCCATTCGCAGCTATTGCTTTACATACTAATGAAAAAGGGTCCAAAGCTTTATCTGGTACAAGTCCTCTGAAATCATTTGTCATTAATGTACCCCAACCAAAAGCTACTTTAGTTTGATTTTTAAATGCATTATTTAATTCTTTTATTTTAGGTACATCTAAGCCATCAGAAAAAATAAGTAATTTTTCTTTCGGATCCTCACCTCTTGATTTCCACCAATCAATTGCGAATTTAGCGTTTTTCACGGGGTCACCAGAATCTACCCTTATTCCAGTCCACTTGCTCATCCAAGAGGGCGCATTTTCTAAAAACTTATTACTTCCAAATGTGTCTGGCAAAAGAATTAAAAGGTTTCCATCGTGTTCCTCTTGCCAATCTTGAAAGACTTTATAAGGAGCTTTGGCAAGCTCTGAATTATTTTGTGCAAGCGCAGCATAAACCATCGGAAGTTCATGAGCATTAGTACCAATAGCTTCAACTTCACGCCTCATTGCTATTAGACAATTAGAAGTACCTGTGAATTTTGACCCAAGGCCTTCCTGCATAGCTTGCACACACCAATCCTGCCATAGAAATGAATGGCGTCTTCTAGTGCCAAAGTCAGCTATTGATAATTTATCAAGTTTTTTTAAGTCTTTAATTTTCGCCCAAAGTTTTGTCATCGCTTGAGCGTATAAAACTTGCAGCTCAAATTTTCCCATATCACGAAGTACGGCTCGACTGCGTAACTCCATAATGATTGATAAAGCTGGAATTTCCCAAAACATCACTTCGGGCCAGCTGCCTTCAAATGAAAGTTTATATTGATCGCCAATGCGCTCTAAATGGTAGGGAGGTAGTTTTAAATTCTCAAACCATTCCATAAAATCAGATCTGAACATCTGTCTTTTTCCATAAAATGTGTTACCTCGCAGCCAAGTGCTTTCCCCTCGAGTTAATCTTAAAGTCCGAACATGGTCTAATTGCTCTCTGAGTCTACCCTCATCGATTAACTTAGCTAAAGGAATATGGTTAGACCTATTTATAAGGCTAAAGGTTACCTTAGTATTTGGTTTATTTTTAAATACTGATTGGCACATTAATAATTTATAAAAATCGGTATCGAGTAAAGACCTTATTATTGGATCGATCTTCCATTTCCTATTATGAACCCTTGTAGCTATATCAACCATAGCAGCCCTCCGGAAGGTTAGAGCGCTTTAATAAACTAAAATTTCTGGTTCGAAAAGCCTTGTGATGAATCATCATATTAGTTCAGCTCATATCGGAAATTTGTTAATGAAGAAATTCATCCTGGTGATAGCCTTGAATATACAACAGGGATGTCAAGTCACAATGATTTATTATGATATCAGCCTCAGCTTGAACAATATTTTTAGCATGCAGTGCAACTCCTAAACCGGCTAATCTTAGCATCCCAATATCATTTGCCCCATCACCAACTGAGATCGTATCAGATAAAGAAAGGTTGAGACGATTTATTAACGATTTTAATACTGTTACTTTGGCGTCCTTGCCTAAAATTGGAAGTTTTACATTTCCAGTTAATTGGCAATTTTTAATTTCCAACTGATTTGCTACATTTTCATGAAAACCAAGATCTTTGGCTATTTTAGAAGTAAAATGTGTAAATCCTCCTGAAACTAAGGCGGTATAGCTTTCATTTTTTTTCATTGTTGAAATTAATGTTTTAGCACCAGCGGCCAAATGAATTCGATTTTTAAGAACTTGGTCAATAGTCTTTTCTGGAATGCCTTTTAAGTATTTAACTCGTTCGAGCAGAGCAGCTTCAAAATGCAAATCTCCTTCCATTGCTTTTCTAGTTATCTTTTTAATTTCTTCTCCATAGCCTGCTTCATCAGCCAGTTCGTCCAAACATTCTTGATTGATGATAGTACTATCCATATCAGCGACTAAGAGTTTTTTCTTTCTCATGTGGTTTTGTTGGAAAACAATATCAATTTTGAGCTTTTGTAATTCCATCCAGATTTTTTTAATATTTCGTGGACGAGTTTTAACGTAAATTTCAGCAGCAACACCGTCTCCTAACCATGTTATAGAATCTCCTTTTAGGGCCTCTATATATGGTGTTATCAGGGCTTCATCTAATTTTGGGAGCAGGGGATTACAAAGAAAAGTGATGGCATACATTTTGGATTTTTCCAGATTATTTAAAAACTGCTCTTATTTAATATTTTTCTTGCATTTAGTAAAAACAATTCTTAAACGCGGAAGTGGGACACCCTTCCCCAACGAAGGGCACATATCTGTAAGGATAATAAATGACAATAGTAACTAAACCGGACATTCGTCCGTTAGACCCGCGTTTTTCGTCTGGTCCTTGTGCAAAACCACCTTCATGGAACCTGAGTAGCTTATCGGATGCATTCTTAGGAAGATCGCATCGAGCAAAGCTTGGTAAAGAAAAATTAGTCCAAGCAATTGAAGAAACTCGAGAGCTATTGAGGATTCCGTCAGACTTTAAAATAGCGATTGTGCCTGCATCGGATACAGGAGCTGTTGAAATGGCACTATGGTCACTACTTGGTGCAAGACCTGTTACAATGGTGGTTTGGGAGAGCTTTGGCAAAGGATGGGCGACAGATGTTTCATCACAGCTTCAGCTTAAACCAACTATAATTGAAGCAAATTATGGTCAATTACCTGTTATGGAGCATATCAATTTTGATGATGACGTAGTATTCACTTGGAATGGCACGACTTCCGGGGTTAAAGTGCCCAATTCAGATTTTATCCCTTTAAATAGAGAAGGATTGACAATTTGTGATGCGACATCTGCGGCGTTTGCTGTTGATCTACCTTGGTCAAAGCTCGATGCAACAACGTTTAGTTGGCAGAAAGTTTTAGGTGGTGAGGCAGCGCATGGCATGCTGGTTTTAAGTCCAAAAGCTGTAAAAAGATTAGAAACTTATAAACCCCCATGGCCATTACCTAAGTTATTTAGATTGACAAAAAATAATAAACTTAATGAAGATATTTTTCTGGGAGCAACAATTAATACCCCATCGATGCTAGCTGTAGAAGATTATCTTTTTTCTTTAAAATGGGTTCGTTCAATTGGTGGCTTAGATGGCATGATTTCCAGGTGCAATTTGAATGCTGGAGTTATCTTTGATTTTATCGAAGAAAGCAGCTGGCTGAAAAATCTTGCGGAAAGCTTAGACACGAGATCAAATACTTCAGTCTGTTTGGTATTTGATGACAGCAGAATTGAAAATGAAAAACAGTTCGCTAAAAATTTGTGTGCAAGGCTCGAAAAAGAGGGAGTAGCATTTGATATTGGTTCATATCGAGACGCTCCTGCAGGATTACGAATATGGTGTGGAGGTACAGTTGAGCTTGATAGTTTAAGATCTCTAGTGATTTGGATTAAGTGGGCATTTGAGATGGAGATAAGCTCGTTAGAAAATAATTCTGAAAAGTAGTATTAATAGCTCAAGATTAGAAAATAATGAAAAAATTAAATTAGATGTAAAGAAAGAGTATAAAATGGCTCCAAGAGTATTAGTATCAGATAAATTGAGTCCAGCAGCGATTAAAATTTTTAAAGATAGAGGAATAGATGTTGATTTTGAGCCTGATCTTGGCAAGGATAAAAAAGCTCTTGCTGCTCGAATTGGTGATTATGATGGCTTGGCTATTCGTTCGGCAACAAAGGTAACACCAAATATCTTAAAGCAGGCAAGAAAATTAAAGGTGATCGGCCGCGCAGGTATTGGGGTAGACAATATTGATAGGGCAGAGGCCTCGAAAAGGGGTATTATTGTGATGAACACACCTTTTGGCAATATGATTACCACGGCTGAACATGCTATTGCGATGATGTTTTCTGTAGCTCGTCAGATCCCAGAAGCGAATGCATCAACCCAGGCGGGCAAGTGGGAAAAGTCAAAATTTATGGGGGTTGAGCTTACTAATAAGATAGTCGGTGTTATTGGCGCTGGAAATATTGGGGGTGTTTTCTGTGATCGGGCACGAGCGCTAAAAATGAAAGTTTTAGCTTATGATCCTTTTTTAAGTGAAGAGAAAGCTAAAAACTTAAGTGTTGAGAAAGTTGAGTTGGATCAATTATTACATCAGTCAGATTTCATAACTTTACACGTACCATTAACAGATCAAACTCGAAATATCTTGAGTGCAGAAAATATTAGAAAATTAAAAACTGGGGTTCGTATTATAAACTGCGCTAGAGGAGGCCTTGTTGATGAGCAAGCACTAGCAATAGCTATAAAAGAGGGAAGAGTGGCGGGAGCAGCATTTGATGTTTTTTCTGAAGAGCCAGCTATTAATAGTCCATTATTTAATTTACCAAATGTTGTTTGTACTCCACATTTGGGAGCTGCTACTACCGAAGCTCAGGAAAATGTTGCTATCCAAGTAGCTGAGCAGTTAAGTGATTATTTACTAACAGGAGCTGTTACAAACGCTTTAAATATGCCTTCAATAACAGCCGAGGAGGCCAAGATTATGAATCCTTGGTTGCTTCTGGCTACCCATCTTGGAAAATTTGTTGGTCAGCTTACTCAAGAGCCAATAAAGGCAATAAATATTTTATACGATGGCGTAGTTTCATCAATGAACCTTGATGCGTTAAATTGTGCAGCAATTTCTGGAATAATGAGTATTTCAAATCCAGATGTTAACATGGTTTCTGCACCTATCGTGGCAAAAGATAGAGGCGTTAAAATTTCAACAACTACACAAGATAAAAGTGGTGTTTTTGAAGCTTATATTAAAGTAACCATAGTAACAGCATCTAGAGAACGGTCAGTTGCCGGCACAGTTTTTAGCGATAATAAGCCTAGATTCATTCAAATCAAAGGCATTAATATCGATGCTGAGGTGGGTCAACATATGCTATACACAACCAACGTAGACACCCCAGGCATTATAGGGATTTTGGGTAAAACTCTTTCTGATAATGGTGTTAACATTGCCAATTTTACTTTAGGCCGTTCGGAAGTTGGTGGTGAGGCAATTGCTTTGCTGTATTTAGACGCGCCACTTGATGACACAGTACAAGGTAAGCTTTTAAAAACAGGTGTATTTAATCAAGTTAGTGTTTTAGAATTTGATACATTCACCTAGAAAATAAATATTCACTACTCAGGCAACCAATTTTTCTGCATTTTTCAAGTCAACAGAAACTAATTGGCTCACTCCTGGCTCTGCCATTGTAACGCCAAAAAGCCGATCCATGCGAGCCATTGTGACGGCATGATGAGTAATTATTAAAAATCTAGTATCAGTTCTTTTGGTCATTTCATCTAAAAGATCGCAGAACCTCGTTACATTAGCATCATCTAATGGCGCATCGACTTCATCGAGAACACAAATCGGTGACGGGTTTGCTAAGAAAACTGCAAATATTAAAGATAATGCCGTTAGAGTTTGCTCCCCTCCTGAGAGCAGAGATAAAGTACTTAATTTTTTTCCTGGTGGTTGACACATAATCTCTAATCCTGCTTCAAGTGGATCATCGCTTTCCACCAGCATCAAACTAGCTTCACCGCCACCAAAAAGATGTTTAAATAGCACTCCGAAGTTCTTATTAACTTCATCAAATGCTGAAAGTAGTCGCTCTCGACCTTCTGAGTTTAAGCTTGAGATTCCATCCCTAAGTTTACCTATTGCTTCTTTGAGGTCTGAGCTTTCACTGTCTAAAGTTTCAAATTCTTTCTTCACCTCATTTGAATCTTCTTCTGCTCGAAGATTAACTGCACCTAATGCATCTCTCTGCCTTTTTAATCTTTGAACATCATTATCTACTTTTTCCGCCTCTGGTAAATTTCTTGGATCAATGTTTAATTTTTCTAGTAGATCTTGTGGAGTTGAATCTAATTCTTCTGTAATTCTCGAATATGCAGCGTCCAAAGTGGTTTGTGCTCCTTCTGAAATTGCCTCGGCACGAGCTCGTGCTTCTCTAGCATCTGAAGCAAAGCGTTCAGACTTTCTCTCTGTAACTTCAATTTCACGCAGTTCAGTTTCACTATTAGTTAAAATATTAGTTGCTTCTTCACACTTTTTTTCTGCAATTCCCATTTCTTTCAGAAGTAATTCACTTTTGTGGCGAATATCTTCTGGAGCGTTTTTAGCATTTTTTAGTTCCGCCTCACATTCTTTCTTCCTAATTATTAAATCGTTTATGCGCTCTTCAGCTGTTATCAATCTTTGTCGCCAATTGTTGAGCTCTTGAGTGATTTCAATAATTCTTCGATTTCGATTTTCTCCCTTTCGTCTTATCTCATCGTGACTTGATCTTTCAGCGATCATGTTGATTCTTGCTGTTTCGACTAAGATTTTCAAATCCTCTAATTCGGATCTTGCTAATTCTAAGTCCTCTAATTTTTTAAAAGATTTTTCTGCATCTTGTATGTCATTTTTGTTGCTTGAGGCAGCCTCTTGAAAACGTGATAGAGCTAATTTCCAGTTTTCTAACTTTCCAATAGCTATATCACGGTCAGACTCACTTCTTGATAAACTTCTGTTATTTTCAGTTAAGTCGTTGTCTGCTTTTCGTCTATTTTCACGTGCGGTTCTGTCGACTTCTGTTGCTATGTTTAATTCACTGTGAAGTAATTCGTGGGCCCTTTTGGAACCTTCTGCTAGTGCGTTTGACTCATCTAAATCTTGTTTCAACACAGCAAGTCTATTAATCTGTTTTAGTTTCAACGCTGCAGATCCTGGTGCATCTTCTGAGCGCGCGGAATAGCCATCCCAACGCCATAAATCCCCCTCTTTGGAAACTAACCTCTGCCCTGGTTCTAATAAAGTTTGTAATTTATGACCTTGAGCTTGGTCAACTAATCCAATTTGTGATATTCGTCTAGCGAGGACTTCTGGAACATTAACAAATTCATTTAGAGATTTAACTCCTTTTGGCAAAGATATTCCTGTTTTATATGTTGGCAGTAAAAACCATCCACTTAAACCAGAATCTCTAACTTCTGGTAAACTCAAATCATCTGCTAATGCTGCGCCAAGTGCAGTTTCATATCCCTCAGTTACATCAATTTTATCTAATAGACGCTCATTTTCATTTGTGTCTCTTTCAAGCATTTTTTCAAGAGTTGTAACTTCTGCTCTTAAGGTGCTTACTGATCCCTCAGCTTCAGATTTTTCAGCTCTTGCAATTGCCTCACGTTCCTGAATCTGAGTTCTATTATTTTCAGCGGCAATCAGATTTCTCTCGGCTGCTTCAGCTTTTTTTATAAGCTCTGATTGATCTTTTTTGCTTTGCTCAAAATCGGATAATGCTTGCTCTAAATTTTTCTCTGATGAAGCTACCAACCCCTTTGCTTTTGTAAGTTCTTCCTCGTTTCGTCTGAGCATCTGCTCTGAATCTTGAATAAGCCTTTGTACCGATTGGTGCCTTGCTGACAATCTTGCAATATCCTCATTTTTTTCGTCAAACTTGGCTTCTTCGTTTTTTAATATATCAGCAGCATTGCGTGCATTTTGCTCTGCTGTAACTAATCTATCTTCAAATCCACTAAGCTCAATATTCAATCTGTCTTGTTCGTCTTCTAATATTTTTATTGTATTTTCTGCATCTCGATTTAAAGCTTCTTCTCGACTTATATCACTTCCCAATTGGGTTGTTTGGGTTTGAAGTACTTCGATAGTTTGATGTGCTCTTTCAGTTTCAGTTTTTAAAGTCTCATTTTGAATATTTAATCTTTGGAAAAGAGCACTAGAAGTAGCTTCTTTTTCACGCAATGGTGGTATTTTATTTTCTGCAATTTCGCGTTCTTTTGTAATTTTTAGTGCTGTTGACTGAGCGTTTGCGGCAGTCTTAACACAGTTTGTTAATTCCGCCGTGGCATGGATTAAAGCTAGATCAGCTTCCTTCCAACGACCATATAATAAAGTTCCTTCAGAGATTCTAAGTTCTTCACTTATCTCTCTGTATCTAATTGCTTGTTTGGCTTGACGAGCAAGGGTGCTAAGTTGGTTTTTTAATTGCTCTAAAACGTCTTCGACTCGGGCTAAATTTTGTTCGGCTGCATTAAGCTTTAATTCTGCTTCATGGCGTCTTTGATATAATCCGGAAATTCCTGCGGCTTCTTCAAGTATTCTGCGCCGAGACTTTGGCTTCGCGTTTATTAGTTCGGCAATCTGACCTTGTCTTACTAGAGCTGGAGAATGTGACCCAGTGGAAGCATCAGCAAATAGCATTTGAATATCTCGTGCCCTAATATCTTTACCATTTGATTTATAGGCTGATCCCGCGTCTCTTGTTATACGCCTCACAATCTCTAAGGTATCTTGATTATTAAAGTGAGAGGGTGCAAGTCGATTGGTGTTATCAATGTGTATTGAGACTTCGGCAAAATTACGTGCTGGTCTTGTTGCGGCTCCTGCAAATATTACATCTTCCATTCCACTTCCACGCATGGATTTAGGCCTATTTTCACCCATTACCCACCTCAGAGCTTCCAATAAATTTGATTTACCACATCCGTTTGGGCCAACCACTCCAGTTAAACCGTCTGTAATTAAAAGATCAATTGGATCTACAAAACTTTTAAATCCATTTAGCCTTAGCCGTGAAAATCGCAAAACGTACCTGCCATTTATTATAATATTCCTAGTTTATTTTTCGTAAAATACACGTTTTTTACCATACACGATATCGCGACCTACTTCTACCTTTATACAACATATTGATATATTGTCTAATAACTTTATTTGGATTTGAAAATAAAAAGCCGGTTAAAGTAATCGTTATGTCGTATATCTACTTGACGTCCCTTACCTTAACTGCGCACAAAGGAACGGCAAAGGTTCCCCACAAACGAGCAAAGCTTATGGGGATTAAATGGGAATGTTGTTAAGGTCAACCGTGAACCGGGACCTGATGCCTCAACCGCCCCCGCGACTGTATGCGGAGAGTTCCCCCAAATTACCACTGGCGAAAGCTGGGAAGGTTGGGGAGAGCCTAGAAACGCAAGTCAGGAGACCAGCCAGAGCATGAATGAAAAATCAAACTGTCGGGTGTGACGGTAAAGGAGAAAAAAATGATAACAGCTACAAAAAATAATTTAGAAATCAAATCAACTTTTTTAAGTATGATTGGTGCAGCCCTTTTAGGTCTAGCTATCATTACTGTGTCAGGTCACGTTCAAGGCAGCGCACTTCATGATGCAGCACACGATGTGCGTCACACAGCTGGGTTTCCCTGCCACTAAGGTTTATTGAATTAACAACAGCAAGTTATTCATGATTAAGAATATCTTAATTGGTATGTTTTTTACTCATTAATTATTTGTCTGCTTTTAGATTATAGCGAGATGTTTCATGTTTAAAAAAATTATTATAACAGCCCTATTTGCGGGGTTTATCGTTGGTGTGGTTTCAGCACTATTACAGTTAATTTATGTACAGCCAATTCTTTTACACGCTGAGTTGTATGAGACTGGCAGTTTAACACATTTTGGTGAGAATAATTCCCAAGGTGCCCATCACAATAGTGCATTTGACTTTCAACGTAATGGTTTGAGCATTTTATTTAGTGCTCTAATCTACACTGGCTACGCTCTTATTTTAGTATCATTGATAGCATACGCTTCTTCTCTCAACTTGAAGATAGATAATGTGAGATCTATCCTTTTTGGTGTTTGTGGTTTCTTTGCGGTTCAGTTAGCTCCAGCTATTGGATTACCGCCCGAACTTCCAGGAGCCGCCGCTGCTGAGTTATTTCCTCGCCAAATTTGGTGGTTCTTTTGTGTGTTAGTAACTATCCTTGGCATATGGATAGTTTCATTTTCACAAAAAATACCATACGTTTTAATTGGTATCATTATTATACTTGTTCCCCATATTGTTGGTGCCCCAGAGCCAGAATTTTTTGTTGGACCTACCCCACCTGAATTAGCAAGTCATTTTGCATCACGGACATTAGCACTTGGAGCTGCAAGTTGGGTTCTTCTTGGATACTTAAGTGGGTATTTTTGGAGAAAAGAAAATTCTTAATAAATACGTTTTTTTCACCCTAATTTTTGGTTTTTTTACGTTTGGTGTTGGCTATATTTTAGCTCTTCAGTTTGGAGAATGCAGTTCACCGCATAAGCATAGCCATGACCATAAGGAAAGTAGTAATATAGACATGGGTCCAAATTATGTGTCCTTAGAAACTTACAAGAATATAGTTCGTGATCTTGAGCTCACTAGCGAAAATAGTAATAATTGGAAACTTTTATTAATCTCAAAAGGATTAAGCTTCTGTCCTGAGAAAGAAGAAAAACATCATTCTGATGGGGAAAACCAGGTTCATTTATTCGATGACGGTATAAAGCATAGTAGATTGTATAGTAATTGGTATCACTCGGGCTCTGTAGCAGTTAGTAATAAAACCACTCTTGCTTTGAATAGCAACAATCATAGTAAATTCATTAAAGGTGATAGCTTCATTTAATTCTGTCATCGACTTACAAAATGGTAGGGAAAAGAAAATGTTAAATAAAATACCAACGACAGTAATAACTGGTTTTTTAGGAGCTGGAAAAACGACTTTAATCAAACATTTGATAAATAACGCTGGCGATAGAAAAATAGCTTTAATTATTAATGAGTTCGGTGATTTGGGAGTTGATGGTGACATTTTGAAAGGTTGCAATGATGAAGCGTGCAATCAAGAGGATATAATTGAATTATCAAATGGTTGTATCTGTTGCACTGTTGCTGATGATTTCATCCCTACAATAGAGAAACTTTTAGACCGTAATAAACAGCTTGATCATATATTGATCGAAACAAGTGGTTTGGCATTACCACAGCCACTATTACGAGCATTTAAATGGCCTGAAATTCAAACAAGAGTCACTGTGGACGGAGTTATAACTGTTGTTGACGGGAAAGCGGTAACAGAAGGTCGTTTTGCTAATTCAATTGAGGCGGTTGATAACCAACGAAAACTTGATGAAAATTTAGATCATGAAACGCCGCTTTCTGAGTTATTTGAAGATCAAATTACGTGTGCTGATATGATTGTAATCAACAAATCGGACCTTTTGACATCTTCTCAAATTGATGATCTGCTAAATCAGCTTAAAAAAGATAGTAGAGAAGGTGTTCAAGTACTTAAATCTGAAATGGGTATGTTACCCACAGATGTTTTATTAGGACAACAAGCTGTGGCTGAAGAAGATATCGAGCAGCGCCACGAAGTTCATCATCACCATCATGAAGACCACGATCATGAAGACCACGATCATGATCACCACGATCACGATGATTTTCAAAGTTTTGTAATCTCAATAGGTGAAATTGATAACCCCAAAGAATTTTGTAAATCAGTTTCAGAAGTTATTAATAAGCACGACATTCTCAGGTTAAAGGGTTTTATGGCTGTTAATGGCAAACCTTTAAGAATGACGATCCAGGCTGTTGGACCAAGGATTGAAACATATTTTGACCGAATGTTTCAGAAAACAGAGAAAAGAGAAACAAAGATAGTAGTTATAGGTCAAAAGGGTCTTGATCAAGTTGCGATAGAAGAAGCGCTGAAGGTATGATTAACGGGGTGGTGATTTCTTTAGGCAATCCAAACGCCCCTGATGCCGCTAAATTAATAGAAGCGAGCCATAATTTAATATTAGATCTTTTTCCAGCTGAAGATAATTATGCATTATCTACAGATGAATTATGCGCTAAAAATGTGAAATTTTTTGTTGCAAATTACAACGGCGAAATAATTGGTTGTGGAGCATTGGCAATTAAAAAAGATTATGGAGAGTTAAAATCCATGTTTGTAAAAGAAAGTATGCGAGGCCAGGGAATTGCACAACAAATTTTAAATAAGATCATCCAATGGGCAAAAAACGAAGACTTAAAGATTTTAAAATTGGAAACTGGTCTTAAGTTAGAAGCTGCGATTAGATTATACAAACGAAATGGCTTCACTTTTTGCACTAGCTTTGGTGACTACAAAAAAAATATGACTAGTATTTTTATGACAAAAGATATCTAGATGCATTTGCTTGCAGCACAACCAGGATCAATCGACGATGGCCAAGAGCCAGTAGATCCTAATCAAACTCCAGCTGACATAATCTTTATCTCGGCTGCTGATACAGAATTAGTCTGTTTATCTGAAGCGCGATCCGCACTCGCAGAAGAAGCTCCAGCTATACGCTTGATTAATATGTTGCACTTAAAGCATCCAATGTCTGTTGATCTGCATTTAGATCAATGTGCAACAAAATCAAAACTTGTTGTGGCGCGTATTCTTGGTGGAACAGGTTACTGGAAGTATGGAGTGGAACAATATTCAGCCATGCTTTCTGACAATGGCGTTCCATTTGTGGCCTTGCCTGGAGATGATAATCCAGATGATGAGCTTTGGCGGCTTTCTACAGTTACTCGAAATGAATGGGAAGCTTTGCTTGCTTACTTCGTAGAGGGAGGGACTCAAAATATTAGTAATGCATTACTTTATTCAAAATCAATAATTGAAAAAACCGAAAAACCAGAGGGAGCAAAGCCACTTTTAAGAGCTGGTACCTACTGGCCTGGATTAGGTGGTTGCGAATTAACTGATTTACAAAATAATTGGTTACCAAATGCTCCAATTGTATCAATAATCTTTTACCGCGCTTTGTTACAAGGTGGTGGTTTAGATCCAATAAACAGGTTGGTTAGGACACTCTTAAGGAATGGATTAAATCCCATGCCAATCTTTGTCACATCTCTAAAAGATCCAGTTTCATCAGCTACTCTTAAATACATTTTTAAAAATAATAATCCTGAGATAATTTTAAATTGTACTAGTTTTTCAATAAATACCCCTAATCAAGTTGATAGCTCTCAAAATGAAGTAAATCCATTAACAATGCCTGAAACACAAAATGCTATGGTTTTTCAGCTGGTCTTATCAAGTTCATCAGAGGAAAACTGGCGTACTGGTGCTAATGGTTTATCAGGTCGGGATATTGCAATGAATGTGGCTTTACCTGAGGTAGATGGTAGAATCTTAGGCCGCGCAATTTCTTTTAAAGGTGAGGCATATTTTGACAGAGAAACTCAATGCTCTTTAGCTACATATCAGGCTAATGGAAACAGAATTGATTTCATAGGTAAGTTGATTTCCTCTTGGGTTAAATTAAGGAAAAAGAAACCCTCAGAAAGAAAAGTTGGTATTATTTTAGCTAACTACCCCAATAAAGATGGTCGTTTAGCCAATGGCGTTGGATTGGATACACCTGCTGCAACTGTAAATTTAATGCAAACTTTGTTGGAAAATGGTTATCAGGTTTTGCAACACCCAAAAAATTCCTCAAAATTAATGCAGCAGATTTTGGCTGGCCCTACAAACTGGTTAACTGATAGAAATATAAGGAGTGGTGGTGTTAGGTTATCACTTAAAAGATATAATGAGTTTTTTAAGGAGTTGCCCTATGATGTTAGGCAAGCAATTGAAGATAAATGGGGGCACGCAGACAAAGATCCATTTGTTGGAAATGATGGCTTCGCTTTATCAATATTAAAGTATGGAAATATAGTTGTAGGTGTCCAACCTGCGAGAGGGTATAATATTGATCCAAAAGATACTTATCATTCACCTGATTTAGTTCCACCCCATAATTATTTTGCATTTTATTTTTGGTTTCGCCATCAATTTGAATGTGATGCTTTGATACATATGGGGAAGCATGGAAATCTAGAATGGTTACCTGGAAAAGCATTGGCTTTATCAGAGAGTTGTTATCCGGAAGTAACTTTGGGACCTACACCAAACATATACCCTTTTATTGTAAATGATCCAGGAGAAGGCACACAGGCTAAGCGTCGATCAAGCGCTGTAATCGTGGACCATTTAACACCACCTCTTACAAGAGCGGAAACCTATGGACCACTAAAGGAATTGGAGGCTTTAGTTGATGAGTATTATGAAGCCGCAGGTATTGACCCAAATCGAATAAAATATCTTAAGAAAGAAATTTTATCGTTAACTTCTGCTTCAGGTTTAAACATAGATGCTGGAATGGTTGGTGAAGATACTGAGACTGATCTCGCTAAATTGGATGCCTATTTATGTGACTTGAAAGAGGCGCAAATAAGGGATGGGTTGCACATATTTGGGCAATCGCCGGAGGGGCGCCTGGAGTCTGATTTAATACAAGCTTTAGTCAGAATCCCCAGAGATAAAGGCGTTGGAGGAGATGAGTCGTTGATAAGAGCGCTGGCACAAGATTTGGATTTAAGTTTTGACCCGTTGAACTGTGAAATGTCAGAAACTTGGTTAGGTGAGAAGCCTGAGATTTTGAAGGAATGTTCAAATGAGATTTGGCGAAGTCACGGAGATACTGTTGAAAGATTGGAAATTCTTGCATCAAAATTGATCAAAAAAAGCTCTTTGTTTGATGGCAAGAAGACCGAGTTAGTCATTAATAAAATTAATGAATCAATAAGACCAATTTTGAGATCTTGTGGAACTAAAGAGTCTTTGGGTGTTCTGGATTCGTTAGATGGAAGATTTGTCCAGCCTGGTGCTTCTGGCGCCCCCACTCGTGGGAGGTTAGACGTCCTACCTACTGGGCGAAACTTTTTTAGTGTAGATAACCGAGCAGTACCAACCCCTACCGCTTGGGCTTTAGGGTGGAAATCAGCTAATTTACTTTTAGAAAAGCATTTGCAAAACTATGGAGATTGGCCAAAATCATTATTAATTACTGCCTGGGGTACCGCAAATATGCGCACAGGTGGTGATGATATTGCTCAGGCTTTAGCTCTAATGGGAGTTAAGCCAACCTGGGATCTAGCAAATCGGAGAGTAACAGGTTTTGAGATTTTACCCTTGTCTGTTTTGGATCGTCCAAGAGTTGATGTAACCCTAAGAGTCTCTGGTTTCTTTAGAGATGCGTTTCCACAATTAATTTCTTTAGTTGATAGTGCTGCAATTGCTGTTATGAAACTAGATGAGCCTTCAGATATGAACCCAGCTGGAGCTACTATTGATGGTTCAAAACATAGAGTTTTTGGATCCAAGCCAGGTGCATATGGTGCTGGGCTACAGGCAATGATAGATGAACGTCTTTGGAATAATAAAGAAGATCTTTCTGAAGCGTATTTATCGTGGGGTTCTTATGCATATGGTAGCGATGTGGATGGAATTGAAGCCCGAAAGGCATTTGAGAATAGATTGTCAGGTGTTGAAGCAATCGTTCAGAATCAAGATAATCGAGAGCATGATATATTGGATTCTGACGATTATTATCAATTTGAAGGCGGTGCAGCAGCAGCAGTAAAAACTTTGCAAGGAAGAGATAGACCTATTTATCATAATGACCATTCACGACCTGAAAACCCAATCATACGGACTCTAGAGGAAGAAATTGGAAGGGTTGTTAGATCTAGAGTTGTGAATCCAAAATGGATTGATGGGGTTAAAAGGCATGGTTATAAAGGTGCTTTTGAAATGGCTGCAACATTGGATTATTTGTTCGCATTTTCTGCAACAACTGGTGCGGTAGCAAATCATCATTTTGATTTAGTGTATGTGGCTTTTATTGAGAATGAGGAGAACCGGCAGTTTATTGTTGAGAATAATAGACCAGCTTTTGATGAGATTATTGATAGATTTCAAGAGGCGATTGATCGGGGGTTATGGGTGCCAAAGTCAAATTCTGCTCAAAATTTATTAAAAAATTTCCAAAAGCAGAATTAAATTATAAATAGTATTGAAGATTTTTTATTTAAACCTGATTATAGTTTAGAAATTCAACTATGGAGGATGATTAATGTCAGATTCTGATCAAGAAAGACATGCTACCAAGATGGCAAAAAAAAAGGCTGCCCGTGATAAAATAATGGCAACTAAAACCGATAAGAAGGGGTTGATCATTGTGAATACTGGAAAGGGAAAAGGTAAGTCATCAGCCGCATTTGGTATGATCTTTAGATGTATAGCTCACGATATGAAATGTGGGGTGGTGCAATTCATTAAAGGTGGGATGAGCACAGGAGAAAGAGATTTAATTTTATCCAAATTTAATTCAATATGTGCTTTTCACACTATGGGTGAGGGGTTTACTTGGGAAACCCAAGACAAAACCAGGGATACTGAGATGGCCTTGGCCGCTTGGGAAAGAGCAAAAGAATTAATTAGAGATACAACCAATAAAATGGTTTTACTTGATGAGATAAATATTGCGTTAAGGTATGATTATATTAATATTAATGACATTGTTAGGTTTCTACTCGACGAGAAACCGGAAAATACTCATGTTGTATTAACAGGAAGAAACGCAAAGGACGAACTGATAGAAATAGCAGATTTAGTTACTGAAATGGAGCTTGTTAAACATCCGTTTAGATCAGGCATTAAAGCTCAAATTGGCGTGGAATTTTAGTTTAAAATTAATCACCAGTTGGTGGTAGATTAAAGAGACTATCTGCATCTACACTGGAGCCCTCTTGCTCGTCTTTAGAAAGACTAAATTTTTCCAACCCAGATATGGAAGATGGTATTTTGGGTTCTTCATCAGTTTTGAGAGATTGCTCAGTCGACATCAATTTAATTTTGTCTTCTTCTGAAGTTATATCAGTATCTTTTTCTAATTTCTCAGCGGCTTTCCGTACCGCAGCATCTAACTCTAATTGTTTACAAAGCCCAAGAGCCACAGGATCTACCGGTTGTATATTTGAAATGTTCCAATGGCTTCGGTCACGAATTGTTAGAATTGTTGGTTTTGTTGTGCCAACTAATTTAGAAATCTGAGCGTCAGTTAGTTCTGGATGAAACTTTACAAGCCATGCTATTGCTGAAGGTCGATCTTGCCTCTTTGAAAGTGGTGTGTATCTTGGTCCACGCTTTTTTGTTTCACCTTCTGCAGAAGGGTTGTGTTTTAAGATTAATTTATAAGAAGGGCTCTCAAGTGCGCGTTCTATTTCAGCCTGATCAAGCTGATTATTAGAAATAGGGTCAAATCCCTTTATTCCTGATGCTACTTCCCCATCTGCAATTCCTTGAATTTCCAGCTCATGCAAGCCACAAAAATCCCCTATTTGTTTAAAAGTTAACATCGTGTTGTCAACGAGCCAGACAGCAGTGGCTTTTGCCATAATTGGAAGTGCCATAATTTAATCCTCTTTAATATAACATTATTCTTCGGTAAAACCGGCTTTTGACATTATTCATTGCCTAGGTTTTCTGGAATAAAAGAGCTTATACGCTCTGAATTCTAAATTTGGAAGAGCTTTCTTTTATACATAAGTTGATAACCGTTATATTGTTTAAAACGTGAATTAATTACTAAATCTTTAATAAAATCTTTCCGATGTGATCATTGTCTAAGGCTTCATGCGCTCTCGCAGCATCTTCTAAGTTAAATATACGATCTATTACGGGTTTTATTTTACCAGAATTCAACAGAGGCCAAACAGTATGCTCTAGATCTTCTGCAATCTGAGTTTTTGCCAAATCAGATTGAGGACGCAAGGTTGAGCCTGTGATTTTTAACCGTTTTATCATTATTGCTGAGAAATTTATTTCTCTTCGAGCTCCCTCCAAGAATGCGATTTGTACTAATCTGCCATCATTATTTAATATTTTTATATTTTTGGAGATATAATCTCCACCGACCATATCTAGGATTAGATTTACTCCATTTCCTCCTGTTAAGTTTTTTATTTCAGTCACAAAGTCGCTTGTTTTATAATTTATTGCATGATGGGCACCTATCGAAACGCAAAAATCGCATTTTTTATCAGAACCTGCTGTTGTGAATACTTTTGAACCCATAGCAGATGCTAATTGTATCGCCGTAGTGCCAATCCCAGAAGTACCACCATGAACCAAGAACGTTTCACCTGACCTTAACTCACCAGATTTAAAGACGTTATACCATACTGTATATAAGGTCTCACATAGCCCAGCTGATTTCTTTAAATTTAATGATGATGGTATAGGTAGCGCATGATCTTCATGTGTTACCGCATATTCTGCATACCCACCTCCTGGTAATAAAGCCGTGACCTCGTCTCCAACTTCCCATTTACTACAACCAGGACCAACTGATACTACTTTACCAGAAGCTTCTAATCCTAGTATATTTGAAGCGCCTTTTGGTGGAGAATATAATCCCAGGCGTTGAAGTACGTCAGGTCTATTTACCCCAGCATAAGCAATTTTTATTAATATCTGTTTATAAATTGGCTGAGGTACATCTACTGATGCAACTCTTAATACATCTGGCCCACCAGAATGCATTAAAGTTATAGCCTTCATTTTTTTCGGTATACTCATAAAACAATTTTAATCATAAATTAGTGTTTGCTGTTGGTGCTTTGATCAATGAAAAGACTTTCTCAGCCCCTTTCAGAAACTCTTTTCCCACTTTGGACATCTTAAATTTCATTTTAATAGACTCAAACTCCATAACTTCATCGATTCGACGATTTACAAATTCTTTAGTTTTTAGCAAATCCTTACTTTCATCACCTAACCAATAAAGAATTGTGCTACTATATACCCATGCCAGAGTAGTGCGTTTTGTATACCAGTTTATATCTTGTGAGGAATCGTCCAAAGCGTTCCAAATTGCATCTGACGTATTCCATATCATAGCCGCATTGTCTGGAAACATATGTGGAAGAGATAGGACACTTATGGCTTTTCTCATTGCTTCTTTATTGAGGTCGGCAATTATTATTCGTTTAATTATTGCATCTGTTACTCTATCGCGGTATTTTTTTTCGTGGTTTTTATCAATTTTTATCAATTCAGTCATTTTTTGGTTGTCACTTGATATAAAAGCTAACATTAGGTCAATTGAACCCCTTGGAAAAAGTAATTTGCTTTTAACTTCAGAAATATTTGCTTCATTGCAGGCAAGTTTAAAAGTTTTTTCATTCCACCCATCAAATGGGACATGCTTTAAAGCAATCGTTATTATCTCACTCAAATTAACCAAAATAAATCCTATTCTTATTCTATAGACAAATGCATTTGATTTTGCTATTTCAACCATTCCTGCAACTAATTGCAACTCTAAACTTTGAAAGGTGGTGACCCCACATGCAGGTACAGGTTCGTGATAATAATGTAGATCAAGCACTTCGTGCTCTGAAAAAAAAGCTTCAGCGAGAAGGTGTTTTTCGTGAGATGAAGCTAAAACAGCATTTCGAAAAGCCTTCTGAAAAGAAGGCAAGAGAGAAGGCTGAAGCAATTCGTCGAACGAGAAAGTTAGCGAGAAAAAAAGCGCAACGTGAAATCGGTATTGTTTAAAATAGCTTTATAAATAATGATAAAATCCCCAGATTTTCTGGGGATTTTATTTTTTCGGTTGTTGATTTTCCAAGAAGATATTTGGTTTATCATCCTCAAAATAATCATATACTCGATAGGTTGTTATACCTTCTATCTTTGAAAAATTTTGCATCGTTATTTTTGGAAAATAACTTTTTGAAATTGTTTCAAAACCTTTTAAACTATGTAAGATTTCTGAAATCGCGTACGAGCACATCATATCTTGAACAGGTCCATAATTTTTTACTGTCTTTGATAATTCTAATGCTGTTTCTGGGTCAATTTTAACTCTTTGCATGACAACGTGGATAGTGGGGCGAGCGTGGAAGTCGATGTATCTTTCTAATGCTTGCTCATTTATGCCAAAATAAACATCGTGCCTTTCGGGGATTTGTGGGTGTTTAAACGTTCCGGCTGGATCAAATAATATTCTCTCACTAGAATTTATAATAAGCGCCGAATGTCCACCAGTTCCTGTGGTATTGTTAATCATTGTTAGTAAAGTTACCGATGAAGGTTGGTTGTTTTTATAAGCTGCGGCTGCCACATCCATATCTGGAGCCCAGGTTATTTCCTTGGTTGTGCAAGTAACTGTGAATACTAAACAGAGTATTAAACCTAAAATGGTTCGCGTGTGTAAATTCATTTTATAAATGTATTAGAATTCATAACTTTATTTCAGCCGTAGTTGGTAATATGGGCTTAACTTAACTATTAAAAATAGCTAAAAAAATTAATACCGCTATCGAAAATACACTAACGCCCACTACCCACTTCATAAAGCCTTCAAATACTTTNTCATGGACTTTAACATCCANCGAACCGTGTTCATGTTTATCTTCAGTCATTTGAGCCTCTTTTNGAAATTTTAATANGANTAATTAANGAAAGCAACCTAGGTNGAAAGATTAATCTAGNGTTTGCCAAAGCCATGCTCCATCTCTTTGCCGCTGTCTATTGATTTTGCCAGCTTTTAGCAAATGGTTTAAATGTCCTACGCTTTCAACCAACGCAAGACCATATTCGCTTGAACCTATTTGACGCTTAAACAGAGGCTCAAAACACTCAACTGCTGTTTTTGGAGTTTTTAAAAACTCCAATAGTCGAGTTAGAGCGCTATGATGATTTTCGATTAACTGTTTTAATCGTTTAGGCAAGCCATAAAATGGTAGTTTGTGACCGGGTAGAACAAAATTTTGATCATTCGAGTGTGAAAGTAAGCGCTCACATGATTCTAACCATTCTCCAACAGGGTCAGCATTTGGCTCAGTTGCGTAAACGCCTAAATTAGGAGATATAGATGGTAAAATTTGATCCCCTGCTATCACCAAGTCATCCTCTTTTGACCAGAAGGTTGCATGTTCTGGTGAGTGCCCATGGCCCATATGTACAGACCACTTACGTGTGCCAATTTGTAAGATATCATCTTGTTGGATACGTTGGAAACCTAGAGGAATATGAGTGACAACATCTGAAAAATTAAAGGGGGTTGTCTTTGAGCGCTCGTTATAAAGATTTTGCTCCATACCTGCAGCTTGGTAAAATTCAAGTGTTTCTTTTGTAGGCTTCAGATTATGATCTAGTGTCATCATCCTAGCAAACAACCAGGTAGTCCGTGACGCCCAGATCTCAGCTTTATATTTAGTTTTAAACCACCCTGCTAAGCCAATATGATCTGGATGGTGATGGGTTATTATAATGCGTTTGATCGGTAGCCCTAATAATGGACCTTTAAGGAGCCCTTCCCATATTAAGCGCGATTTTTTAGTATCAAATCCTGTATCAATTAAAGTCCATCCGTCTTCATTTAGANAATNTTCNCNTATTGCATAGACGTTTACATGGTTCAAAGCCATNGGAAGAGGTAATCTCATCCATAANATACCTTCAGCAACCTCAATGGCCTTACCGATTTCAGGTGGATCAGTATGTGGAAAGTNCATTTTTTTATCCAATGATTATTCTTAGTTACAGTTAGNGAAATTGATATTTAGCTCATANATGCNTAGAAAAATTGTGTTCAAAGTTATTATCCTGGGTTATTATCACTTAGTTATGTTAGACTTGGNTAAATGCGTAGATCTAAATTGAATAAGTAGCAAGATAGATAACGCNTAATAGGAATTGACAATGNAAACAGAGTTACTGAAGGCTGATATAGAAGGTATTAAAAAAGGGGCTACATTTATTAAAAATGGGTTTCAAGTAGGTTTTCCAACTGAAACAGTTTATGGCTTAGGAGCTGATGCAAGAAACGATCTAGCAGTTGCGGGAATTTTCAAATCGAAACAAAGGCCAAGATTTAACCCATTAATTGTTCATTTTTATAAATTTGATGATGTACTAAAATATGTTGAATTGAGTCCTACAGCAGTTCAGTTAGCTAATAATTTTTGGCCTGGTCCATTAACATTAGTTTGTAAGCTTAGAGCTGATAGTGACATATCACCTTTGGTAACATCTGGGTTAAAAACACTAGCAGTGAGAATACCATCTAATCAGGTTGCATTAGAATTTATAAGACTTTGTGGTACACCTGTTGCCGCTCCGTCGGCCAATCGCTCCGGTAAAATAAGCACCACTAATTCCATAGATGTTTTAAAAGAGCTTGATGGGGTTATTCCTGCAATAATAGATGGCGGCTTAAGTGAAATAGGATTAGAAAGTACAATAATTGATGTTAGTGGGAAAACACCAATTTTGCTTCGGCATGGTGGCACTGAGATGGAACAATTAGAGATGATTTTAGGGTCTCTTGAAATAAGGAAACAATCAAAACTTGTGAACTCACCTGGGCAACTTTCTTCTCATTATGCTCCAGATACACCCATGCGACTTGATGTTAAAACCAGAAATAAGGGTGAGTTAATGCTTGGTTTTGGTCCCAATGAAGCTGACTTATGCCTTTCAAAAAACGGTAATTTGACTGAAGCGGCTGTTAATCTTTTTTCACATATGCGTTCGATTGATATTTTGGCAAAAAAGGTTGGGGCAAGTTGTATAGCGGTGGCTCCAATTCCTGATATAGGATTGGGGATGGCAATTAATGATAGATTGAAACGCGCGGCATCTAGTGATTAAGCAGTGCCACCGTTGGAAGATAAAAATATGGGATCGATACCCAATGTTTTTAGTGCATCTTCCCATTTTTTTGATGTATCTTTTTGAAATATAATATCAACATTTGAATCGGACACCAACCAACCATTATTTTTTATTTCTATTTCAAGCTGCCCTGCTTCCCAACCTGCATAACCTAAAGCAATAAAAAATGTTTTCGGCCCAGTATTATCCAATATATCTTCAATAATATCCAAAGTTGAAGTCATTCCTAAAANATTGTCTATATCCATTGTTTCCTCTTCCTGAAAGTAATCAAGAGAATGAAGAATAAAACCTCTATAAGGTTCTACAGGTCCACCTAAATGTACTGGGAATGGTTTTAACATTTTATTAGCTTTTATTTTTAGCTGGTTTAACAGATCAGAAATATCAAAATTAATAGCTAACTTATTAATCATCAAGCCCATTGTGCCTTCTGAATTGTGCGAGCACAAATAAATTACGGCATTTTTAAATCTTGGATCGGTCATTCCGGGCATGGCAATAAGGAATTTGCCACTCAGTTTCGTATTTGTATCAAAATTCTCCATATCGGAATCATGGTATAGGTTGTTCATAGATACAAGTATTTAAAATTTTTTTTAATTGTTTTATGGTCGTGAACATGTCGTATTTATTCTACCTAAATTTAGTAATAAAAAGACAATGAAACTTTTATTAATTTCGTTGTCTTTCTTTGTAACTGGTTTTTCACCAGTGTTCTCACAAGAGTTATCAGAAATTGTTCGGCTTCAACTAATGAAAGGGTGGAGAGCAGAAAGCGGTACTCATATCAGTGGCTTAGAGATAAATCTTCTGCCTGGTTGGAAAACCTACTGGAAGCAGCCTGGAGATTCAGGTTTAATCCCTACCTTTGACTGGAGTGGGTCTAAAAATATTTCTGAAGTTAAAATTTTCTGGCCACACCCAACTATTTTTTCTGAAGGTGAAGAAAAAACGATAGGTTATAAAAATAAAGTAATATTACCGCTTGAATTTAAGCCATTAAATAACTCCAAGCTTATTAAGCCAAAAGTGAAAATTAGACTAGGTGTTTGTAAAGATGTATGTATTCCGATTTCACGTGTATTAAGCACAAAGCTTAGATCATCCAAGAAAAAGATTGACCAAGAAATTACAAATTATTTCAATCTGCGACCAAAGTTGATTTCGAAAAATGAAATAGTTAATAGCAATTGTGAAATTAAAGTTGTTAATGATAATTTAATTTTTAGATCAAATATTAGGTTTTCCCATAACCTCCCAGACCTTAAAGCTATTGCTGTTGAGCTACCTAACAGTAATCTTTGGTTCGATATGCCAACTTTCAAACAAAAAGGGCCATCTTTGGATATTAGTGCAAACTTTCAAAATTTTGGCGAAGGACCACTAATTTTAATAAGGAGTAGGATCGTTATTACTCTTATTGGTAACTTAAAAAGTATGTACTTAAATGGATGTTAATCGAAAAATAAAGAGTATTATTACTTATGCCTGGTCAAAATTTCTTTAAGTCGTGATTTAAAGAGAAATATATTTAAAATATATGCTACCAATATTATGGTGATTGTAAGAGATATATAGGTGATTAAACCCCAAATATGCACATTTCCAATATTTAAAATTTGAGAATATTCTTGAATTATTGGGTGAACATTTCCTGTCAATATTACCCAACCTATTGTCAATATGAAGCTTGTTACAATTAATAAACCTGAAATTATTGATATAAATCTTAATCCAAAGGCTCGGTGTTTAAATGATATTGAAGACTTAAACGCCTTGATCTGCCTAGATATATCGAGTTGCATTGCTAGTAATGAAGGGACAACTATCAAGACAATAATCATGCCAAAGCCAAGTCCATATACTAGTGTTATCACAGTTGGTTTTAAAAATTGAGCACCCTGAGATTTTTCAAATAATAATGGTGTCATACCCAAAACTGTAGTCAAGGTAGTCAACATTACTGGTCTTAACCGGTCACATGCGCCATCAATTATCGCTTGGATGAACCCTCTATCTTTAGCGTATCCATCAACAGTTGAAACTAAAACAATACTATCATTTATAATTATACCGGTCATCCCAATAAGTCCAATGACTGAGAACATGGATAAAGGTACTTCCCAAACATAATGACCATAAATTGCACCAACTAAGCCAAATGGAATGATAGCCATGACAACAGCCGGTCTTGCCCAGCTTGAAAATATCCATGCTAGGGTCAAATAAATACCCAGAAGACACAACCCAAAGCCAAATAATGCATCACTTAAAAAAGTATTCTCTTGCTCAGCCAATCCCGACAATTTTGTCTTAATTTGAAAATCTTGTTCTAGTTGAGGCAAAATATTAGTTTTTAATTGTTCTGTAATAAAGTTGGCTCTATCTGGATTATCCTCAGAGATATCACCAGTCACGGTTATCACCCGAAGTCCGTCTTCGCGCTTTATTGTAGCGAATCCAATGTTTGAGGTAACTGAAACAATGTCTGACATGGGAACATATTTGCCTTTAGGTGTTCGTAACATTGTCTGTTCAATGAAATCTGCACTAAGTTCTTCTTTTGGCATTTGAACAGTAATTTTTGCAGTACGGCTGCCTAACGGATATTTTGCGGCGGTTATGCCATTTAGACGATGGCGTAGTTTTGCGCCCAACTGATCTATTGTAAAGCCAAGGGCTTGTCCTTGAGGTGTTAGATCCAAGATTAACTCTTCTTTATCATAAGCCAAATCGTCTTCAACGGCAGAAACTTCAGGATAAATAGATACTAAATTTTTTAGCTTTTCTGCTGCATTCTTTAAAATTGTGGAATCTGCACCAAATAGTTGTACACTCAGCGAGTCTCCACCTGGTCCAGATGTCCAGCTTCTAAAGCTAACAGTTTCCAAGGCAGGATGGTTTTTCACGTTGCTTTGAAGATCACTAAGAAACTCATAGCTAGAATAAGGTCTTAAATCAGCATCAATAAGCTCTATCGATATAGCCCCTAAAAGATCCTTGTCCTTATATTCGGTCCCAGATAACGCCCTACCCGAATTGCCGCCAATTTCAGCCATTACAAAATCTAACGGATTTATCCCATACTCTTTCTCAAACGCTTCTGCTGTATCATTGGTAGCTCTCTGTAATTCAATCATCATCGCTAATGTGTCTTCGCGGCTTGCTTCTGGCAACATAGCAAAATTACCACTTATTGAGCCTCTTTCAGGAGCATTAAAAAACCGCCATTGTACACTGCCATTCAAAAAAAGTACTGCTTGGCTAGCAAGAACTACAAATGTCAGTGCTAAAACGGGGTATCTAAATTTTATTATTAATCTTATAATTTTTTTGAAAATATTCTTTCTAAACCATGCGAAGCCTATATTAAAAATATAACTTGGAACATCATACCATTTCTTTTCATTAATATATTTAAGAGCGTGGCTCATATGGTTTGGTAGAATTAAAAAACATTCAACCAGTGATGCGAATAATACAACGATAACAGTAAACGGAATATCAGCCATAAAATCGCCAAACCTTCCACTTATCAGAGTTAATCCAGAGAAAGCTATAATCGTAGTGATTGTAGCTGAAAACACAGGTGGTGCCATTCTAACTGCAGCATTTTCAGCAGCCTGAATATTACCTTCACCTAAATTACGGGCTCTAAAGTCAGCATGCTCCCCTACAACTATAGCGTCATCCACTACTATTCCGAGAGTAATTATTAGGGCAAACAATGAAATCATATTTATTGTCAAACCAGCGACGTACATTATCCCAATCGTTGCTATCAATGCTGCTGGAATACCCATTGCTACCCAAAATGCTGTTCTTGCATTTAAGAAAAGAAATAACAGGCCTATAACTAGAGCCAATCCGATTAACCCATTATCAACTAAAAGATTAATACGTTTCGTTATATGTTCAGCACGAGTTCTTATAAGTTTTATTTTCGTTCCAGTTGGAAGGTAGGCTTCCATCTCCTCAGCGATTTTTTCAACTGAATTTTGAATACTTATTGCGTCCCCTTTATCAGAACGATCAACCCGAACGGAAATTGCTGGATCTTTACCTACAAAGTAGGCTCTATCTCTATCGATTTCTTGAATATTTATTGAAGCAATATCTGAAACACGAATTTTTGACCCATCTGCATTCGATTTAACAACAACCTCAGCAATTTCAGAAAAGCTTCTTTTCTCCACGCCTGTTCGGACGCGAGCTGCACCACTGGCCATACTTCCAGCAGGATCTGTCTCCGCCTCTTCTCCGATAGCTTTCGCTATTTGTTGTAAAGTTAGGTCGTTTTTAATTAGATCTACTTGTTTAATTTCTATAATTGTTTCTGGGGAAGCAACGCCTCTTATAATTGCACCAGTTATTCCTTCCTCAAAAAGTCTTGTAACCAACTCATCAGCAAAAAGTGCAAGTTGATTTTTTGATACTGGACCCGTAATTACGACATCTGTTACTCTATCGCGCCAAGCACCACGCCTTACTTTTGGTTCTTCTGCATCTTCTGGAAAATCACTTATCCCATCGATAATAGCTTTCACATCCTCAGTAGCACGAGCCATATCCCAACCTGGTTGGAAATTTACCCTTATGCGAGCGTACCCTTGCGAAGAGGTTGACAAGGTATTTTCTATACCTTCCAAAGTAAGCAATGCTGGCTCAATTAATTGGACAATTGCATTGTCGACTTCTTCTGGACCCGCTCCAGTCCAAACTACGTGTACACTCACCATTTCAACAATTATATCAGGAAAGAATTGTGAGCGCATTTTTGGAGCAGCAGAAAGGCCACCTAAAATCATAATAACCAATAGTAAGTTTGCTGCTGTCCGATGTCTGGTAAAGTAGGAAAGAACGCCCATCAAGCCGGATGTAATTTTTCTATTAAATTCCATTAATTAATTGCCCATACGACTTTCTATTCGGTTTATGAGTTTAAGCGGCACCTTCTCTTCATTAAGTGCCTTTATTATTTTCTTTTTTGCTGATTTTGGGATGTAGCTATTTCCATCAATAAAAGCGATCATCTTTTGTCGACGTTCATCGTCTAATACAATATTTTCTGGCTCTGGTGCCTCATCATTATTTACGTCAGTAGCACCAGGCCGAATGGGTTTTATCTTAATGCCTGCACCGAGCAAAGGTGTCCTATTCGTTACTATTTCTTTTCCGTCTACGTTTGACGCGTCTATTATCACATTATTTTTCTTTCGCCTTAAAACTGTTACTTCTATTTCCTGCAGACGGTCTTCATCTGATAAGGTAAGAATACGATTACCACCGCTTAAAGCGTTTGAAGGTAATTCAATAACATTGTCTAAGATTGGTTCTTTTAGGGAAACAGTTACAAAATCACCCGAACGGAAACTTGAAACGTTTCCCTGTGATAAATTGGAGATTAGAAGTCTTCCGGTCAAGCCGGTTCCGACTGTTGCGCTGGACCTTTCAATGAAACCTGATGCAGAGATTTCGGTTCCAAAAACATCAAGTTTTACAAATGTAGGTATAGTTTGTAAATTTCCGGAATCATCTATCAATCGGTTAAACTGTGTTGCTGATATGCGAAACTTAACTTCTAAAGATGAAGGGTCTACTAACAGCCCAACCCTTTCGTTATTGTTCACAATTCCACCTGACACGAGCGAAACATTGCTTAATGTTCCATCAAATTCTGCTTTTACTTGTGTATTTTTTAATTTTCTCTCAGCGTTAGCAAAGGCTAATTCTCGTCTAATGACTGTACCTTTGCTTTGACTCAGGCGTGATTGAGCTTGAAGTATAGTTTTTCTTTTTGACAAGACGGATTGTTCAGCTGAGGCTGCAGAAAGTTCTGCACTTTCTAAAGATGCTTCTGACACCACTCCTTTATCGATTAAGCCTTTTTTTCTAACTAGCGCCTGGTTTCTCAAATCTGATTGTTTTATTGCAGCATTGAGGTCATCATTTGCTAACTCTAAAGCGTTTGTAGCCTCAATAAGATCGTCATTTGCATCGTTTAAATCTGCTTTTGCTAAAGTGACTTTATCTTCTGAATCTGTTGCATCGGTAATTACTAGAACCTCGTCTTTAGTGACCTTGCCTCCTTCAACAAAATTTGGAGACAGGTAAACTATTGTTCC
>NYTF01000006.1 GCA_002683355.1 Paracoccaceae bacterium | reverse complement strand
TTGTCTGACAAAACTACTTCAATTTTAACTTTTGGTAGAAAGTCTACCACATACTCTGCACCGCGATAAAGTTCCGTATGGCCTTTTTGTCGTCCAAAGCCCTTTACCTCAATAACACTTAAGCCTTGAATTCCAATTTCTTGAAGCGCTTCTTTTACTTCATCAAGTTTGAAGGGCTTGATTATTGCCTCTATTTTTTTCATGAACTTTTCCTCTCGCGAGCATGAGTGGTTGAGAATTCTAATTCTTTCAATTGATTTAGTTTTAATTTTTGTATTTTAGTCTGTTTTTATTAATTTTGCCTAATAAATAATCACTTTGATTACAAAAAAGGCATCATGAAGAATTAGTTTAGCAATTTGGTACGTTTACAGCAAGTCCACCTAGGGCTGTTTCTTTGTATTTCATATCCATATCTTTTCCAGTTTGTCTCATTGTCTCTATACAACTATCTAATGATACCACATGATTACCGTCGCCTCTTAAGGATAAAGATGCTGCAGAAATAGCTTTTATAGCCCCTAGACCATTCCTTTCAATACATGGCACTTGTACTAATCCTTTTATAGGATCACAGGTCATTCCCAGATGATGTTCTAACGCAATTTCAGCTGCATTCTCTATTTGTTCTGGAGTACCGCCTAACAATGCGCATAATCCTGCTGCTGCCATAGCTGATGCTGAACCAACTTCTGCCTGACAACCACATTCCGCCCCAGAGATTGAGGCATTGTGTTTAATAATTCCACCAATTGCCGCACAAGTTAATAGGAACTCTGGAATTTTGGATTTTTTTGCATCTGGTACAAAATCCAAATAATATCTTAAAGTTGCTGGGATGACACCTGCTGCACCATTCGTTGGAGCCGTAACAATTTGTCCACCGTTCGCATTTTCTTCGTTCACTGCCATTGCATATAGAGAAATCCAATCATTTATTATGTGAGGTGCTTGTAAATTATTTCCTTTTTCTTTTATCAAACTTTCATGAATACTTTTAGAACGTCTCCTGACGTTCAGTCCTCCAGGCAAGGTTCCTTCATTTTTCAGTCCGCGGTTGATGACACTATNCATCGTTTTGGCAATTTCGAAAAGTTTTTCTTCCAGATCACTTAATGCGATCAAGACACTTTCGTTTGATAGTTTCATTTCAGATATTGATTTGCCGCTTTCAGCTGCCATTGCTAGCATTTCGGTCGAATTTTTAAATGGGTATGGAAATTTATTTGAAGTATTATCTTCCTTTGGTGAATTTAGATCACCTTCCGTTACAACAGTTCCGCCGCCAATAGAGTAATATGTTTCAATTATTATCACATCACCCTGAGCATCCAGAGCAAAAAATTTCATTCCATTTGGATGTCCACTTAACTGATTGTCGTAATCGAAAATAATATCGGTTTGCGGGGAAAACTTTAAGTNTGAAAATCCTTTGGGTTNTACTATTTCTGNTGCTNTAACAGTTTCTATCAAATCACTTATTTTTTTTTCGTCATATTCTTCTAGNTNAAAANCAGACAACCCTAAAATGATAGCCTTGTCACTGGAATGTCCTTTGCCAGTAAANGCTAGTGAGCCATGAAAAGACACTTGGANNGAGTGGGGAGTAAAGTTGCTCAACTTTATTTTGTTCAGAAACAAAGATGCCGCTACCAAAGGCCCGATCGTATGAGAGCTCGANGGTCCTAACCCNATTTTAAAAATATCTAATACAGACTGAAACAATAGAAACCTCCNAANTAATCCTNTTCNGATATCTTAGATCTNCTTTTTGATTAGNAATAAAAACGACACTCTATNCGTTCTTTGAGAATTNCAAATATTTTATGANGATNNTGACACTTTGTTCTCGCTCTAANNCNATATAATGGTTATATTTGGNTCAGGAGTATGTTTAATGAGTNTTACCTTTANTCANAATGATAAAGTAAAGTATGCATCAGCAAAGTTTGCTTTNAATTTCATCAANGATGGNATGAAAATTGGTCTTGGTACAGGCTCTACNGCATCTTGGTTTGTCGTATTATTGGGAGATNTNATNCAGNTNAGAAGGCATAAACATTTCAAGCGTCTCNACCTCTAANTTTACAAAAAAANTGGCTGAATCNGTTGGTATTGAGGTTTTNAATTTAGATGANTTAATAANTTTAGANTTAACNATTGATGGAACTGATGAGTTTGANGACAAGCTCAACTTGATAAAAGGTGGAGGAGGAGCTTTACTTCAAGAAAAAATTGTTGCTTCTGCGAGTTCTGAAATGATTGTTATTGCTGACGAATCTAAATGCGTAGATAAATTAGGGAAATTTCCACTCCCGGTAGAAGTTGTTCCNTTTGGAGTTNAATCTACGAAAGCANTNATTGATCANCTTCTTTATTCTTTNGGTTANAGNGAAGCCTTAGGTGTAATTCGCTCAAAAAACGATAATGTTTTCATCACAGATGAAAGCAATAACATTATTGATTACAAACTAAGNAAGATTGAAGATGCCGAAGAGCTTTCAAATAAATTAAATAGCCTTCCTGGNGTTGTGGAAAATGGAATTTTTGTCAATTTGTGCTCTAAAGTAATCGTTGCAGAGCCAGATGGTAATATTGTTTTNCATACNNNAGGAGGCAAAGTTTCTGATTTTCAGAACCTTGACATCAATGAAATGAATTCTTTGAATGCTAAAATTTTGGAAATACAAAATGAAATTTGATTACGATTTATTTGTTATTGGTGGTGGTTCAGGTGGCGTTCGAGCTGCCAGAATGACCGCTGAATTAGGTTTAAAAGTTGGTTTATGTGAAGAATATCGAATGGGTGGTACTTGTGTAATTAGAGGATGCGTTCCGAAAAAACTTTATTTTTACGCTAGTTCCTTTTCCGAAACATTTAAATCTTCAACAAGTTTTGGTTGGAAACTTGGTAAATATTCATTTGATTGGTCAGAGCTGGTTAAGGCTAAAGATGATGAAATTTCGCGGTTAGAAAAAATCTATCATTCTAATTTGGTTAAATCTGGCGTAAAGATTTTTAACTCAACAGGAAGAATAGATAGNGCTCATCAAGTTTCTCTCAGCAGTGGTGAGATTATATCCTCAAAATATATTTTGATTGCAGTTGGTGGTGCACCCTACATTCCAAACTTCGAAGGGTCAAATTACGCAATTAGTTCAAACGATATCTTTGACTTAAAAAGTTTTCCTAAAAATATTCTCATTGTAGGTGGCGGATATATTGCCTGNGAATTTTCAAGTATTTTTAACGGACTAGGCTCAAATGTAACTCAGTTTTATCGCGGTACTTCGATNTTGAGGGGCTTTGATCAGGAAATAACTGACCATGTCAAAGACTCAATGGTNAATAGGGGGGTCAGCATAAAACTTCAAACCGAAGTGCAAAGTATCAAGAAAACTGATGATGGTTTTTTTGTAACTGATAATAAAAACTCTTCTTTGACAGTAGACTGCGTTCTGTTTGCAACTGGAAGAAAGCCACAAACAAATGAATTAGGATTAAAGGAGCTAGGCCTCGAATTAGGAGAACTGGGTGAGGTGCTAGTTAATGATTATAGTCAAACACAAGTTCCTTCAATTTTTGCAGTAGGTGACGTAACAAACAGAGCAAATTTAACTCCCGTTGCAATAAGAGAGGCGTCTGCATTTGTTAAAACTGTTTTTGAAGGTGAATCGATTAAATCTAATCTATCTTTATTTCCTACTGCAATATTTACTCAACCAGAGATAGGCACAGTTGGGGTAACTGAAGAAATTGCAAAAAATTCTGAACCAATTGAAGTTTATGTTTCAAAATTTAGGCCAATGGCAAATATTTTGTCAGGTAAAACAGAACAAATGCTTATGAAATTGATAGTCAGTGTGAAAACAAAAAAAGTCTTGGGTGTTCATATTGTCGGTAGCGGGGCGTCTGAGATAATTCAATTAGCAGGTGTGGCGCTTCAAATGGGTGCAACAAAAGTCGATTTTGACAANACACTAGCTGTGCATCCCACGGCAGCTGAAGAGTTGGTTACTATGAAATTACCTACTAGAGTGTCTTGAAATTTTGTGCGATGACACCAAGTAAGTTAAAAGAGACAGCGTATCTTAAGGAAGGACCATAATAGATGTCGGACAATAACAAGGGACCTTGGGGTGGTAGTGGCCCNACTAATGGTGACGGCAAAGGAAATGGAAAACGTTTTCCAGAAGAACAAAGTGGCCAAAATAATAGNGGCAATCAAATGCCTCCCGAGTTAGATGAAATAGTCAAAAAAGGACAAGAACAACTTAGGGCGTTGATGGGTGGTAAAGGTGGTAAATCCAGTAATGGAGGCAACAAATCTGGTCCTTCTGGAAATATGGGTAGAAGACCAATATTCTTGGCGCTTATTGCTTTAGCAGTTTTGTGGGTGTTTACTTCGTTTTATCGTGTAGATACATCTGAGCAATCAGTTGAACTACTGTTTGGACAGTATCTGGAAACGGGAGAAGAGGGTTTGAACTTTGCTCCGTGGCCAATCGTTACTAAGGAAATTGTCGCTGTAACAAGAGAAACAACAGAGGAAATAGGTGTTGGAAGATCTGGAAGGTCAGACCAAGGTTTGATGCTTACCCGAGATGAAAATATTGTTGATATCGATTATCAGGTTGTTTGGAATATCAATGACGCCCAGAAATTTCTATTCAATATCGCGGGACCGCAAGAAACAATTCGCGCTGTTTCAGAATCTGTGATGCGTGAAATTGTTGCGCGTACCAATCTGACGCCAATTCTAACTACTGGGAAAGGTAAAATTGAACAAGAGCTGCAAGAATTAATTCAACAAACCTTGGATAGTTATGAAAGTGGTGTGAACATTGTTAGGGTAAACTTAGACAAAGCAGATCCTCCAGGTGATGTGGCGAAAGCCTTCAAAGATGTTCAAGCAGCAGAACAAACTCGTGATACTCTGGAAAAGCAGGCCGATGCATACTCTAATCGAGTTGTGGCTGAAGCTCGTGGTGAGGCCGCCCAATTGCTTGAACAAGCAGAGGGTTATAGAGCGCAAGTTGTTAATGAAGCAGTTGGAGAAGCTTCTCGCTTCAAGGCAGTTTACGCCGAATATGCCAAAGCGCCTGAGGTTACCAGAAAAAGGTTATACATTGAGACTTTAGAGAAAGTTTACAGTGGAGTAGATAAGATCTTGCTCGATCAAGGTTCAAATGGTCAATCTGTTCTACCATACTTGCCAGTAAATGAATTAATTAACAAAAAAGGGTCAAACTAATGAGCCGCACTTACTTTATTTTTATATTTTTAGCTGCTATTGGTTTTTTAGCAATGTCTGCTCTGTTTATAGTAGACGAAAGACAAAAAGCGCTCGTGTTGCAATTCGGTGAGGTCAGAAATATTATTGAAGAACCAGGGCTAAATGTGAAGATACCATTTGTCCAAACGGTAGTTAAGTATGATGGGCGAATTTTGCCTCTGGATACCTTGCCTTTGGAAGTTACGATGAAGGATAATCGACGTTTTGACGTGGATGCATTTGCACGGTGGAAAATAACTGACGTTAAAGCGTTCAGGAGAGCTGTTGGCTCTGGGGGCGCAAGTGCAGCTGCTTCAAGATTAGAGCAAATTCTAAATGCTGAGTTGAGAACAACTTTGGGTGAAGTGCAATCAAGTGCTTTATTATCAGCTGATCGGGTTAATTTAATGAACTCAATACGTGATTCTGCAAAAGTAAAAGCGTCCGCGCTTGGTGTTGATATAATTGATGTAAGGATTAAACGTGCGGACTTGCCGATTGAAAATCTTACAGCCACTTTCGCAAGAATGCGAGCTGAAAGAGAGAGGGAAGCTGCAGATGAAATTGCCCGAGGTAATGAAGCTGCGAAGAAAGTGACGGCCTTAGCTGATAGAACGGTTGTTGAGACAGTATCAGAAGCTCAAAAGAACGCTGATATTGTTAGAGGTGAAGCTGATGCAGAACGAAATGCAATCTTTGCAGAGGCATTTGGTCGAGATCCAGAGTTCTTTGCATTTTATCGGTCTCTCACTGCCTATGAAAAATCTTTGGACGGTGCGAACTCTACAATTATCATGTCTCCAGACAGCGAATTTTTTGACTATTTAAAGACTGACTTAAAATCGGTCTCTGAGTAGTGATCTCAGAAATTTTGACAATCTTGGGCTGCTTAGCAGTCCTAGAAGGTTTAGTGTTGGCTCTCGCCCCTTCAAGGTTTGAAGAACTGGTTAAGTGGTTAGGTAAATTGGATATTTCTACTAGAAGAAACTTTGGACTTTTAACGGTTGGGATGGGAGTACTTCTCGTATGGATTGCGAAGTATTTTTTCCTATAAAATATTGAAAGTTAGCGAAATAAGATTAGTTGGTAAAGAAACAAGGGGTATGATAAAATGAGTAAAGTTTCACTGCACAATTTTAAATTGGCGTTTATCTCTCAAACTTTCCTCCCGATCTCTTGCCTTGTTCTAATTGTCTTCTTTCATCTATCGCCTAGTTATGCTCAAAATTCGTATAAGAGCTTTGCTGATTTGGTTGATGTAATTAGCCCAGCAGTTGTTAATATTACAACTTCTACAGATATTAAATCTACAAATAACTTGCTTCCAGAAATCCCCAAGGGCTCACCACTTGAGGACCTATTTCGAAATCTACCAAACCAAGATAATTCGGATGGGATGCCACGTAGGCGCAGAACCTCGGCCCTTGGGTCTGGATTTATCATATCTAGCACAGGTTTAGTTGTTACCAACAATCATGTTATTGAAAAGGCTGATGAAATTTTGGTTGAACTGGTAAGTGGTGAGGAGTTGAAAGCGACGTTGGTAGGTTCTGACCCAAAAACTGACATTGCTCTTCTTAAAGTGGATTATGAAAAACCTTTAGATTTTGTTGAATTCGGTAATAGTGATCTTGCGAGAGTTGGAGACTGGGTTCTGGCGATTGGTAATCCGCTAGGACAGGGTTTTTCGGTGTCAGCGGGTATAATTTCAGCCAGAAATCGGGCTCTCAGAGGCAGTTATGATGACTTTATTCAAACAGATGCTGCAATTAATCGAGGGAATTCTGGGGGTCCTTTGTTTAATATGGATGGCGAAGTGATTGGAGTGAACACAGCCATAATTAGCCCCAACGGTGGCTCCATCGGTATTGGGTTTTCAATGGCTTCAAATGTTGTCAGTAAAGTTACTGATCAATTAGAAAAATATGGAGCGACCAGAAGAGGTTGGCTTGGGGTTAGTATACAAGATCTAAGCGATGATATCGCAGAAGCAAAGGACTTAGAAACTACTGACGGTGCGTTGGTAACAAATACCCCTGAAGGACCGGCTAAAAGTGCAGGGATAAAAGTCGCAGATGTGATTATTTCTTTCGATGGCAAGGTTATAAAAGATACACGGTCATTGGTGAAAATAGTAGGAGCTACTGATGTTGGTAAAGTTGTTGAAGTTATCGTAATGCGCGATGGAAAAGAAATAATGATCAATGTTACAGTTGGCCATAGAGAGCAGGTCGAAGCAGACCTAGCGGAAAATAATATCGAAATGAACTCCCCCGCTGAGCCTCAGCAAGCCGAGGTTAGTGGTATGATCGTAACAGCATTAACTAAAGCTTGGAGAGAAAAGCTGGGTCTTAAGGAAGGTCTGGATGGTATCGTTGTATCAAGTGTTGATGATGATAGTCCCGCTTCAAAGAAAGGCATTGCCGCTGGTGATATTATTGTTGAGGCAGGGCAAAAACAAGTAAAGTCTGTGGCTGAGTTTAATGACAGAGTGAATTTAGCAATCGATTCCGGTAAGTCAGCCATTCTTCTTCTTTTGAGAAGAGATGGTAATCAAAGATTTTTAGCACTTCCGATTAAGTAACTAAAATATTATAGATTGTATTTCTGGCCACCCATCATGAAGCATCTCATATGTAAGGTAAACTAAAAATATCAAACCAGCGTAACTCAGCCAGCTATATTTAGTCATTAATTTCATAATCATTGTTGCAAAAAAGGCCATAAATGCAATCGCAACAACCAAGCCAAAGATAAGTAATGAGGTGTTCTCACGCGCAATAGCGGCAACAGCCACAACATTGTCAATAGACATGGACACATCTGCAATTGTAATTGTCGTCAAAGCTTTTATAAGTTGACTTCTCTCACTACCGCTTACGTTAATTTTACTAATCTTTTCAGACTTATTTTCAGCGTTGTGGGCTCTCAATTCTTTGAAAAAACGAAAACAAACAAAGGCTAATAAGCATCCGCCAATAAATAATATGCCTGGAATAGCAAGTAAATAACTTGCGATCGCAGCAAAAAATATTCGTAATCCTGCAGCTAGTGCCATACCCAAAAAAATTGCACGCCTTCTCATAACAGGTGACAAACCTGCGGCGGCCATTCCAATTACTAAGGCATTATCGCCAGACAAAATTATATCTGCAAAGATAATCTGTATAATTTCAGAACTATGTTCGAGCATTTTTTTATTCCAGAATAGCAAATAAAATACTGTACCGACTGTATAATCATTTAGCTTAGTTTCTTCTAGGTCAAAATTATAAATAATCCGTTAAAAATAGATCTTATATCTGAGCTTTCTACTGTTATTTAATTTAAATGAATATTAAACATTTTTCGTATTTTTGCATCCAATTCAGGACTAAATTCAGCTGCAGATGGGTTTTTTAAGATATCATTTTTTTTCTTTATCGCATTTTTAATTAAATTAGGTTTACCAATTTCTAACCATTCTTTTGGAGAGGTTCGATCGCCTAATTCTGGATAAACATATTCTGTTTGCATTAATGATAATGTTTGTTCGGATCCTAAATAGTGTCCTGGCCCCTCTAGGCAGGTTTGCCTAATTACTTCTAGCGATGTTGTATCATCATTTACTTCTATTCCGCGCACACATCTTTGAGCTTGGCCAAGCATATCATCACCCAATATCAAGCTTTCTAAGCAAAAACCTAAAAGTGATGCGTGCATTCCTACACTTTCATAAACTAAATTTAAGCCAGTTAAACCAGCCATTACATTGGAGCACATTTGTTCATAACCTGCTTGATAATCGGGCATTTTTGCATCTGCTATTCCAGCGGCTGCTCCTCCTGGTAGGCCATAAAATTTGTGCATCTGCGAACATCCAGCAGTTAATAAAGCTTGTTCACCTGAACCGCCAGACATAGCTCCAGTTCTTAAATCAGACACAAATGGCCAGGTTCCAAAGATCGCTGGATGACCTGGAACCATAGCATTTACATATACTAAGCCTGCCAAGCATTCAGCAACGGCCTGCACGATTGCTCCTGCTATTGGGGCAGGGGCTGTTGCTCCGGCCTGTCCAGCAGATAATAATAAGATTGGCATGCCACCCCTAACGCATTCCTCCATCACTTGACAGCTTTCCATAGCGAATTTCATTGGAGGTACCACAAAGCAGTTGGAGTTTGAAACGAATGGTCGCTCTCGCCATTGTTTTTCACCACCTGCAATTTCATGTAATAGATCAAAAGCACCCTTTACAAAGCCTGGTTCTGTGAAGCTTGCTCCTACATGCTTTGTTGTTCCTCTAGTACAAGCATAAATTGTATTTAAATCCATTTCGTAATTATCTGGAATGTCACGACAAACCATAGGCCGTTGTAAAAAGTGCACGTTATCCAATGCGTTCACAATTTTTGCGGCATCAAATAAATCCTGAACGTAGCATTCTCGGTATTCATTTTTTTCCACATCTACTAAATGAACGGCAGCCCCGGCGGTCCCATAATACACACGTTCGCCGCCAATTTGCATATCATTGTCTGGATTTCGGCCAAACAACGTTATTTCTTTAGCCGCCTTAGCGATCATGTCCTCAACTAAAGCCCTGGGAAATCTAATTCGACCGTCATCTCCCATGATGGCACCTGCGTTTGTTAATATTTCCTTACCAGTCTCTGGAACCTCTCCAAATCCTATTTGCTCCAATGCATCCAGTGCCGCATTATGGATTTTTATCATCCCTTGTTTGTTTAATGGTTGGTATGTTTTGCTTTCCATTCCTGGTTTAATTGGGCGCATTTCTTTGCTCAAAGGAGCAGCTCTTAGAGCTTTCCTTGCTGATCTGCCACCACTGCGTCGTGAATTATTTTCTACCATATTTTTACTCAAAATTAATTAATAAATTGCTTGTTATTTTTAATGATATTAATTTTGTAAAGGCGCGCCTCTAGCGGCACAACCTCTGTTCGCACCGATGGTTATGTCNACAACCAATTTTATACAGAAAGAAAAATTCATACCAACACCATACATAATGTTTTAAAAAAATATGCTACTAAAACGTCATTATTGTCGTATTTAGATTACAAATTATTTGCAAATGAGCAGATGTCAATTAAAGATTTTTCAAATTCATTGTCTGAAACTGTCATTGCAATTCTTAAATGTCCTGCGGCGGANTCGCCAAAGCTTTCTCCAGGCATGACTGCAATTTTTTGTGTTTCTAAGAGTAAATTAGCAAACATTGTTCCTGATAATCCAGTTTGCCTAACATCAACCATTAGATACATTGTTCCACTACTTGGAACTAATTTTAGGACATTACTATGTTTGAATATTTTAGTTGCTAATTTGTATCTTCGAAAAAATGGTTCAGATACTCTGGNAGTACTGGCGGTGCCTTGCAACAAAGCAAAATATGCTGCTTCCTGAATAAATCCGGGCACTCCATAGGTTGTAGATGTTGCTAAATTTACCATATGTTTAACAATATCTTCTGGTCCGATCACCCATCCACACCTAAACCCTGTCATTGCATGACTCTTTGACATCGATCCAATCACTAAAGTTTTATCTTTTATTTCTTCTATACTTCGGGGAGAAATATGTTCACCTTTCCANATCTGACAATCATAAACTTCATCTGAAATTAACCACAGATCATGTTTCATAACCGCTTCTGAAATCTCATTAATCGTCTTCTTTGTATAAACAGCTCCAGTTGGATTATTTGGCGAGTTGATTAACAATGACTTTGCATCATTTGCTTCTCGATCGATTTCTTTAAATGTAGGTTGAAAGTTATTCTCAGCTAATGTCTTTATAGGTAAGTCCTTTGCCCCTACACTTCTTATTGTTCCAGGATATGTTGCATAATATGGGTCGAGGTAAAGAGCTTTATCACCTTCATTGCAAAGAGCCATGTGTGAAGCGAATAAACCTGCTTGTCCACCAGGGGTAATAATCACATTTTCTGGCTTTGTAATCACACCAGTTTTCTTTTCATTTAAATCAGCTATCAAAGCTCTTAATTTATATATACCCTGCATTTCTGCGTAGCCTGTGTTACCTTCTAAAGCACTTTTATGCATCGCATCAATAATTGCTCTATCTGTACGAATATCATGCTCTCCAATCGATAACTCGATGATTTTCTCACCTTGAGAGATCATTTTACGAGCTTTATTAAAAACATCCCAACCGTCATTTCCATCGACAGTAATATTTTTTATTCTATTTGAAATTGACACGTGACATAATCTTTCATGCTAAAGTTTATTAACACCGTAATTACTATAATTTTATTTAAAGACAAGACTAATAGTTTGAATTTTAGATTAGCTTCTTGAGGTTTGAAATTTTGAATATAAATTCAGATNAAAGTACTTATTTAGCTCTGCTTGCTTTTTCAAAAACAAACCGTTAATTATTGTTTATGTTGAGCGAAAAAAATATAATTTGTATTATTAAAACTGACTGAAAATTCAGGCGGGCGCTTCTTTTATTTCAAATTACTTAATTATCTGATANCCCGCAAAATAGACAAGCTATAGCGTGTAAAATGATTAAAATAAAATTATACAATTCAAAAACTAGAAGCAAGATAGATTTCTATCCGTTGGATAAGAAAAATGTTATGATGTATGTATGTGGTCCTACAGTTTATGAGAGGGCACATATTGGCAATGCTAGGCCTGTAATTGTATTTGATGTATTATTTCGTCTTTTNAGGTACATTTATGGTTCAAAGCATGTAAGCTATGCACGCAATTTTACAGATGTGGATGACAAAATAAATGCAAGCGCATTAAAAACTGGTCGATCTATAAAGGAGATCACCGATGAAACTATAAATTGGTTCATTTCAGATATGAAAGCCTTAGGAAATCTTGAGCCTTCATATACCCCCCGAGCGACAGAATACATCGATCAAATGATTCTAATGAATAAAGAGTTATTGNCGAAAGGTTTTGCTTATGAGGCAGAAAATCATGTCATATTTGAAGTGCAAAAATATGAGGGATATGGTTTATTATCTGGTAGAAGTCTTGAAGATATGCTCGCTGGAGCCCGGGTTGAAGTAGCCCCCTATAAAAAAAATCCAATGGATTTTATACTTTGGAAGCCCTCAGGTTCGGATGAGCCAGGATGGGAAAGCCCTTGGGGATATGGAAGGCCAGGATGGCACATAGAATGTTCCGCGATGAGTAGAGATATATTTGGAGCAAAATTTGATATTCATGGCGGTGGTTTAGATCTTGNATTTCCACATCATGAGAATGAAATTGCTCAAAGTTGTTGCTTAGGAGGTCAAGAATCTTTTGCTCAGATTTGGATGCATAATGAAATGCTTCAAGTCGATGGAAAAAAGATGTCTAAATCGTTAAATAATTTTTTTTCGCCAAAAGAATTAATTNATGAAGGCNTATCGGGTGAAGCATTAAGATTAGTATATTTAAGTACTCATTATAGAAAGCCGCTTGATTGGACTGAACAAAAGGTAATGGCTAATCAAAAAACATATNATAAATGGCAACAACTTGTAGCAAATAGTAAAGTCGGAACAGTAAGTGGTAATGTTTTAAATGCTATAGCAGATGATTTAAATACGCCATTGGCAATAGCTGAGATGCATAAACTTGCAAAAAGTGGAAATATTAAGGACTTAAAAGCTTCTGGTATTTTTTTGGGTTTATTTGGCAATTCATCCAATCAAAAAAGTAAACTTACTATTTCCCAGGACTCACAGCAATTAATTGAATTTCTTTTTAAACAGCGGATGGATGCGCGAAAGCGAAAAGATTATGCGAGAGCCGATGAGTTGAGAGATGGATTTATACAGGCTGGCCTTATAATTAATGATACAAAAGATGGAATAGTTTGGGAATTGAGCGATGATTTTGATATAAAGAAATTAGAGGATTTACAGTGATGGAGCAAGTATACCTTTTTGATACAACCTTGCGTGATGGTCAGCAAACGCAAGGTGTCGATTTTAGCAGTTCTGACAAGACAAGGATTGCTATAGCNTTGGATAAATTAGGTGTTGATTATATTGAGGGTGGTTGGCCTGGTGCAAACCCGACAGATAGTGAATTCTTCAAAATGACTCCAAAAACAAAAGCAACATTTACTGCTTTTGGAATGACTAAAAGGTCAGGATTTTCGGTTGAGAATGATGACGTTTTATCAGCTGTGATAAATGCAAACACAAAAGCGGTCTGTCTTGTGGGAAAAGCTCATGATTTTCATGTTAGAAAAGCTCTTGGGATAACTTTAGAAGATAACTTGCACAATATTAGAGAGAGTATTTCTTACCTTGTATCAAAGGGTAGGGAAGCGATATTTGACTGTGAGCATTTTTTTGATGGGTTTAATGATAATCCAGATTATGCACTGTTGGTTGCAAAGACCGCATACGAAGCTGGCGCGCGTTGGGTGGTTCTTTGCGATACAAATGGNGGTACTATGCCTCAAACAGTATCTGCTGCGACAGAGGCTGTAATTTTTACTGGTATTCCTGGNTCACATATTGGCATTCACGCTCACAATGACACTGAACACGCGGTAGCCAATAGCCTTGCGGCTATTGAAGCAGGTGCAAGACATATACAGGGCACATTAAATGGGCTTGGTGAACGATGTGGTAACGCAAATTTAGTTAGTATTATTCCTACACTTTTGCTTAAAGAACCATATAAGAGTAAATATAAATTGAATGTTGATTTAGAAAAATTGAGTCAATTGACATCGATTTCAAGAGCTCTTGATGATGTATTAAATCGTGTTCCATTAAAGCAATCAGCATATGTAGGAGCGAGTGCTTTTGCACATAAGGCGGGTTTGCATGCTAGTGCNATTCTTAAATCTCCAGAAACATATGAACATGTCAGTCCCGATCTTGTTGGAAATCAGAGGGTTATACCCATGTCTAATCAAGCAGGACAGTCTAATTTAAGAATGAGATTAAACGAAGCTAATTTGTCNGTAGAGAAAAATGATCCAAATCTTTTGCAAATCTTGGATGAGATAAAAAGAAGAGAAGACCAAGGCTATGCCTACGACAGTGCCCAAGCATCATTTGAGTTATTAGCGAGGCAACATCTTGGACGGATGCCTAAGTTTTTTGAAGTTAAGAGATACAANGTAACTGTTGAGCGAAGAAAAAATAAATATAATAAAATGGTATCGATCTCAGAAGCTGTTGTAGTTACACAAATTGGAGATAAAAAGGTATTATCAGTTTCAGAGAGTATGGATGACTCTGGCTCAGACCGGGGCCCAATTAATGCTCTTTCCATGGCTTTGGCAAAAGATTTGGGACCTTATCAACATATAATTGATGATATGAAATTAGTAGATTTCAAGGTTAGAATAACTGATGGTGGTACTGAAGCTGTTACAAGAGTAATTATTGATTGTGAGGACGGCGTTGGTAAACGCTGGTCGACAGTTGGCGTATCTGCTAACATAGTGGATGCTTCTTTTGAAGCATTTCTTGATGCAATTCAGTGGAAGTTAATTCGTGATGGAGCCTCTTCATTGTGAGTTTGAGTAACTGTATTGATACGGTTTATAAGCATGATCCAGACAAATTTTTGGCACTTATGGCAGGTGACCCAATATCAAGACAAATTGCGTTTCCTATTTATGCATTTAATTGTGAAGTGAGCCGAATACCGTGGATAACAACTGAAAGTTTAATTGCTGAAATGCGTCTGACGTGGTGGAGTGAGTTANTAGAGGCAGTTGAAAACAANGATTCTTTACCTGATCATCCAATAAGCTCAGAATTGGCGAAGAGACTAATTAATAATAAATTTGCGATAGCCTTGTTAAAACAAACAATTACTGCGAGGCGTTGGGATATATATTCTGAGGGTCATGAAGATAATAGTACCTTATGGGAATATATTGAACATACTTCTTCTAATTTATTAGCTGCATGCTCGACAGCTGATCAGTCTATCATTTTGTTTGGCCGGGGAATAGGAATGGCTTCGTATTTGTTGGCAGCACCAAAACTAAAACGATTTGGAAAAAATCCTATACCAAATTTTGATGAAGAAAACGTTTATACACTCGCGAGAGAAGCTCTTGAAAACATCAATCTTGTAAAGCGTTCTAAAATTGAAAGGAATATTTTCCCAATAATGAGAATTGGTTGGACTGCACCGGTTATATTACGTAAAATAATCAAAAATCCAAAAGCATTAATAGATGATCGATTGGATCTATCAGAATTCCGAAAGAAGATAAGGCTGTTCAGACTTACTTTGCAGAATAATTATTAGTATCCTTATTTTTTGATAACCAGAACAAAGATATGCNTGCTAATAATAAAAATGGTATCATAGCATAATTTACTGAATTCCAGCCTTCAACAGCTGTGGATCCAGAACAATTCATTAAAGCTCCAGAAGCAATAGAGGCAAGTGTTACAAAACCGTATACAAATAAGTCATTTAGGCCTTGAACCTTACCTCTTTCGGAAGGTGAATGAGATGTTGCCAACATGGTAGTGGCACCAATAAAGCCAAAATTCCATCCAACACCAATCAATATTAAGCCAGCAAAAAAGTTTCCTAATGATATGCCAGATAAATTGACCAAACCTGCAGAAAATAGCAGTATTAAACCAATTGAAATAATCTTATTCACCCCAAAACGATTTATTAAATGCCCAGTAAAGAAAGATGGCAAAAACATTGCTAAAACATGCGCACCTACAATATCTGCAGCGTTATTTTGGGTAAATCCGCATCCAACAACAGCTAATGGTGTTGATGTCATTACAAGGGTCATCAGAGCATAACAGACCATCGCTATAACTATAGAATTCAGTATACGTGGTGTTTTTAAAATTTGTATTCGCGTGCGAGATGGTAGTTCATTTGAAGTTGATTTTTTTGGTATTGGAATGTCCAAAAACAAGAATAAGAATGCGCCAATTATGTTTATAAATATGACAGTTACGTAAACGCCCAAAAAAGGTATCGTATAAAAATCAGATGTCACCTTAACAAGCTGAGGTCCAATTATAGCAGAAAGTAATCCTCCAGCCATAGTGTAGGATATTGCTTTTGCTTTAAATGAATCTGAAGCCGTATCTGTAGCTGCAAAACGATAAAAACCCAACGATGATTGAAAGATCCCGGTTAAATAGGATCCTATAAGCAATATAGCAAAAATACCTTTGTACATTGCCAAAGCACATATTACAGCCCCTATAATTCCAGCGACAGTGCCTAAAATAAAGCCAAATTTTCTNCCATAATTTTGCATTACTTGGCTTAGCCAAGGCGCTGTAGTCATAGCACCAAATACGATAAATGAGATTGGTAGAGTCGCCCAACATATATTATTTGTTAACGATTGTCCTGCTAAACCTCCAATAATAAACATCATTGGCAATTGTGCGCCNAAAAATGCTTGAGCTAAAACTAGCACGATAACATTGCGTTTTTCCTGGGAGATACTGCTCATGTAAATTCCGTTTTCGCACACCCTGTACTTTTACAGGCGTTTGTCAATGATGTGTAAAAAAGAACCTGAAGACGTTTCGTTAATTAGTCCAGAATCAGGAAGTTTGTTGTTTTCTGCATCACGTACAGAGAACAAGGTTTTACCTTTTGCTGAAATGGTAGTGGCATAATGAAACTCATGAGCGGAATATGATCCTAAGAAGCAACCATTTTGTCCATTAATTGTTCGATAACCCAGGTGGAGTTTTTTATTTTCAAAACTAGTCTCTAAGTCTAACAATCCGAGCATTTTGTGTGGAGTACCATTCTCATCAATTAAAGTGTTTCCCATCGTCATATAGCCCCCACATTCTCCATAAACTTTTTTTGCNGACCTAAGTGCCTTTTTGAAGCGATCTGCATTAGCTAATACAGGCGCGTATAATTCTGGATATCCGCCGGGAAGAAAGACAAGGTCACAGGAATGTGGCNCTTGATTTTCCAATGGTGAAAATGTACTTATTTCTGCGCCATTTTTGTGCCAGTCGTCTAATATATGAGGATACGCAAAAGAAAATGCCCCATCAGAGGCTATAGAAATTCTTTGAGCAGGTGGCTCCATCGATGAGGAAAGTTGTGATTGGGGTAAATTTTTAAAATGATTTATTAAAGTATTTATGTCTATTGATTTTTCTATAACATTTGCTGTGTATTCTATGAATTCATTTATGTTCGATTTTTCTTGAGCTTGTATTAAACCCAGATGACGGGATGGTAAGAGTAATTGTGCGTCTCGATGCACGCAACCGATAACAGGAATATTTTTTTTGAAAAGAGCTGTTGTTAAAATTTTCTCATGCTTGGTTGATCCTATTTTATTTAAAATTACGCCATCTATTTTCACTTTTTCATCAAAATTTATAAAACCTTCAGCCACTGCAGCTATAGACTGGCTTATCTTTGAGCAGTCCATTATCAAAATGATTGGTAAATTTAATATCTCTGCTAGATGAGCAGTAGAACCTTTAGCACACGGTGGTGCTCCATCAAAAAGACCCATCGCTCCTTCTATTATTAAATGACCATCATGACTAGAAATACTTCTCAGTCTATCTTTAGACATTGCCCAGGAATCCAGATTGTAACACTCTGATCCTGAAGCTATTGAATGAAATCTTGGATCAATATAGTCNGGTCCTGATTTTGCAGAGCGAATATTTAAAGATTTNTTTTTTAATGCTCTAAGTATTCCTAAAGTNATAATTGTTTTTCCACTGCCAGAATTTGGAGCGGATAGTATTAAGCCCATTCCCATAAATTTATGATACTTCTGTTAGAATATCTCTACCCAAGGGATCGATGTTTTTTGGCAANCCGCCATTTAACATGTCTTGCCAGTTAAGTACTTGCCTCATTAAGACCGCTTTTCCNACACATATTATTGCTGGTGGTTTNACTTTCGAACTTACTATATCATCATTAAGATTTAATAATGTGGTTTCCAAGACATTTTGTGTCATAGTGGTCGCATTTGTTACTACTGCAACTGGCTCNTNAGGAGAACGACCTGCTTTGATCAGTTCTGAAGCAATTTTTTTTGCATGTTTCATGCCCATATAAATGACTAATACCTGGCTCCCTTGTGAGATTGCTGACCANTTTAAAGTTTGNGGNGTTTCNCCATTTTGGTCATGGCCAGTNACAAATGTAACTGANTGNTTTATATCTCGGTGAGTAACTGGGATGCCTGCATAAGCCAGACCCCCNATACCNGCTGAAATTCCTGGAATTATNCTTATCGGTATTTCGTTTTGAATNAAAGTTTGTGCCTCTTCGCCACCNCGGCCAAAAACAAACGGATCCCCACCTTTCAATCTTAAAACTTTGTTNCCATTTCTAGCTAATTCTATNAANTGAAAAGAAATATCTCTTTGTTTTGGTGAAGGCTTTCCTCCACGTTTACCAGCAAAAATTAGCTTAGCTTTTGGATTAGCCCAGTCTAAAATTTCACTTTGTACTAAAGCATCATATACAATTACGT
>NYTF01000056.1 GCA_002683355.1 Paracoccaceae bacterium | reverse complement strand
TTCTTTTGCCTCTCCTATACGCCCGAGAGGTGTTGCAACTAATATTTTCTCTCTACTGCCTTCGTTTAGTCTTAATGATTCCTGAAGTGAGCCACTCATGACAGATCCAAAGCAAACCGCGTTAACTCTTATATTATAACCAGCCAAAGCGATAGCGAGAGATCTCGTTAATTGCTCAACGGCGGCACAGCTTACAGAATATCCTANAATTTCTGGTTGTGAACGGCGNCCAGCCATTGATGTTAAATTTACAATACTTCCAATACTNCNGACGTTGCCATCACTGTCTTCAATTTTTTTTGCCTGATNTATCATTCTCTTTGCAACAATTTGACTCATGCGTAGATTAGTTATCAAATTTTGGTCCAATAACTTTTCAAAAGAATCTTCTTCAGAATTTAAAGGGTCTGATATTAAAAACTGTCGGCTAGCATTGACCAAGATATCTACACGATCAAATTCATCAATTGCAGCTGATAATAAATTAGCTTGTGTTAATTTTTCTCTCAGATCTCCAGAAAAAAATATAGCACTCCCTGCCTCATTCCTTAAAGAGCCAACTTCCTCTTTTAGTTTTTCCTCATTCATATCAGCAAGTATGACATTTGCTCCATTTTGGACAAAATGCCTGGCAATAGCCAATCCAACTCCATTCGCAGCGCCAGTTACAATGGCAGTTTTTCCTACAATCGAAAAAGACATAAGGCCTCCTTTTTATTCAAATAATATTACATTTTTAAAATATTACTAAATTTACTTTGGTATTTTTGCTTCAATTATTTTGAAGCCNAATTTTTCTTCACTTATTGTGACATTTTTAAATAACCTAGATAAGGTCCTCTCGTAAGGCAAATGCCGATTTGCCACCATATGGAGTGTACCATTTTTTTTTAGAATCTCCGACGCTTTTACAAGAAATCCTTCTCCCAAACTAAGATCAGTAGCTCGGCCCAGGTGAAACGGTGGATTCATAATAACCATATCATAAGTTGCGTCATTAGATAATTTTAAAACATCAATCCAAAAGAAGTCTGCTCGACCGTCTTGGATATTAAGTTTACTACATTGAAAACTTGGAAAATGTGCCTCGTATAGATCAATTTTTTTAATATTCTGCTTTAAGGCCTCGTGAGAGAGCCATCCCCAACCTGCTCCTAAATCTGCAATACAACCATTTAATTTTCCAGTAAAAGCAGATGCTAATTCATGACTGCCTTTATCGATTGACCTTGGGGAAAACATACCTTCAGCCGTAAAGAAACCATCGATATTTTCTTTTATCTTAGCACTATTCTTCCAATCATTTACAAGAGTTTTGTTAATTTGCTTAGGGTCAAAACAAAAAGCTTTGCCGTGGTCTTTAATTGAAACACCGAAAATATCTGTTAGTTTTTTTATTCCATTTAAATAACTATCGATACCATCTTTTTTATTTCCATCAATAATTATATATTCCTGTGTCAGTTCAATGGCCTTAGAAAGCATGCCAAATCCTTCAATTTTAGATTTCGGCAAATGTAGAATTGTTACATCACTGCTATGTTCCATTTCACAAAGCAGTTTTTCATTTGAGCCTATAAATTCATCATAAAAATTTGCCAAAGGTTGGATCAAAGTTAAATCGGCAGAGCAAAATTCCCTATAAGGTAAATCTACTTTAGCATTAATCACCGTAAGTTTTCTTTTGCTTGAACTAATAATATTTTCAACGTTTATCAGATCTAGTAACCGATGTTGTCGTGACATTTTCACTTAGTAGACTTACGTCTACTCTTTCTCCATTGTGCATTGTAAAGGATGTTGGTTTTGTGAAGCACAATCCATAACTTGAGCCACTTTAGTTTCAGCAATCTCAAATGCGAATACACCTACCACTGCTAGGCCATTTTTATGAACAGCCAACATTATTTCACCAGCTTTAGAATTATTCATGCCAAAAAATCGCTCCAAAACGTACACGACAAATTCCATGGGCGTATAATCATCATTTAATAATAATATTTTATACAAGGGAGGTTTTTCTGTTTTTGTTTGAGTTTTAGGCTTCAACACAGTAGCCATATCATCTTTATTTGCCATCTCAACACCACCATTTTTAACTCTAAAATTCCAATAATTTTATAACCGACTCATTAAAAATCTGTATATAATGCTAAGAGGATTATATCAAACTACTAGATAGTTAAGATATAANGTAACCAATATTAAAATCAAACCCTGAAATAAACTAATNATTTTCTTAGATATTAAAAAGACAAATTCTAAAGAATGTTAATTATTTACTAAAGGAAATTCCTATGTTAGCACAGTTTTAATGAGACTGCTTAAAACGCAGCGAAGAGGCAGAAAAGGGCGGGCTTTTTGAAGACCTGGCTAAAATTAAAAAAACTATACCTTGCTACGGTATTTCTTGTAGTATTGATAGGTACTGCTTCCGAAGCAGCCCCATANGCAGATATGGTGATTGATGCGCGAACTGGCGAAGTCTTACGATCACGTAATGCTGATACTCGTTTACATCCGGCTTCTCTAACTAAAATGATGACATTGTATATAGCGTTCGAGGCNATAGAAAATGGTGAGATTGATGTGGACAAGAAAATAACNATCAGTCGGCATGCCGCGAATGAGAGACCTTCTAAACTGGGCTTAANAACAGGACAAAAAATTTCATTGAGATATTTATTAAGGGCAGCTGCAGTAAAATCAGCTAATGATGCTGCTACAGCAATTGGCGAAGCAATATCGGGCTCNGAAGCAGCNTTTGCCCGGCGCATGAATCGTACTGCAAAAAGTCTTGGTATGACCCGATCAACTTTTAAAAATGCTCACGGGTTGACAGAAAAAGGACACCTATCAACAGCAAGAGATATGACCATACTAGGAAGACATCTATTGTATGATTATCCTGGATATTACCCAATGTTCAAAAGAAAAACTACTAATGCGACCAAAAAAGTTCGAAACACAAACCGGAAGTTTCTTGCTGCTTACAGGGGAGCCGATGGGATAAAAACAGGCTATACTCACAAAGCTGGCTTTAATTTGGTTGCGTCGGCTAAAAGAGATAATAAAAGGGTTATTGCCACCGTATTTGGCGGAAAATCAACTCGAACTCGAAATAATCAAGTGGCAAAATTATTGGATATTGGATTTGAGCGATCACCAGAAAATGCTAAACTAACAATCCCCAAAAGAACAATCGAAAAGATATTACACGTTCGCTCAGATAGCATAAAAGTGAAGAAGAGCATAATACCAAAGATTAGAAATGACTTTGCAGAAAGTGATATTTTAACGACCATTGCCTTCGAAATTGCTAAGACAATACGAGTTAATACACCAAACAAATCCAAGAAATTTATTGACAAAGAATTATCAACAAAACTGAATAAATCAAAACCATTAATTGTGGTAACTGCTGATAAAAATTTATCTACCAGAAATTGGAAGATAAATCTTGGACAGCACAACACAAGATTTCAAGCAGAAAAGTTTTTATTAAAAGCGGCTCTTCACGAGATATCACTATTAGAGGGAGCAAGAAGAGAGGTTGTGCAGAAAAGCAGTGGTTTTGAAGCTACATTCACTCAACTTGGAAAAGAAAACGCTATAAAAGTATGCGTCAAACTTCTCGCAAGAAATTTTAAAGACTGTAAAGCTCTGGGCCCAACCGGAAGCTGACATCTACCCCTATCAAGTAGTCATATCTATGTTGCATTATCAAAAGCTGCAGCCATCAAGGTTTTAGTATAAGAGTTTTGAGGGGTGTTAAAAATCTTATTAGCATCATTTCTTTCAACAATATCACCATCATGCATAACAATAACACTATGACTTAAAGCACGAACCACCTTAAGATCATGACTAATGAATATGTATGCAAGTCCATACTTTCTTTGCAGTGCAAGAAGTAAGTTTACAATTTGAACTTGAACAGTTTTATCCAGTGCGGAAGTAGGTTCATCTAAAATAACTAGTTTAGGATTTAAAATCATAGATCTCGCAATCGCGATACGTTGCCGTTGACCACCAGAAAACTCATGCGGATACCTATTTATCATGGACTTTTCAAGCCCAACCTCCATTAACATATCCACTACTTTTCTTTCAATTTCTAAAGCGTTCAGTGAGCTATGTATTACCAATCCTTCTGAAATAATTTGTCCTATTGTCATTCGAGGTGACAGACTGCCATACGGATCTTGAAAGATCATTTGAATGTCCCCCCTAATACCTTTGAGGTCCCTCTTTCTTAATTGATTAATAGATTTTCCTAAAAAGTTTATATCTCCTCTGGATGCAATAAGTCTCATGATTGCCAATCCAAGGGTTGTTTTTCCAGAGCCACTTTCGCCCACAATTCCTAAGGTTTCTCCCGCACAAACCGTAAAAGATGCATCATTCAATGCTTGAATGTTGCCCACTTGTTTTCTCAATAATCCTTTTTTAATAGGAAACCAAACTTTTAAACTTTGAGTTTCAATTATTTTCTTTGCTGAATTAACCTTTTCTGAGGGGCTTTTTTCTAACTCTGATGACAACAGCATTTTAGTATATTCGTGTTTTGGATTATCGAATATTGCTTTTGTTAAACCTGTCTCTACAATTTTTCCACTCTTCATCACGCAAACACGATCAGCTATCTTTCGCACAATTCCAAGATCATGAGTGATGAACAAAAGACCCATACTGTCTCTTTGCTGAATGTCTTTAATCAGCGATAGAATTTGAGCTTGGATAGTAACATCTAATGCTGTTGTAGGTTCATCAGCAATTAATAAATCGGGTTTATTAGCTAACGCCATGGCTATCATTACTCTTTGCCGTTGACCGCCCGACAATTGATGAGGGTAATCATTTAGGCGCTTTTCAGCATTCTTTATTCCAACTTTTAGCAAGAGACTTAATACAAGCTCATTTACATCAGCTTTATTAAGGCTTTGGTGTAAGTTAATACTTTCTTTTAATTGTTTTGCGATTGTATGAAGTGGGTTTAGAGATGTCATAGGTTCCTGAAAAATGAAACTTATATCATTTCCGCGAACCTTCTGTAGTATACTTTCAGAAGCGCCTAGCAACTGTTTATTCTTATATATTATAGAACCAGTCAATTTGGCGTTTTCTGGCAGTAAATTAACTGTTGATAAAGCTGTTACCGACTTTCCAGATCCACTTTCTCCAACTATCGCAACAGTTTCACCCTTGCTGATTTGAAATGACACATTTTCAACAACATTTTGCTCGTGATCAAATGATAAATTTAAATTCTTTATTTCTAGTAAAACATTATTCATGAAAATGTCTTTCTAGGATCAAATGCATCTCTAACACCTTCAAAAATAAAAACTAAGAGAGACAACATAACAGAGATCACAACAAAAGCTGTAAAAGCCAACCATGGTGCATGTAAATTTTGTTTCGCTTGTAGGGCTAATTCACCTAAAGAAGGGTAAGATGGGGGAAGCCCAAAGCCTAAAAAATCTAAAGATGTTAATGATCCAATTGCGCCTGTAAATAAAAAAGGCAACATTGTTATAGTAGCTACCATTGCATTTGGAAGAACATGCCTAAATATAATTTTAAAATTTGATAGCCCTAATGCCCGCGCCGCTCTTACATATTCGAAGTTACGGGCTCTGAGAAATTCTGCGCGAACCACACCAACTAAAGCTGTCCAGCTAAAAAGTGCTACCAAAACCGTTAAAAGTGTGAACGACATCGAAAAAATAGCAGACATTATAATTATAATGTAAAGACTAGGGATGTTTGACCAAATTTCCACGACCCTTTGAAAAATCAAATCAATCCAACCTCCAAAATAACCCATAACAGCTCCAGCGATAATGCCAATTATTGAACTTACAAACACGACAACAACCGCAAAACCTACAGAAATTCGAAAACCATAGATTACCCGTGCCATCACATCTCTTGTAGTATCATCTGTACCAAGCCAGTGGCTTTTATTTGGAGAGCCTGGAGCGGGTACCACATCATGGTTAATCGTATTGAAACTATATGGGATAATTGGCCAAATCATCCAACCTTTGTGAAAATTAGAATCTATTATTAGACCTTCACTTACATTTTTAATAATGATTTCGGGAGCATCATAACAATCAATAAAGCCTCCTGTTATGATAAGGCATTGAATTGCAGGGTCCTTATATTGTGCAATCAGGCCTTCATCTCCACCAAATTGATCTTCGGTTACAGCACCCGAAAATATTGGGAATATTATATTACCTCTATAACTAGCGATAAGTGGTTTATCATTTGCGACGAATTCAGCCATTGATGCTATAATCGTAAGAATTAAGAATATTATCAAAGAGTAAAAAGCTCTTCGGTTTGCTTTAAAGTTTTTCCATCTTCTTTTGGCAAGCGGGCTTGATGACAAGCTTCTCATCTAAACTTCCCTACTTTCAAAATCTATCCGTGGATCTACAAAAGCGTACATTAAATCCGAAATTAGACCTACTAATAAACCCATTATTCCAAAAATGTATAATGTTCCAAATAATACTGGATAATCTCGATTAAGTGCCGCCTCAAAGCCCAACCTGCCCAAACCATCTAAAGAAAAAACTATCTCTATAATTAAACTAGAGCCAAAGAAGATAGCGATAAATGCTCCTGGAAATCCAGCAATAATTATTAACATTGCATTCCGAAAAACATGGCCAAAGAAAACATTATTTTCAGATAAGCCCTTGGATCTTGCTGTTATAACATATTGTTTTTTAATCTCATCCAAGAAACTATTTTTAGTTAAAAGAGTGAGTGTCGCAAAGCTTGCTATTGTCGCAGCAATTACTGGTAGCGTTATATGCCATGCATAGTCTAAAATTTTACCCAAAAGGGACAGGTTTTCAAAACCCTCCGAAGTAAGTCCTCTAAGAGGAAACCATTGAAAATACGATCCACCAGCAAAAAGCACCAATAAAAGTATGGCAAAAAGAAAACCAGGGATTGCATAAGCAACAATAATAGCAGCTGAGGTTATTGTATCAAAACGACTACCATCTCTAACTGCTTTTCTCACCCCCAATGGGATCGAAATTAGATATGCAATTAATGTTGACCATAGACCTAAGGTTATCGAAACAGGCATTTTCTCTAATATGAGATCCAATACATCAATCGACCTAAAATAACTTTCACCAAAATCAAATTTTAAGTAATTCTTTAGCATTAAAAGGAATCTTTCATGACCAGGCCTGTCAAAACCGAATTGTTTTTCGAGGTCTTTAATGAAATCTTCTGGTAAGCCACGCGCACCTTCATATTTGCTATTTTCAGAAAAGCTTGGGCTATCAGCACCACCCGCAAAACGATCAGTTGCACTCCCCCCTTCTTCAATCTGACTAATGATTTGCTCAATTGGGCCACCAGGCACAAATTGAATTAACGCAAAGTTTATTAGCATTATTCCAAGAAGTGTTGGAACCATTAACAGCAGTCTTCTTACAATATAATCGGCCAATTAATAAACTTTCCTATAACGCACCCACAGATTTTAGGTAAGCTGCTTTGTCCTCATCATACCACCAAAAATCAGTCTCTCCGATTGAAAACGGTGGTAAGTTTTCTGGTCGCCCAAAAACGTTGAGGTAAGCAAGATTATGATTTGAATTGTGCCACTGTGGCACCCATATATGTAAAGATCGAAGAACTCGATCTAATGCTTTCACCGCGACATTCAAATCTTCCCTAGATTGGGCTTTTTCAATAGTCTGGATTAAAGCATCGACTGCTTTGTTAGATACTCCTGAAATGTTTGCTGAACCCTTTTTATCTGCTGTTTTGCTACCAAAACGTGACCGAAGTTCTAAACCTGGTGTTAGTGACATAACATATCTACGCGTTGTTATGTCAAAATCGAAGGATTTCTCTCTTTCTTTTGACTGCGCATTGTCAACTGAATC
>NYTF01000001.1 GCA_002683355.1 Paracoccaceae bacterium | reverse complement strand
GTGGAGTTATCGCTATCTTCGAGTGTTTCCAAAAGGGGTGCCCTGCGGGCAGGGGTTCATTTTGTGTTACATCTAAAGTTGCTCCAATTAATAAACCCTGATTAAGAGCATCTAGTAAATCTCCTTCAACGATTAAAGTACCTCTACCTATATTTATCAGAACTGAACCTCTTTTGAATTCTCCAAAAATCTCCGAGTTTAATAAGCCCCGCGTTTCAGCTGTTTCCGGTAGAATTCCAATAATATAATTTGCATTGGCCACTGCTTTTTTCAACCCAGCCATTTTAGTATAGGTTTTAATGCCAGGAATATTTTTTTGTGTTCGGCTCCAGCCCTCAACCTTAAAACCAAAATTTTTTAGCAATTTAGCAATTTGGCCGCCAATCAATCCCATTCCTAAAACACAAACAGTCTTACTTTTTGTCTTTTCTGGCTGAATGGGCGCCCACACTTCACCTAATTGATTTTTGCTATATCCACGTATGTTTCGTTGATAACATAATATTTCAGCCAAGCAGTATTCAGCCATTTCTTTTGCCTGAAAGTANCTACTCATTCGAGCGATCCTCACACTATCTGGCAAATTTTTATTTAATACGGCTTTTTCAACACCAGCACCTACTTTTTGAATTAACTTCAAATTTGGCAAATTATTAATACTTTCTTGATTCAAATCTTTTATAACAACTGCCATTGTTATATCAGGCATCTTGGAGGTCGCAGGCCCACAATAAATGTCAACATTTGGTAAATCCGCAGAAATTATCTTCTTTAAATCAGTATCTGACATCCAATTTTCATCACGCAAATCTACAATTATTGACATTTTTGCCTCCATTATTCCTTTAATTCATCCACATTTGTAAGGCCTGATCAATTCAATTTTTAGTTACAACAGGGATNGGCGTCTTAGACTTNGAGTTCAATCTCGCTTCTCTNTATGAAATGAACGTGACTGCAGCGATAATAAGACCACCACCNACAAGGACATAAAAGTCTAAAGGCTCTGAAAATATAAGCAAACCCAATAAAGTTGCCCAAACAAGCCTTAAAAAATCTATTGGTTGCGTTACCATTATAGGTGCCGCTTTTAAAGCAAGGGTCATCGTATAATGACCTCCAGTCGCAAAAACAGCGACGAGAGCCAACCATAACACTTCATTTAAAGAAGGTGCTACCCAATTATAAAGGGCAAACGGNGCAAGGCCAATAGTTACAAAAATAGTGAGCATCCCCACAATCACCACTGGCTCTTCATTTTTTGTCATAAATTTTGTCAAAAGATAACTTACTGCAAATAAAGGTGCTGCGCACAACTGAGCAATATGCCCAATTTCGATTTCTCGAAACCCTGGTCTCAGAATAATTAATGCCCCTATAAAAGCAATAATAACCGCTAGGATTCTACGAAGAGCCAATTTTTCACCTAAGAAAAGTGCAGCTCCTAAGGTAACAAAAATTGGTGCGACATAACCTATAGCAGTTACTTCGGCGACAGTTATTCTTGCCATCGCGTAGAACCATAAAATTACCCCAAGCGCATGAGAAAATCCTCTTAACGCATGAACAGAGTAAACTAACTTTGAACGTTTTTTATTAAACATTTTAAGAAAAAATGGTGCCATTATCAAAACGCCAAAGAGATACCTAATAAACGCTGCTTGTGCCGCTGGAATATCTGATCCAACATGCCTAACAATTCCGGTGACCGCCACAAACATTAAGCCAGTNACAATCATCCAAATTAAGCCAGCGAGAATATTTTCATTATTTTTTTTTGAGTCCATCTTAATAGCTTTCCCTATAGTTAAGGTAAGAAACAAGACCAAAAATAAAAAAATGGTTAATTTTAATTCAATTCAAAAATTTTCGTTTGGAAAAAATTTTTTCAATCTAATATCTGCCGCTCTGGCATGGCCTTCCATGCCCTCTGCTCTTGAAATTCGTGCTGTTTTAACCGCTTGTTCTTTTACCGCCTCTTGCGTTGAACTCTGCCAGGTAACTATTTTTCTAAAATTATGAACTGACAGACCACCTGTATACCTTGCTGCCCCTGAAGTGGGCAAAACATGATTTGGGCCTGAAACTTTATCCCCAAAAGACACGGTTGTTTCTTCACCTAAAAATAATGAGCCATAAGAAGTCAACCTTTTCAACCACCAATCAAGCTCACTAGCATGAATACTCAAATGCTCAGGGGCAATTCTATCAGAATTCGAAGCAATTGATTCACGATCTTCACATAAAATAATTTCAGCATAATCAATCCAAGCTTTTTTTGCATTTTTTTTATTAATTGAAGGCAGTTCATCTATTAAAACTGGAACCAGCTTAAGAACTTCTTTACAGAGCACCCTATCATCACTGAGCAACCAAACTGGTGAATTATAACCATGCTCGGCTTGGCTCACTAAGTCTGTAGCTACCAATATTGGGTCAGCAGTTGAATCAGCAATCAACAGACTATCAGTAGGACCAGCAATCATATCTATTGCAACCTGGCCAAAAAGTAANCTCTTAGCCTCNGCGACAAATTGNTTTCCTGGTCCAACAATAATATCTGCTGCAGGCATTCCAAAAAGACCAAAAGCCAATGAAGCGATGCCTTGAACACCACCAATTGAAAAAATTGAATCAGCCCCACAAAAATTTGCCGCGTAAATTATTTCATTTGGCATCTGCTGTCCATCACGAGGTGGCGAGCATACNGAAATATGCTTTACNCCNGCAACTTTTGCTGTCGTTACTGTCATAATTGCCGAAGCTATGTGACTATAACGTCCCCCGGGNACGTAACATCCAGCCGCACTCAACGGTATAGTTTTTTGACCGGCGANTAACCCCGGTCTTATTTCAACATCAAATTCATTTAAAGAATTTCTTTGTGCTAAAGCGAATCTTTCAACATTTTCTTTAGCGTACCTGATATCATCTTTAAACTCTGAAGATAGACTACTCTCAGCTTTAGCAATCTGCTCTTCAGACACATTTAAAAGACCAGTATATTTATCAAATTTTTTTGAATAGTCTTCAACAATTACCTCACCACCCAATTCAATTTCCTTGAGCATTTTTGACACCATAGCGATTGTTTCACCAGTATGTTCGTTAATTTTTTTGTTTGCGCTTTTTAAATATTCTAACATTACATTCTCAAAATTTAATTTATAAAGACAACTAACAAACTTTCGATCAATTCAAGTCCAGAGATACATATACTAACGAGATGCAATTAACCAAAATGAAATATTTCGATTTTCGCAATTTTATCTTGGCATTATTTCTTACATAGTTAAAATTCTTAAATAAAATCAAAGAAAGTGATTTATTATGAATTCACCATTAAATTTCTCATTAGAAGAATTTCAAAAACGAATAACAAAAACCCGCAAAAAAATGATTTCGACTGGATTGAACACCTTAATTATTTCAGATCCATCAAACATGAATTGGCTAACTGGGTATGATGGATGGTCCTTTTACGTTCATCAAGCGGTAATACTGTCATTAGATGGAGATCCAGTTTGGTGGGGTCGCGGTATGGACGCAAACGGTGCAAAAAGAACAGTCTTCATGGAATCTAAGAATATTCATGGATACGAGGATACCTATGTTCAAAATCCTGAAAAGCATCCAATGTTAGACTTAGCAAAGCTAATAAAAGATCTGCAATTAAATGAGGGAAACATCGGAGTTGAAATGGACAATTATTGGTTCTCTGCGTCTGCCTTTTTTACATTAAAAAAAGAATTAGATGTAAAATTTGTAGATATAACAGGATTAGTAAACTGGCAAAGAGCCATAAAAAGCAAAACTGAAATCGTTTACATGAAACAAGCCGCAAAGATCGTTGAACATATGCATGAAGTAGTAGTCGAAAAAGCGGTGGTAGGAATGCCAAAAAATGAACTAATCGCAGATGTTTATCATGCATCTGTTAGTGGCGTTGATGGAATTTGGGGAGATTATCCATCAATGGTACCAATGGCACCATCGGGGATGGATGCAACCGCGCCACATTTAACTTGGAACGACCAACCAATGAAAAAGGGAGAAAGTACATTTTTTGAGATTGCTGGGGCGTTTAAAAGATATCAATGCCCACAATCTCGAACTTTATTTCTTGGTACACCACCCCAAAAATATTTAGACGCAGAGAAAGCTGTTTTGGAAGGTATTAATGTGGGATTGGAGCAGGCCAAACCTGGTAATCAATGTCAAGACATTGCCAATGCATTCAATCAAACTTTAAATAAGCTAGGGTTTGAGAAAGACAGTAGATGTGGTTATGCCATAGGAGTCTCTTATCCTCCGGATTGGGGAGAGCGCACTATGTCATTTCGTGATGGAGATACATCTATAATGCAACCTGGGATGACTTTTCATTTTATGCCTGCCTTATGGTTGGATGATGGAGGATTAGAAATTACAGAGCCATTTGTGATAACAGAAAATGGTGCTGAATGCCTTTGTAATACACCAAGAAAAATGTTTGTTAAAAATTAATTTTAGTGTAATTTTTTAAAGATGCAAAATTTTGCTCCTCTGGTGATGCTAATCCTTCCAGATATCAACAAGTATGCTCATATTTAATTTTTATTGCATAAAAAAGTTTTATTCGCTTGAACCTACCATACTGGAGTATTACTCTCATACCTAATGAAAATGAACAAAGGAATTAAGCAATAGCCCGAAGACCACACAACGCGCCTCCTGAGCGCGAGACTGGCCCACGCGTAAATGAACGCATCACGTCAGATAAAATCCGTCTCATTGGTGCCGATGGCGGCAATGTAGGAGAAACAACCCCAAGTCATGGAATGGTGCTAGCTGAAGAAGCTGGACTAGATTTAGTTGAAATATCACCAAATGCCAATCCACCAGTTTGCAAGGTAATGGACTTTGGGAAATATAAGTATGAGCAGCAAAAGAGAGAAGCCGAAGCCAGGCGTAAGCAAAAAACAATCGATATCAAAGAAATAAAATTTAGGCCAAATACTGATACACACGACTATGAAGTTAAAATGAAAAGTGTTGTTAAATTTTTGGCAAATGGTGATAAAGTAAAAATCACTATGCGTTTTAGAGGACGAGAAATGGCGCACCAAAGATTAGGTTTAGAATTATTGAACCGAGTAGAAAACGATCTTTTGGAAGTTGGAAAAGTAGAAAACATGCCAAAACTAGAAGGACGTCAAATGGTAATGTTAATTGGACCAGCTAGAAACGCGTGATAAAGCCAACTAGTTCACATGCAAAAAACTATAGAAGAACGCTAAATGACTCAAAAAATGATCCTCGTTTAACAACAGATGTATTTTATCGAAATAAGGATCCGATAGTAAAAGCCTTAACTCCCTATTTAGAAGAATTAGACGGTCAAGTGCTTGAGATTGGATCTGGAACAGGACAGCATTTAATCAACTTAGCACAGAAATTTCCAAACATTACCTGGCAAGGTTCTGATTTAGATGAAATTCATTGCAAAAGCACTGACGCGTGGGCCAAAGATCAATCTTTAAATATTTTAAAAACTCTCAAATTAGATGCGTCCACTGATTGGGCTAATACTGTTGAACATCTAAAAGAGTTTGACCTAATTTTTAGTATGAATGTAATACACATTGCTCCAATCTCAGTCATCAATGGTTTTTTTGAGAATGCTAACCAAATACTCAAGAAGGGTGGCTTAACAATTTTTTATGGTCCTTTCAAAAAGGGTAACAACTATCATGGAGAAGGTAACAAAATCTTTGACCAAAAACTAAAAAGAGAAAACCCAAATTGGGGCCTAAGATGTATGAACAATATTATAAAATTAGCCAAGGTAACAGATTTTCTGCACTACAAAACAATTGAAATGCCCGCAAATAATCACGTACTAGTTTTTAAAAAATTAAATTAATTTACATAATAAATTCATTAAATATAACTTTTTTAGTGAACCTACATTCTTTTATTGCTAATTGTTCCGTCTCATCTTACCAATTAATTATGGAGAACAATTTTAAGAAAGATGCCCATGTTCGATGGCATGATATGGGTGGTAGGCACGCAGAAAATCTTACTTTTACAGAACATGACTTTGAACTGTGGGAAAAACGCGTGGATGCACTAATGGTTTTAGCTAGCAATAAAGGTTATTTCACTGTGGATGGCCTTAGACGCGTATTGGAAGATATGGGCGAACATGCTTTCGATGAAATGACCTATTATGAACGTTGGATGGCCTCGATAAATCAAAATCTTATAGAAGCTGGTGCCTACAACCTTCAAGAACTAGGTGAAAAAATGGCAGAGGTTGCGCAGCGTGGAAAAACCTACGGTGACTGTAATATTAGTGTAATTGAGTAGTGGAATGAAAGTCAGAATTAAAAATATATTTCCCCCTGGGCATGTAAGGACTCCGTCTTATTTACGGGGTAAGGTTGGAGAAATAGAAAGAGATTTAGGTTACTTTAGAAATCCAGAGCAGCTTGCTTATGATTTACCTGCTAAGAAAATAAAGCTCTACCGAATTCGTTTTGCAATGTCTGAAATTTGGGGTGATGAAATTGAGAATTCGGCAGATACCGTAGATGCAGAAATTTATGAACATTGGATTCAAAAGGATTAAATAATATGCCTCATGATCATTCAAATCCGCTAAGCCCGTCCGGACATCCTTATAGAAAAGATCAAGATAAACCATTAACTTACTGGCAAAATATGGAAATCGCAGTCAGAGAAATCTTGATATCAAAAGGGATAACATCAACTATAGAAATTCAAAAAACTATAAATGATATGGATGATCGTTCTCCAGCAAATGGTGCAAAAGTAGTAGCAAAAGCTTGGAGTGATCCAGACTATAAAAAGAGGCTTTTGACAAATGCTTCTGCCGCATCAAAAGAACTAGGCTTTGATATTGGTGCGTTAAAATTAATAGCCCTAGAAAATACTAATACTACTCACAATGTTATAGTCTGCACATTATGCTCGTGTTATCCCAGAAACCTTTTGGGATTGCCTCCTGATTGGTATAAACAACGCAGTTATCGTAGCAGAATAGTTAAATATCCCAGAAAAGTATTAAAAGAGTTTGGTCTAAACTTACCTAAAGATATTTCTATTCGTGTACATGATAGTACTGCAGACATGCGATACATTGTTTTGCCAAATCGCCCTACTGGGACAGATGAATTTTCTATAGAAAAACTAGAAAGCTTAGTGACAAGGGATAGTATGATAGGTGTAGGCCTACCAAAGTCTATATGAAAAATAATTTTCAGAGCTTGTCTAGTTCAAACCAAGCAATTTTATTTATGATAACAACGTTATTTATGTTTTCGATAATGGATATTATCGCAAAACATTTAAGTAGCAATTATGATACTTTTCAGATTGTCTGGGCAAGATATACTAGTCAACTTATATTGGCCTTTATTTTTCTGGCACCAAAACTAAACTCTCTTTTAAAAACAAAATTTATCAAATTGCAGCTCATTCGTTCCACGTTTTTATTTGCCGCAACATGTTTTTTCTTCAATGGGATTTATTTAGTTGGTCTTGCTAAATCNGCAGCAATAATGGCTATAAACCCCCTGATCATAACTATCTTTGCAGTACTATTTCTTAAAGAAAAAGCAGGCATTAGAAGGGTTATTGGGGTCTCACTGGGCTTTATTGGAACACTTATTATAATTAGGCCAGGAACAAATGTATTTGAATTTAGTGCACTTTTACCTCTCGGTGCTGCAATTTGTTATTCTGGTTACGCAATTTCAACACGATTTTTAGGTGCAGAAGAGAGCCCATGGACCAGTTTTCTATATACGGNCCTGATGGGCGCAATTTTAGCTTCACTAGCAATCCCCTTCTATTGGACAACCCCTAGTAATTTAGATCTTACATTAATGATATTTATGGGTATTGCTGGTGGTATTGGGCATTATTGTATAATTCGAGCGTTTACCCTTTCTGAAGCGTCTGCAATTGCCCCTTACTCTTATATCGGTATTATCTTCGCTACCTTTTGGGGAATGTTATTATTTAATGAATTCCCCGATATGGCGACCTACTTTGGAGCCCTAGTTGTCGTGAGTGCAGGCTTCTATGTTTGGTGGCGAGAAACCACACATAAATCGCAGAACNTAAGCACAATACCTATGCGAAACAGAAAGNAGCGTTAATAAACCGTAATAAGCCTCTCGGAATGTCAAAAAAGAACGATTTAATAGTAAATGTTAAGTATTCAATTTCTTTGAGTATCTGCCAAATTTCTCAAGACGTAATGTAGTACACCACCGTTCTGAATATATTCAATTTCAACTTCTGTATCTATCCTACATTTTAAAATTATACTTTTTTCCAACCCATCAGGATAAATAATTTCAGCAGGTACTTCTGACAAAGGTTTCAATTTATCTTCCAAACCACTTATTGTTATGCTTTCTGCACCATTCAAATTCAACGAACTTCTATTATCACTCCCCGTAAATTCAAAAGGCATCACACCCATTCCAACTAAATTTGAACGATGAATCCGTTCATAACTCTCAGCAATAACTGCCTTTACACCCAAAAGTGCTGTTCCTTTTGCCGCCCAATCTCGAGAGGAACCCGCTCCATATTGTTCACCTGCTATAATAACGAGNGGNACATCTCTNCGTTTATATGACATGGCAGCGTCGTATATTGAGACAGTTTCGCCATCAGGGTTCTTTGTAAACCCTCCTTCCAGATCCTCTAACATTTCATTTTGAATTCGTATATTGGCAAAAGTACCTCTCATCATTACCTCATGATTACCCCGTCGAGAACCATAACTGTTAAACTCTCGAACTGGAACTTGATGTTCAATCAGATATTTACCTGCCGGCGTAGTATCTTTGAATGAGCCCGCTGGTGAAATATGATCTGTTGTAACCATGTCTCCCAATATGGCCAAAATGCGCGCGTTTTTAACATTAGAAATAATACCGGCAGATGAGCCCATATTTTTAAAATATGGAGGATTTTGAACGTAAGTCGANGAAATTGGCCAATCATANGTCAAACTATCCGTTGTCTCAACTGATTGCCATTTATCATCACCTTTGAATACATCAGCGTATTTTTCAGTAAAAGCTTCACGAGTGACTGTAGCCTCCACTAACTCTTTAATTTCTGTTGCTGTTGGCCAAATATCTTTCAAATATACGTCGTTTCCATTTAAATCTTGCCCCAAGACATCACAAGACAAATTTACATCCATAGTACCAGCAATTGCATAGGCCACAACTAAAGGTGGGGAAGCTAAATAGTTAGCTCTCACATCTGGCGATATGCGCCCCTCAAAATTTCGATTCCCAGATANCACTGATGTAGCAACAAGATCTCCATGGCTTATTGCGGCACTTATTTCAGGTTGAATTGGTCCAGAATTCCCAATGCAAGTTGTGCATCCATAACCCACTAAATTAAATCCCATCAAATCAAGATCTTTTTGAAGATCTGCTGCTTCCAAATAAGCAGATACAACTTGAGATCCAGGTGCAAGGGAGGTTTTTACCCAGGGCTTTCTTCTAAGNCCAAGTGCCGCTGCTTTTCGCGCGACAAGGCCAGCACCAATCATGACATATGGATTAGAAGTATTAGTGCAGGAAGTTATTGATGCAATAACGATTTTACCTGATTCCATCGAATAGTTTTCACCTTTTACTTCNACCTTCTTTCCCATCGGTCTTTTAAAATTATTTTTCATTTCAGATTGAAAAGCTTGTTGAGATTTTTCTAATGACACATAATCCTGAGGNCTTTTTGGTCCTGAGATGGCTGGAACAATTGAGCTCATATCAAGACTGACAATATCAGTATAAATTGGCTTGTAATCGGCTGAGCGCCAAAATCCATTTTCTTTTGCATATTTTTCAACTAATTTTATTCTTTGCTCTTCACGTCCAGTTTTTCTCAAATAATTTAAGGTCTCATCATCGATAGGAAAAAACCCACAGGTCGCACCATATTCTGGCGCCATGTTCGCGATAGTAGCACGATCCGCTAAAGGTAAATTATCGAGTCCATCACCATAAAACTCTACAAATTTTCCAACTACCCCTTTTGCTCGGAGCATCTCAACTACCTTTAATACTAAATCAGTACCCGTAGTTCCTTCTTGCATCGAACCTGTTAACTGAAAACCAATAACTTCGGGAATCAACATAGAAATGGGTTGCCCTAACATTGCCGCTTCAGCTTCAATACCACCAACACCCCAACCCAAAACCGCGGCACCATTTACCATTGTTGTGTGACTATCCGTTCCAACCAATGTGTCCGGGTAAGCCACTTCCATCCCTGATTGGTCCTTATCGACCCAGATAGTTTGTGACAAATACTCTAAATTCACCTGATGACATATACCTGTACCTGGAGGAACAACTCGAAAATTATTAAAGGCATTTTGACCCCATTTTAAAAATTCATATCGTTCAATATTTCGCTCATATTCTCTATCCACATTCATTTGAAAAGCTCTAGCATTACCAAACTCGTCAATCATCACAGAGTGATCAATTACTAAATCCACCGGGTTTAATGGATTAATTTTTTTAGGATCACCACCTAAATCAATAATTGCATCTCGCATCGCCGCTAAATCAACTACCGCCGGTACACCAGTAAAATCTTGCAACAAAACTCTTGCTGGCCTGTATGCTATCTCAATTGGGTTTTTTCCATTATTGATACCCCATTCAGAGAAAGCNTTGATATCATCAATATGAACGGTTTTACCATCTTCAAATCTAAGCATGTTCTCTAAAACAACTTTCAAAACTGCTGGTAAATTTTTAAAATTACCAAGCCCAGCTCTTTCTGCTTCATCTATCGAATAATAGGCAACTGATAAATCGCCAGATTTTAAAATTTTGCGAGTTTTGGCTGTATCTTTACCGACAATAATCGTCATGTGAATCCCCTATTTTGGCTTAAGCTCATTCAGGCTATGCACTAAACTCGTAAGTGGATCAAGAGAGGTTTGTGCAATTGTATACAAATGTGTACAGCTTGTAATCTCAACTAACATCAATCTATTTTTACAAAAACGGTCAGATAAATAGGCATCAATATTTACTATTTTTTTTTGATACTTATTCAGATAATATTAAGACATGTTACTTTCCGTAAAAAACCTAACTTGCTCAAGAAACAATCGTTCTATCTTGGGGAATATCTCGTTAACCTTGAATAAAGCCCAAATCATCTCTCTTTATGGCCCNAATGGGTCAGGCAAAACAACACTTTTAAAGACACTTGCAAATATTTTGTCTTATTCNGAGGGCATCATAACAAAGAAGNCGAAAGAGATATGCTTTCTNGGCCACACAAATTGTTTAAAGACCAACCTAACAGTCAAAGAAAATTTATCATTTTGGAATGGAATTTATGNTGGGGATACATTAGAGAAAGCGATTTCATCTCTAAAGCTGCAAGATNTTATAAATNTCCCTATAGCTCNATTAAGTGCGGGCCAAAAAAGAAAAGTTGCTCTGGCAAGGCTTGTAATTAGCAAAAGCGANGTCTGGTTACTTGATGAGCCTTACTCAGCACTCGATAAAGAAAACTTACTGTTATTTAATCAAGCTATAGTGGGCCATTTGCAAACAAATGGTGGANTTATAATGTCTAGTCATACTCCAATAGAATTTGAAGGTGCTAAGCCTCTAAATATATTAGACTTTAAAATTGCAAATGGTTTGCAAAATGACCCATTTATTGAGGGGTCTTGCTCATGATTTCGATCCTGAAGCGAGATATTTTATTATCAATACGATCAGGCAGTGGATTTACCCTTAGTTTAAGCTTTTTTTTCCTCATCATTATCTTGATTCCACTTGCAATAGGACCTGAAAATACAAAGTTACAATCAATTACTCCAGGAATTTTATGGATAAGCGCCCTACTCTCTTGTTTGCTTTCACTTGATCGTATGTTTCAGTCAGACTTTGAAGATGGGACACTTGAAGCATTTTTACTTGCACCAGTTCCTTTGGAAGGCATCNTTTTTGCAAAGGCAATAGCACATTGGTTAACAACTGGATTAGCTATTACTCTCGTTGCTCCACTTATTGGATTTTTATATGGCTTTGATCAATCAACTAGTCTTTGGATGTTCCTNGCTTTATTGGTAGGAACTCCAAGCTTAAGTTTTATCGGTGCATTTGGAGCAAGCATTACTATTGGCTTAAAACGCGGTAGCTTGCTTTTACCTGTTTTGATAATGCCGTTCTTTATACCNACACTGATATTTGGCTCACAAACTGTTTGGCAAGCNTCAACAGGCTTGCAAATGATTAATTCTTTTCTATTTACTGCCGGNGTCAGCGCTTTTGTTATTAGCTTGATGCCTTTTGCCGCTGCTTTAGCAATAAACTCAGCTTTAAAATAATGAAAATAACCTATTTAATGATCTTATCACACAATCAGAAATGAAATAGAAACCCTATGTCCATTTGGAATTACGCTAACCCAACTCTTTTTATGTCNTTAAGTAAAAGGATTCTCCCTACAACCACTGTTGTCACCTTGGTATTAATAATAACCGGAACGTGTTGGGGATTCTTCTTGACACCCAACGATTATCAGCAAGGAAGTTCTGTCAAAATTATATTTTTGCATGTCCCAGCTGCTTTAATTGCAATAAATAGTTGGTTTGTTATGCTCATAAGTTCATTAATTTGGTTAATAAGACGACATCACATTAGCGCGTTAGTAGCTAAAGCAGCAGCCCCCATTGGCCTAACAATGACTTTAGTCGCAATAATTACTGGGATGATTTGGGGTCAGCAAATGTGGGGAACATATTGGGCATGGGATCCACGCCTTACTTCATTCTTAATTCTACTTTTATTTTATATTGGGTATCAAACATTATGGCGTGCAGTAGAAAACCCCGATGTTGCTGCAGACTTAACATCTATTTTATGTCTTGTTGGTACTATTTTTGCGATTCTAAGTCGATACGCAGTGAACTTTTGGAGCCAAGGCCTGCATCAAGGAGCTTCTTTATCACTCGACAAAGAAGAACATATTCATGATTCATTTTCCAACCCACTATACATTTGCATGATTGGTTTTGTCTTTTTATTTATTACACTGCTTCTTGTGAGAACCCGAACAGAAGTNTTAAAAAGACAGATAGATTCAATCGAGCGAAGAAAAGGTTATTTTAATGCTTGATCTTGGCAAATATGCAGTACCAATATTACTATCTTATGGAATGACTTTTATTTTAATATTTGGCCTAACAATANTGAGTCTTTGGCAATCCAAAATCGCTTCAAGGCGCCTAAAAAATTTGAAGAAAAATTAAACTGTGAATAAAAAAGTAATCCTTATTTCATCCCTTCCGATTTTGTTTTTTTTAGCAATTGGCTTTGCATTATTTTTTGGTCTGTCCGAGGACAAATCACTTCCATCAAATTTAATTGGCAAAACTGCTTCAAAACTTCCGGAAACAACTTTGCCTGGATATAAAACAATACCTGTTGATGCGATCACNATACCTAAAATAAAGATAATTAATTTTTGGGCAAGCTGGTGTGGTCCTTGTCGAGCTGAACATCCAAATATAGAAGAATTAGCAAAATTGGATATCAATGTTTATGGAGTGAACATAAAAGACGATTCATCATCTGCTATCAAATTCTTAACTAAACTAGGTAACCCTTATGATGGAATAGGAACTGATGAAAATGGCAAAATAGCAATCGACTGGGGAGTTTACGGAGTACCTGAAACTTTTATTTTAGACAAATTAGGGAAANTAATTTATCGTCACCCCGGACCAATCACAAAGAAAATTTTGGATACCANGATCGCTCCCCTTATTTTATCAAATCAATAAGCGATATCTCTAGCATTTTATATTTGAGATGTGTTATCCAAAATTATGTTAAAAATACTNAAAATACGACAGCCTGATGACTGGCATCTTCACTTAAGAGATGGAGAAATATTAAAATCAATTTTGAAAGAGACAATTCGCGATTTTANGCGAGCAATAATAATGCCAAACCTAATCCCNCCAATNTTAAATAGCGATGATGTCTTAAGGTATCAAAATGAAATCCTTTNGGCACTTCCTGAAGGATCAAGTTTTAAACCTTTAATGACGATATATTTGACTGATAAAAGCGATTATAAAGATATAGTGTCAGCATATTCGTCTGACTTAATTTCTGCTGTTAAACTTTACCCTGCTGGCGCAACCACCAACTCACAANCAGGCGTTACAAATCTAGATAAAATTCNAGCGNTATTAGAAAAACTAGCCGAAGCCAAAGTTCCAATATGTATTCACGGTGAGACCACTTTACCATCAGTAGATATATTTGATAGAGAAGCTTTTTTTATTGAAAAAACACTGGAGCCAATTAGAAAAAAAATACCTGGATTAAAGATTATCCTAGAGCATATCACTACAAAACAAGGTATAGATTATGTCCTATCTGAAAGNGAAGGTCTTGCTGGCACAATCACTACGCATCACTTGATTATTAATAGNAATGATCTTTTAGCAAATGGTATCAAACCACATTATTATTGCTTGCCAATAGCAAAAAGAGAAGAACACCGGATTGCCTTACGGCAAGCAGCTACATCTGGGGATAAAAGATTTTTTCTAGGAACCGACAGCGCACCACATATCGATTCATTGAAAGAAAATAGCTGCGGATGCGCTGGTATTTTTTCTGCAACTAATACAATGTCATATTTGGCTCACGTGTTCGAAGAGGAGAACGCACTCCATCAGTTGGAAAAATTCACTTCTATCAATGGTCCAAATTTTTATAATAAAAAGATTAATGAAGAAATTTGCACATTATATAAACACGAAAATCCAGTAATATTTCCTGAGAAAATTGAAATCGGGAATAAAAGCATCACCTTGTTTAATCCAGGGTTTCATTCACATTGGTCAACTCAAGGATAAGTTATATGCTACCTACTTCATATCCCGATGATAAATTAATGGCACAACTAACAGCAAAAATGTTTTTAGATATAAAAGCGGTTCATTTCAATCCTGAAAATCCATTCACTCTTGCATCTGGGATATCCTCCCCCTCCTATATAGATTGTAGGAAATTAATTTCTTATCCACGAATTCGGTCAACAGTAATGGATTTTATGACATGTAAAATTTTACGTTCTGCTGGATTTGAGGCATTTGATAATATCGCCGGTGGCGAGACCGCGGGCATACCATTCGCAGCGTTGATAGCAGAAAGATTAGGTCTGCCAATGACGTATGTTAGAAAAAAACCGAAAGGCTATGGAAAAGATGCACAAATTGAAGGTCAACTAAACAAAAATCAAAAAGTTTTATTAGTTGAAGATCTAACTACAGATGGTGGTTCGAAAATAAAATTTGTGGAGGCCATAAGAAAAGCGGAGGGAATCTGCAATCATACAGCTGTAATTTTTTACTACGATATCTTTCCAAAAACGCTTGCGAAACTTTCCTCACATAACATAACTCTGCATTATCTATGCTCTTGGGGCGACATCTTAGAAGCTGCCCGAAAAGGGAATTATTTTGATAAGAAAACTTTAGATCAAGTGGAGTTATTTTTGAGTAATCCTTTTGATTGGTCAAAAATAACTAAATAGTAAAACAATCAGAAACAAATTCTATAATCTTGCTTTAAAAAAGGTGACCGATTCATGATCCACGATGTTTAAAACTATCTCGGCGAAAACTATAAAGAGCCTGTGGGTCTACAGAAACATCTATCACAGCAGGTTTATTGCATTTTAATGCCGCAACTACAACTTCTGAGAGTTCATTTAATTTTTCAACTTTAAAACCTTGAGCTCCATAAAGCTCTGCTAATTTATCAAAAGGTGGACTGCTGACATCTGCGCCAATGTAACGTTCGTTAAAAAAATCTCTTTGGTAGGCCTTTTCGGCTCCCCAACATTTGTTGTTCATTACTATTGTTACAGTATTTATACCATTATCGACAGCCGTAGATAATTCCGAGGAAGCCATTCCAAAACCTCCATCGCCCATCAGACTGATAACAGGGCGTTCCGGTTGAGCCAGCTTTACTCCCAATCCACATGCGAATGAAAAGCCAACTAATCCGAAATCTAAGGGGGTAAAAAGGCTTTTATGTTGAAAGTAATTTAAAGCATCTGTCGCCTGTAGACATAAAGTACCTGCATCCATAGTAATTGATGAATTTTTTGGTAATACCGATCGAAGTGTCTTAAATAATCCCGTTGGTTGGATAGGGTTTGTCAGGATAGCATCTGAATCTCTCTTTTGTAGGTATCTTTTTCGCTCTACTTGAAATTGCGATGTCCATTTATCTGCCAGTTTGCGATTTGACGAAAGCTTTAACGAATTTAACAATTGTTTTGCTATTGTAGGTGCGTCACCCCAAATACCAACTTCAATTGGGAAAAATCGCCCAATCGCGCTTGGTTCTATTTCAACATGAATGATTTTTGCATCTCGATTGATATTATCATAACTATAAAATGTCGAATTGAAACCCAAACGCGTACCAAGTGCTAAAATGACGTCCGCCTCTTTAACTAACCGGGATGCTACAATATTTCCACGAGGTCCCATCTGGCCAGCATTTAAAGGGTGACTAAAAGCAATAGCATCACCGTGTCCAGGTGAGGTAACGATTGGACAATTTAACTCTTCAGCTAATGCCAAAGCCTGCGTTTGCCCAGCTGTATTTTTTATTCCACCACCCGCGATAATAACAGGTTTGTTTGCCTCACTAATTATTCTTGAAGCTTGTTTGATTTTTTCAAAATCACCTGCTGGTGCGGACATATCTCTATATGAAGATGGGTGCAAATCGAGATTATTTTCAAACTGCGCAGCTAAAACATCTCGTGGTAGATTTAGATGAACTGGCCCCATCCTTGGAGTTAAAGCATTTCGGAATGCTTCTCTGAGCAATTCGGGAATACGTTCTGCTGATGGTGCAGTCCAAGTTTTCTTTGTAATAGGCTTGAAGAGAGCATTTTGATCTATTTCTTGAAAGGCATCTCGATAAAGATGGCTAGAAGATAAAGCCCCCGCAATAGAAACTACTGGTGAAAAAGCTGCCATAGCTTGAGATAATCCGGTTACTAAATTAGTTGCTCCAGGTCCATTTTGTCCAGCCAAAAATAATCCTGCATTTCCAGATGCACGCGCATATCCATCAGCCATATGTACNCCAGTCCTCTCATCATGGACCCCGATATAATTAATATTCTGCGAGTCATATAAGGCATCGAATATTTCCATCGTCGCTGAACCAATTAATCCAAATACATATTTTGTATTTTCAGCTTCTAAAGTTGATACAGCAGCCTGACCTCCAGTTACTAATGCCATTTATTACTTCCTCTCAAGAAATTTAAAATTGGAATAAGAAAAGCTCTTGGATCCTCCATTAAACCCAGATGTCTTAAATACGGCACGAGAACTAGCTCAGAACAATTATAATCACGCGCTATTTCTCGCGCCATCCTAGGCGTACTACCCGAATCCTTCTCGCAGGTCATCACTAAAGTTCTTATCTTATAATTCTTTTTCTGATTAATTAACTCATTAACGCCGAGCGCCAAAACTCTAGCAGTTGATGCATAACTTTTGGAATCAACAAGTTTCCGCCACTTGACCACTAAAGCTATCTTGTTCCCATATTTTAATCTAAACTTTTCTGTAAACCAACGAATTAATGCATCATCTAAAGTCGCTGATACGCCCTCCTCCCGAACTTGATCTGCTCGCTCTTCCACAATTCTTTGCAGCTTCGGTTCTCGTTGGTGAGGCGAGTTTAGTATTATTAAAGATAGTACCTTTTCTGGATGATTAATCGCAAGTTTTCGATTAATCATTCCACCTATTGAAAATCCAATAAAGTGTGCTTTTTTGATATTAAGGTACGCCATCAAGTCAATAATTTGAGTGGAGAAAATTTCCAAACTAGCTTCACTGTCCAGAGGCTTACTAAAACCATGCCCATATAAATCATATACTATAACATGATAAACTTTTGCTAATTCTGGAACAATATCCTCCCAAAGATCTTTGCAAAGGCCCAAACCGTGTATTAATATAATCGCTGGCTCAGTTTTAACACCAAAGGCTTGAAAAGACGTTTCTCTATTGTATTTTGTTATATCCATTTAAAAAACAGTTCCAAGCCACGTCCACACTCTTACAATAATAATTAATATATTTTAGTTGCCTTATTGTTATTTCCAATATTTCATAGTGTAAACGAATAAACAGTTCTTTTTTTTAAAAGAATATTCAATTTGAAAAGGTTTTCATGACTTTAACGACATGTATTTTCGATGCTTACGGTACACTTTTTGATGTAACAGCAGCAGCAAGGGAATGTGCTTTTGAGCCAGGTCGCTTAAAGCTCAAAAGTTGTTGGAAAAACTTGGCAAATGATTGGCGATCAAAACAACTTCAATACTCATGGATACACACAATTACAAATTCTTATGTTAGTTTCTGGGAGATCACACAAAATAGTCTAGACTTTGCCCTTGAGGCTAACAATCTTGAGGGAGATAAGGAATTGAGAGAGAGGTTGTTATCTCTTTATTGGACTCTGAAAGCCTACCCTGAGGTATTAACAGTTTTAAAAAACTTACAATTAGCAAACATAGAAATAGCGATTCTTTCAAATGGCTCCAAAGACATGCTCAATGCAGCAGCTAAATCAGCAAAAATAGATCACTTACTTGGTGGGATTTTAAGCGTAGATCTAATTAAAACATTTAAGCCTGATTTTAGGGTATACGATTTGGTACTCAAAAATTTTAATTGTAAAAAGTCTGAAGTTTTATTTGTTTCTTCAAATGGGTGGGACGTTGCAGCAGCAGCCGGGTTTGGCTTCAATGTTGCCTGGGTTAACCGCAATAATGATCCAGTTGATAAATTGCCATGGCGACCAAAGAATATTTTATCAAACCTGACCGAAATATCTAATTTGGTGAAAGAATATGACTAATATAAAAGAAATAAAATCCGCTCAAAAACGTTTAGATGGCTTTGTACGAAAGACACCCATTTTAAACTCACCTTTTTTAGATGATATCGCTGGCCGCAGAGTTTTTGTAAAAGCAGAGTGCCTGCAACACACTGGAAGTTTCAAGTTTAGGGGTGGTTGGTCCGCAATATCTGCTTTGAGTAACGAACAAAAGTCAAATGGGGTATTAGCCATTTCATCAGGGAACCACGCACAAGGAGTAGCTTATGCAGCAAAAGCTTTTGGCGTGAAAGCAGTTATCGTAATGCCCAAGGATGCCCCAAAGTTAAAAATAGAAAATACCAAGAGCTTAGGCGCAAAGGTTGTGCTTTATGATAGATTAAATGAAAACAGAGAAGCGCTGGGTTTAAAGATATCCAACGAAAACAAACTCACCCAAATAAAACCTTATGACGAACCACTAGTGATTGCAGGACAAGGAACNTGTGGACTAGAAATTGCCACTCAAAGTAAACAACTAAATATTGTTGATTCTGACGTCATAGTTTGTTGTGGAGGAGGTGGTTTAACTTCAGGAATAGCTTTAGCGTTGGAACAAGAGGCACCAAAGCTTAAAGTGAGAACAGCGGAACCTTTAAATTTTAATGATGTNGCTCTTTCATTAAAAAATGGAAAGATTATGCAAAATAGCTCTTTAACTGGTTCTATCTGTGATGCCATCCTAACCCCTAAACCAGGAACATTAACTTTTCCTATTATGAATAAGCTTTGCGGAGCAGGCCTTACAGTTTCTGATGAAGAATGTCTTGAAGCCATGTATTTGGCATTTCTTAGATTAAAGCTCGTACTTGAGCCTGGTGGAGCAGCGGCGTTGGCATCCGCTTTATTTCGCAAAAATGAAATAAAGGGCGATAATGTAATTGTGGTAGCCACCGGTGGAAACGTCGATAACATAGTTTTTGCCCGAGCCATGAAAAACTCATTTAAACAAAAATAGATTTTTATCATCATCTTTTTATTGGAGGACAAATGGATATAGTTACGCAGTTTCCACACAAAGTTATTGATTATCCTGATATGGGCATCACTTTGTCAGACAACTGCCGTCTTTCTGCGAGAGTTCTTATGCCAGAGGATGCATATAAGAATCCTTTGCCTGCGATATTAGAATATATCCCCTATAGAAAAAGAGATGGCACGATCGAACGTGATGAACTGATGCATAAATATTTTGCAGGCCGTGGTTATGTTGTACTCCGAGTGGATATGCGTGGTACCGGTGAGAGTGAAGGCCTCATGTTTGATGAATATACAAAAGAAGAACTATCAGATTGTGTAGAGGTAATAGATTGGATTTCAAAACAATCCTGGTGTGATGGCAATGTAGGAATGATGGGAAAAAGCTGGGGTGGATTTAATTGTATTCAAGTAGCAATGCTACAACCTGATCCACTCAAAGCCATAATTAGTGGTTATTCAACAGTTGATAGATACGCAGACGATATACACTATAAAGGTGGTTGTTTATTGAATGAGAACCTGAGTTGGTCTGGGACTATGCTTTCATATTCATCCAGACCGCCAGATCCATCTTTGGTTGGTACCCGATGGCGAGAGATGTGGTTAGATCGATTAAATAATATTCCATTTTATGGTGCAAAATGGATGAAACATCCTAATCGTGATGAATACTGGAAACATGGTTCACTTTGTGAAGATTATGATAGCTTGAATGTTCCAACATTATGCTTTGGTGGATGGGCTGATAATTATATGAACACAGTAAGCAATTTAATCGAAAATGCTAAGAGTTGCACTGTAAAAGGAATTGTTGGTCCTTGGGTGCATCAATATCCTCATACAGCCGATCCATCTCCACAGATTGGTTTTTTGCAAGAAGCACTAAGATGGTGGGATAAATGGTTGAAAGGCTATGAAACTGGAGTTGAAGACGATCCAAATTACCGCATTTATCTTCAAGATAGTATTAAACCCAATCGAAAAACTAAACACAGGCCTGGGAAATGGATCGTTGAAAAAAACTGGCCCTTAAGCGAGATTGAGATGAAAAGGCTGTACCTATCTGCTTATGGTACTTTAAGTAAAAACTCTGATACATTAAATTGCGTAATTAAGAGTCCAGCAAACTGTGGATTTGGAGCTGGCAGCTATTTTCCAATGAGCAGCTCAGTTCCTGAGCAATCTGGTGATCAAAGCGTAGATGATGCTTACTCTGTATGCTTTGAACAAGATCCAACGAGTTTTCCAATTGATATAGTTGGTAGACCTAAAATCAAACTAATTTTAAAGTCAAACAATACTCATGGGCATCTGTGCGCAAGATTATGTGATGTATCACCAGATGGCTTATCAACCCGAATTTCCTACGGTTTATTGAATTTAAATCACAGGGACAGTCATGAGAACCCTACTGTAATTCCAGTAAATAAAGAATTCTCGATTGAATTTGATTTAGATCAAGTTGCTTATCGATTATTGCGCGGTAACAAATTACGGATTTCANTATCAAACGCTTACTGGCCCTTAGTATGGCCAGCAGCNGAGCAAGCAACCTTAACACTAATNAAGGGTGAAATATTAATTCCAATACGACCAAAATCTGATGACCCTGAGTATGAATTTCCAAAACCAGAGTGTGCAACCCCTTGGTCCAGGAAAACAATAAGGGAACCTAAGTATTCGAATACAATAACTACGGACCAAATGACTAATGCNATTACATCAGAAATTTTTGATGATTATGGGATAGTTGAAGATAATGACCACGGATTACAAATAGGAACAATTGTTAGGGAAACATTTAAAATACATCCTGATGATCCTCTTTGCGCTTCTGGAAAAATTCACTGGACACAAACATTATCTCGTGAAGACTGGAATATTCGAACTGAAGTTTATAATTCTTTAACTTCAGACAAAGATAACTTTTACATGGATGCTAAAATAGAGGCCTTTGAGGCAGAAGAATTAATATTNGAAAAATACTTCAAAGAAAAAATAAAAAGATGTTTTCACTAAAAGGNTCTATTATTTCAAGAGCTAGTAATTCTTGGCCTACCTGAAGCAGTAACACTTATCTCAGCTTCCATAAACATGCGTTGATTTTCGATATCACTTGACNTTATCTCTTTGGAAACTTGGATATCAATTTCATCCGCTCCAGATAATCGAGCCTTACTNGAAGCTTGCTCTGACANGTAAGATTCTAATACTTTTAGCGCCTCGTGCTCTGAAGCAAAATCTTCCAGACCATTTTTTCCATGCAACCTAAAGCAACCANTAGTTGGGGAAGTAACGGTTCCACTGCACTTAAATGAAATACGACCAGCAACAGCACCAATTGCATTTGCCACACTTGAATATTTTGGTATGATCATGTTTGTGGACAAATGCTCACCAACTTTTGGATAATATGTGCTGGCAGATGCCCCGAGACCAATCACTGGAAGNCCCAATCCAAAATTAATAAAAAATGTTTTATTATGATGGTTTAACCCATGATTTATAAGCCAATTATCTTCAATGGAGATAAAATCATCGTAACCATCTTCTTTCAAAGCTACATTAATTAGAGCAGACCCAGTTTGTCTTGTTAATTGGTCAATTATTAATTGTGCCAGTGAAGAAGCTTCTGGACTGAGATACTCTCCCGAACCTTTTCGGTGATTAGCAAACACTTTAAGAGCTANTTGTGAAGCACCAACATTCCAGCTTTTAGATAACCCTAAAACATGACTCGCATCAGTTGGCGTTACTCCTGACATTATTAATATACCTCTTGAGACCAAACGGTGCATAGTTGCCAACTCGAGCCTATTTGAAAGTAATCCCTCTAANGGTTTAGCTCCNTCTCCTATTTTTTCTAAAACACTAACTTCTCTATTATTAAAATTATCAAACTTTGATTTGACTAATGTAGGAATTACAAATTTTGCATCATATTCTCCACATTTTTCTGAGGCANCTTGGTTTTCTAATGTAGGGATAATCACATCAGGCCAATTTATGGCAGCTAAAGCTATCGGCATAATCCTAGAAGGACCTAGAAACAAAGCTCCCTCCAGACCGTCTTTAGAGATATGAACTTCACTATCACCACCAAGACCTGTCGTACTCATAGCAACAGCCTCAACCATCGTCCTAAAAGCTCCAACCTTAGCACCATTTGGATCAATTTTTGGTTTTCCATTTCTTAATATCGCAATATCTGTTGTAGTTCCACCAATATCAGAGATAATCGCATCTGCTTCGTTCGTTAACCATTGAGCCCCAACTATAGATGCTGCTGGTCCTGATAGAATCGTCTCAATTGGTTTTTCTTGAGCAACATCAGATGAAATGAGCGCTCCATCGCCCCGCACCACCATCAGTGGCGCATTTATTCCTAAAGCTTGTAATTTAAATTTACTTGCGCAGATCAATCGATCAATTAAGCCTATTAACCTTGCATTTAATACACTAGTAATCGCCCTTTTAGGACCATTTAATCTAGCTGACAAATCACTTGAGCAAGTAACTGGCTTACCAGTTTTTTTCCTAATTAAATCTCTAACTAAAATCTCATGAGAGGGGTTTCGAGTTGCGAAACTTGACACCACGGCAAATGCGGACAAATCATCACCAAGGTCATTAATCAACTTATCAATTTTTCCAAGATTTAATGGGGTTTTCTCTTCACCCGAATGAGTATGACCACCATCAACGATTATAATCGGATCCTCTTTCATGGCTGNTGACAAACCATGACGTTCTAAATCTTTCCTTGCAAAGCCAATAGCAAACAAACCTACTTTCTCTCCCTGCCCCTCCACCAAGGCGTTTGTGGCTAAAGTTGTTGACAGGGATGACATAACAATTTCGGACGCTTTCTTATGACTGTTTTCCAAAACTTCTTGAACTGCTTCACCTATACCAATCGATAAGTCATGTTTCGTCGTTAGTGCCTTTGACGANGCAATTATAATTTTATTTTCTTCCATAAGTACAGCGTCAGTATAAGTGCCACCTGTATCTATACCCAACGAAATTGTCATATTAATCATTCCAAATTATTATTNTGAGATTCTAAACTGCCGCTTGAAAAATACCTATCAAAAATAACCAAAATATATTGATATAACGACATAAAAATAAATTCTTTCATATATTTAACAGTTTGGCTTTTAATAACTAAATCATCGACTATAAAGACACTTTATAACAAAAAGTATTTGTTTGGATAGTTGAGTAAAATAAGTTTAGTGGCTNAAAAAAGGGCGGGAAAATGAATAATTTAGTGAATTTGAAAATCTCTAATCATATAGCAACAGTTGCATTAAATCGACCTGATAAAAAAAATGCTCTATCCAAAGATATGTTTAACGCAATTGCAAATGTTGGAGAAAACTTAAAACNTGAAAATGATGTCCGNGTGATTATACTNACNGGATCNGGAAGTGATTTTTGTAGTGGATTAGANACTTCAACATTCAGCGAATGGGCAACTGATTTTCAAAAAGTACGAAACGATCTNACCAGCAGACCAGCAGGTGAGANNGCTAATTGGTTTCAAAAACCTTGTTATGTGTGGCAAGAAATTGAAGTTCCCGTCATTGCCGCAATTAAAGGTGTCGCTTTTGGTGCCGGTATACAATTAGCGCTAGCAGCTGATTTTCGCATCACACATCCAGATTCAAAATTTTCANTTATGGAGTCAAAATGGGGAATTATACCAGATTTAGGTATTACACAAAACTTACCCAAACTAACCAGAGCTGATATTGCAAAAGAACTTATTATGACCGGAAGAATTTTTGATGGAAATGAGGCCCTTCGGCTTGGTTTAGTAACCAAAGTTAGCAAAGAACCTTTGATCGCTGCTAAGGAATATGCGGAGTTATTACTGAAAAAATCACCCGATGTGCTAAAAGGTGCCAAGAAATTAATTGACCAGTCATGGGTTGCACCCAATGGAGAGGGATTAAAGATNGAATCTGATATTCAGGGTAGCATTATGGGTTATGAAAACAATATGGAAGCAGTGATGGCAACAATTCAAAAAAGACCTGCAAGATTCAAATAATACCAAAGCTAATAGCCTTCTGACTTATCAACTAAGTTTAACAATCCTAAATTATTTTCATTTCTGTAAATATTTTCTGCTATACTGGCTGAAGACGTTTTAGGTCTTGTTTCTGCTGCAATATGAGGAGTAACAGTTATCGCCGGATGTTTCCAAAACTTATGATCACTCGGCAAAGGCTCAATACTAAATACGTCTAACGTCGCACCAGTAACACAACCCTCATTAATTGACGACAGCAATGCATCATCATTGATCAATAATCCTCGGCCAGCATTAATGATAAAAGCTCCCTTTTTAACTCTTTTTAATGACTTCGAATTAAGAATGTATTTTGTATTTTTCGTGAGAGGCAACAAAAGCACTAGAATATCTGAACTCTCTAAAACTTTGTTAAACCCTGAAACCCCAGTTAAGCATTCAATGTTGGATATCTTTTTTTGATTTCTACTCCATCCTAGTACATTAAATCCCACCCCGTTAAGTTTTAGGGCACATTCTGAGCCTAGTGCGCCTAACCCTAAAATACCTATTGTCTGATCTTGCGCTAACTTTGGAATCATAGTTTCGTGACGCCAAATACCATCTTGTTGCAACACCTGTTGATCAAGATCTAAATGATATCTGAGTGAATGTGCAACAACGTATTCAACCATACCCTGAGTTAAACCTAAATCAACCATTCGGCACAAAGGTTGAAACAAGGTAGGATTTGAAACAATATTCTCGACTCCCGCCCACAGACTTAACACAGCTTTAGCCCGAGAAAAAATTGAAAAATCGTTAAAGGAACCATTAGGGGCATAGATTATGTAATCAACTTCTAGTGGATTACCAAATTCACACTTTAAAGATACGCTCAAATTTCTTTCTAAAAATGCGGACTTTAAATGCTTTTCATATTCAGGCCATGATTTATGACTTCCAGCAAACAGAACATTAATTTCCATATTACCTAGCCTTATGTATTTCAGCGCTTTGGATTAAACCAAAAGCTATCATTATTACAAACATCGCTGAACCGCCATAACTTACCAAAGGTAAAGGTACGCCAACCACCGGTGCCATACCCATAACCATCGCCATATTTACAGCAAAATATAAAAAAAACGTCATATTCAAACCTGAAACAATTAAGCCAGAATATCTATCTTTGCATCCCAATGCCACTATTCCACAAAAGATAATCATTAAAAAATATAAACCAAGTAATGTAAAACCACCTACAAAACCAAATTCCTCTGCAAGGGTTGTAAAGATAAAATCAGTATGTTTTTCAGGTAAAAAATTTAACCGACTCTGTGTCCCTTGCATAAACCCTCGTCCAGAAAAACCCCCAGAACCAAGAGCAATTTTTGACTGTGTTATGTGATATCCGGCACCGAGTGGATCATTAGCTGGATCTAAAAAAGTATCTATACGTCGATATTGATAGTCCTTTAAAATTTGAAACTCAGTTCCTCTAAAATAAAAAATCGAAAAGACAAATGTAAAAATACCTAATCCAGATAGTAGAAAGTAAATCCAACTTACACCTGCGACAAATAATATAGTTAAACCACCAATTAAAATGAGAAGTCCCGTTCCTAAATCAGGTTGCCTTAAAACCATCAGTACTGGAAGGATTATTATAATTAGTGGCAAGAAAATCCATAAGGGGCGAGACACTTTGTTTTTTGGTAACCAATCGTAATAACTGGCCAAGAACATCACAACTGTTACCTTAACAATCTCGGATGGTTGAAGTCGCATGAATCCCAAGTCTATCCAACGTACTGCGCCCATACCAGCAACACCATAAAATTCTACTACTACTAGTAATACAATTGACATAATATAAGCTAATCCACTTATATTTCTCCAAAACCATATTGGAACAAATGCAATTATTAACATCAATAAAAATCCAAATGAAAATCTAATCATTTGTAATTTTGCCCAAGGTTCTAAAGACCCCCCAGCGACAGAAAATAACATTAAAAATCCTATGGCAGAAATCGCTATAATTAAAATTAATATTGGTAAATTAACATAGGTTAGTCGCTCGAAACCGGTAGGAACTTTTCGTACAGAATAATCTAAATAGCTCATGCACTACCTTCATTGTTTTCCAACTTCAAAACAGGATTTAAGTTCAAAGATTCTAACCTCTCTTTCGCTTCTTCTCTTTGATCCTTTGGATAGGCTTCCAACTTGGGAACCCTTCCATAGATAGCCCGAAGCATTATATCTCTTGCTATAGGTGCTGCTACTCTTGAGCCACCACCGCCGTGCTCAACAACCACGGAAATCGCATACTTCGGCTTCACATAAGGTGCATATCCAACAAATAATGCGTGATCACGTTTTTTCCAAGGTAATTTTTCATTTGGTATAACACCTGTCTCTCTCTCTTTTTTTGTAATATTACGGACCTGAGCAGTCCCAGTTTTTGCTGCTAATGACATTTCCTTAATTTCGATTTTAGACTTTCTAGCAGTTCCTTTATTTCCATTAGAAACATCATACATACCTTCTCTGACAAGATTTAAAGCGAAAGTACTAATGCCCAAATTATTTTGGCTTTCAATTTCTTTAAAAACTCCATTTACCCTTTTTATCAATCTGGGTTGGATCAATTTACCACTCGCTATCCTTGAAGCCATAACCGCTAATTGCATTGGAGACGTCAAAACATATCCCTGTCCGATTCCAACATTTAAGGTATCTCCCAGAACCCAAGAGCGACCTTGAGTTTCTAATTTCCAGTTTTTNGTTGGAGANAATCCGGTTGCCACTCCAGACAAAGGTAATTCATGTTTTACTCCTAAACCTAAACGATTTGCCATNGAGGTTATTTTTTCTATCCCTACTCTCAGTGCGATTTCGTAGAAAAACACATCGCATGACTGTTCGAGAGCTTGTCTCAATGTTATTTGTTGATGCCCTCTTCGTTTCCAACAATGAAATTTACGGTCAGCTAATTCAACATGACCATCACAATTAATCTTTTCTTCCTGGCGAATTACACCTGCCTCTAAAGCTGCTAAAGCTATTACCATCTTAAACGTTGAACCCGGCGGATAGATACCTTGTACGCTTTTATCAGCTAAAGGTCTAAACTCATTATTTCTCAGATTATTATATGCTGACGTAGAAATTCCTTCGACAAATAAATTTGTATCAAAACTTGGCGACGAAGCCATCGATAACAAGTCACCATTATCAATCCGCATTACAACTGCAGAAGCACTCTCCTGCCCTAATCTAGCTAAAGAAAAATTTTGCAGACCTGTATCTATTGTAAGTTGAATATTCTTTCCAGGAACTCCGTTATTTCGACTTAACTCTCTAATTACTCGGCCTTTAGCATTAACTTCGATTCTCTTTGTTCCAGCATTTCCCCGTAATATTTTTTCCATTTTGGATTCAACTCCAGTTTTCCCAATTTGGAATCTTGGTATTTTTAACAAAGGATCATTATCTTCTCGGTTTTTAAGATCAAAATCACTCACAGGGCCAACATATCCTAGCAAATGAGCGTAATCTGCACCTCTAGGGTAATGTCGTGACGAACCCACATCTGCCGTTACACCTCGTAAAACTGGTGCATTTACCGATAATTTTGCAACGTCATCCCATGACAAGTTATTAAAAATGGTTATTGGAACAAAGGGACTATGATTTAATATCAAAGTTTTTATTCGTTGCTTTTTATCCTCTGAGAATTTTAACAACACTTGAAGCTTGGTTAATACACTATCGAGATGATCTACATCCTCTCTAATTATAACTACTCGGTAGTTCTGAACATTATTAGCTACTAAAAGTCCTTCTCTATCATATATTAAACCACGTTTTGGAGCGATAAGACGAACATTAATTCGATTTTCCTCAGCCAACAAACGAAACTCATCAGCCTGTTGGACCTGTAAATAACGCATTCTCGTTACAAGCCCCGCCACAGCTAAACCTTGCAGAGCAAATAACAAGACACCCCGGCGTACCATGCTACGACTTGACAAAGCAGGATCTAAATCCTTATCTTTCATGCCCTTCCACCTAAAATTCGATCTTGATAATTTTTTTTATCCGACCTAACCACCAAAAAGCTCAAACAAAACATAATTGGATAACTGAAGATGGTAATCAAAACCCAAACAAGATATTGCGATAAATTGGTATGGGGAACCATAAATAAAATCAAAATCAATATATAAGTTCCAATCCCAAATGCGATTACAAATGATGAAAACAACCAGGTTGTCACAAAATTAGAACCTTTGTATCGCCAATACTGTGTTTTGGTAAATTCTGTAAGTATTATAACAATACCAGACCATAAACCAACAGGTCTATTAAATAAAAAATCACAAAATAAAAATATAATAGCTATAAGAATAACTGGCAAAACCTCAGGTTTTCTTAAAATTACAACTAACGTCAAGCACAATAGAAATTCTGGCGCTGGTATTGCTTGAGGTAATGAATTTTGAGGAGAAATTAACCATAGAATAAATAGCAAACTGATCACAGAATAAACAGTTCTTTGAAACCAAAGTGCATTACTCATTTGCAATACCTTGATTTGTAGATACATTCGTATCAACTATTTCATCACCAATTAAAGCTTCACTTTCGTTCACATGCTCGATTTCATTCATTCTCATCACACGCAGAAAAGCAAGCTTCGAATAATTGGCAGATAAGTTTACTCTTTTTCTTCCCATAGAATCTTCGACCACTCTGCCGATTAACAGACCTTTTGGAAAAACCTTACCATCACCAGAAGTAACCACTCTATCACCAGCACTTACGTTTTTTGATTTCTCTAATAATTCTAAGACTGGAAACTTAGTATTATCTCCTTGGATTACTGCTCTTGCACCAGATGGCTGGACACGAATAGCTACTTTACTTGCTGTATCCGTCAATAACATAACAAGTGCTGTTGATCGACCTACTCCTGTTATTCGACCAACCACGCCCAACCCATCAGTAGCGGCCCACCCAACTCGCACACCATCCTCTGATCCAATATTAATCAAAACATTCTGTCGAAATCCAGATCCACTATCTGCTAAAATAACACCAGAAATAAACTGTAATTTTGGATCTAATTTAACGTTATTTAAGTCCAATAATTTTGCATATTTAGCTTCCCATTGGATAGCCTGTTCTTTCCAATANTTTAANTGCTGAATCTCTTGATTTAACTCTCGATTCAGNTCGAGGATATTAGAGTATGANCTAAAGTCGAGAGCAATGTTTTGTAGCATTGTAAAAGGAGCAAGCAAAAAGTTGAAATTTGGTACAAATTTTTCAATCACTACCAAACGGACTGCTTCGACCCTTACATTATCCAATCTCCAGAATAGAAATATCAACATACAAAAAATAAATAGTAACGTAGNAGCCACAAATCGAAATCGACCTGTAGAACTAACATCTCCATTATTATTACGAGCCAAGGCGTCCCCTAAAAATCGATTTAGCTTTCGTAGTCAATCACATGCCGTAATTGCTTTTCATATTCCAAAGATTTTCCTGTTCCAATAGCAACACAATTAAGAGATTCCTCGGCAATAGTAATTGGCAATCCAATCTGTTCTCTAAGCGTTAAATCTAAATCTCCTAGCAGTGCTCCTCCTCCAGTTAACATNACCCCACGGTCGACAATATCAGCTGCTAAGTCTGGCGGGGTNGCTTCCAGNGCACTCATTACACTTTCACATATTTGCTGCACTGGCTCTGAAAGGGCTTCAGCCACTTGCGCCTGAGTTATTTCAGTTTCTTTTGGTACTCCATTCAAAAGATCTCGNCCCCTAATCGTCATTACTGCTCCACGGCCATTATCTGGCATTCTAGCCGTTCCGATCGATGTCTTAATACGCTCAGCAGTGCTTTCCCCAATAAGCAAATTTGACTTTCGGCGTAAATAAGAAATAACAGCCTCATCCATTCTATCACCTCCGACCCTAACCGATCGCGCATAAACGATATCNCCAAGGGACAACACAGCCACCTCNGTAGTTCCACCACCAATGTCAACAACCATAGAGCCCGTAGGGTCAGTTATTGGCATTCCAGCACCTATTGCGGCNGCTATCGGTTCTGCGATTAGACCAGCTTTTCTCGCGCCAGCTGACAAAACTGATTGCCTAATAGCGCGTTTTTCAACAGGTGTCGCTCCATGAGGAACACAGACGATAATCTTTGGCTTAGTAAATGTTGTTCGTTTATGAACTTTTCTAATAAAATGTTTTATCATTTCTTCTGCAGTATCAAAGTCTGCAATAACTCCATCTCTCATAGGACGGATTGCTTCTATAGAACCAGGAGTACGTCCTAACATTAGCTTTGCATCTTCACCAACCGCTAAGACCTTCTTTTTTCCATCCTTAGTATGATAGGCTACCACGGATGGCTCATTCAAAATAATTCCTCGTCCTTTAACATAAACGAGTGTATTCGCAGTTCCTAAATCAATCGCCATATCTGACGAAAAGAGACTTGAAAGTCCAACCATAAAATAACCTTTTTATATTAGTCTAATCAGTATAGAGTCGATGTCGATAGTATAGTCTCCCATTATATAAAACGTAAAGGCTTAGCTTTATTTCGCGGGCATAATTTTGCCTAAGAAGGATCTACAACTAAAAGAAATTAAAAATTCGTAGACTAACGAATAAATTAAATTACTTCTGGAGCTTTTTTCTGACGCCTTACTAATAATTTATTCAAAGCGTTAACATAAGCTTTTGCTGATGCTACTACCGTATCAGTGTCAGATGACTGACCTACAACAATTTTCCCATTTTCTTCCATCCTAACTGTAACAGTTGCTTGAGCGTCCGTACCTTCTGTAACAGCATGAACTTGGTATAATTGTAGTTTAGCCTGATGTGGAAAAAGAGTCTTTACTGCTTTGAAAACCGAATCTACCGGACCATCTCCACTTGCTTCAATAAAACTTTCAACACCATCTATCGACATTTTCAATTCTGCAGTTTGTGGACCATCAGTACCACAAACCACTTTTAATGATTTCATTTGAAGGCTATCATGTTCAGCGTCTGAGGAACTATTATGCATCAAAGCTAATAGATCGTCATCATAGATCTCTTTTTTTCTGTCAGCCAAGTCCTTAAACCGTACAAAAACGTCCTTGAGTTGATTATCACCCAAATCAAAACCTAAATCCTTAAGCCTCGCCCTTAGGGCTGCTCTGCCGGAATGCTTTCCTAATACTAAGTTTGTTTCAGCCAATCCTATATCTTCGGGCCGCATAATTTCAAATGTCTCAGCATTTTTTAACATTCCATCTTGATGAATGCCACTTTCATGCGCAAAGGCATTTTTTCCCACGATTGCTTTATTATATTGAACCTGGAAACCACTAACTGTGGCAACTCTACGGCTTATGTTCATTAGTTTGGTGCTATCGATGGAGGTTTGAAATGGCATGATATCATTGCGAACTCTTAATGCCATTACCACTTCCTCTAGCGCAGTGTTTCCTGCTCTCTCACCAAGCCCATTTATTGTGCACTCAATCTGCCTTGCACCCGCTTCGACTGCGGCCAAAGCATTGGCTGTCGCCATACCCAAGTCATTATGGCAATGTGTAGCAAAAGTTACAGCATCAGCTCCAGGTACATTTTTAATTAATGCATCAATTAAGTTAGCACACTCTCTTGGGGCCGTATAACCAACAGTGTCAGGAATATTAATAGTTGATGCTCCAGCTTTAATCGCAATTTCAACAACCCTATAAAGATAGTCAAGTTCAGTCCGAGTGGCATCCATAGGCGACCATTGTACATTATCACAAAGATTTCTGGCATGCGTTACGGTATCATGTATTACATCTGCCATTTCATCTTTTGACAAGTTAGGAATTTGTCGATGCAACGGAGATGTCCCAATGAATGTATGAATACGGGGTTTCAAGGCGTGTTGAACAGCCTCCCAGCATCTATCAATATCTCTAAAGTTTGCGCGACTTAAACCGCAGATAACAGAGCTTTTTGCTCTCTTTGAAATCTCTGATACAGCCTGGAAATCTCCTTCAGATGCAATGGGAAAGCCAGCCTCAATTATATCCACACCCATTTCGTCTAACAACTCTGCTATTTCTAACTTTTCTGCATGACTCATTGTTGCGCCAGGGCTCTGCTCACCATCCCTTAATGTAGTATCAAATATTAAAACATTATCTTGTTTTTTAATGTGTTTCATTTTTCTCTCTTAGCTAAATTTATCGATAATAAGGTGCTTTTTACGTTACCTCTGAGCGCACGCACCCAGACAGGGCACGCTCAGAGGCTGCTAAGGAGTAGTCCAGCTAATAGCAGTTCACTATTACTTTTCCGCATATTTATGTTGTTAGCTAAAAACATATGAAGATATTAATAGTTTTTTTTGAAAAATAAAAGGGTATGTTTGATTAGTTATCAAAAAAAACTAGCTCTCAAATAACAATGATAGAAAGTAATAATGAAAAACGCACTAATTATAGGAGCTTCAGGAGGGATTGGGTCCGCACTTCAGACAGCCTATAGCAAAAATAATATATTTGGAGTGATTAATACCTTAACGCGTTCTAAAGATAGCTTCGACATAAGAGATGAAAAGAGTGTGACAAGAGCATTAGAAAACCAAGATTACCTCTACGATGTTGTCATAATCGCAACTGGAGGTGTTGAGATAAACAATAATGGCCCCGAAAAAACAATAAAAAAATTAAGCGCCAACAATATGATAGAGCAATTCTCACTGAACGCTGTAGGGCCTGCGTTGATTTTAAAGCATATCCATAAATTAATCCCAAAGAGCCAATCCAGTCATGTAATTATATTATCTGCTAGAGTAGGTTCAATATCTGATAATCGTCTTGGCGGTTGGATTAGCTATCGAACCGCAAAAGCAGCCTTAAATCAAATAGTGCGTACTAGTGCAATTGAGATAAAAAGAACTCATCCAAAAGCTTGCCTGCTTGCTGTCCATCCTGGAACAGTAGACACTAATATGACTAAAAACTATACTTCACACGCAAAGGTTTCAGCAGAAAAAGCAGCAAATAACATTATTAATTTAACAAAAAACTTTGATGCTAATGACAGTGGAAATTTTTTTGACTGGGCCGGTAAAATAATACCTTGGTGATAATCACCTCAAGCTATTAGCGCAATAGCGGTGGATTATCAGGATCTGTACCTGGGGATTTGGGCTGTATGGGCTTTTCAAGTTCTGGTAAATCAAAGCGAAGGCCAACTGTTAAAGCTTTCGTAACTAAATCGTCATCTGATTTGCAAAATGTAATATCCAAAATTAAATCTTGAATACCTGATAATGAAAATGCCTCTGATACTTGCTGTGCTAGTGCAAATTGATAGTGCTCCAAAGATCCAACGAATATTAACAATAAGTTTTTTGATCCAGATTTTGTGAGATCTTTGACCAAAACTGCATAATCGGCCATTCCAAAAGATGCAGCTAANGCTTCATCAAGAAATCCAACAAAACGTTCTGTAACGATAGAAGGAGAGGCAATTTCATTTGTTTTTCTTTGAATAATCTCTTTATCTGACTGAGTATTTTTCATTAACCATTCAATAACCTCATTGGTTAAAATATACCCCTCACCATTATCACTTAAATTTAATGCGATTCCTATTGACACATTTTGTGCAATCATGCGTCGCCCTGACATCGAAATAAAGAACGAGTTATCTCCAGCAAAATCAATCAATTTTTCTTCACAATCAAATGCAAGCATTATTGCTCCACCTTCAATTTGCATTACTTTAGGCCTTGGATCTTCAGGATCATCAATCAAAATAAATAATTCTGTTTCCAAAAACCTTCTAAATAAAATTAGGCGGTTTTCTGCAATATCATTGTTTGAAACCTTTGCGAGTATAGAAGCNAGTGGAGTATCAGTCATAATTTTATTTAAGACTTTTCAAAATATTGCATTACTAAGATCCAACTTCGATCAGCTATAAAATCTCAGCTGACAAATATAACAATTAGTGCAAGTGCAAACACGATGATTATATTAACAACCATTGCGCTGCTTGGGTAGCCTATAACTCGCGCACTCTTTGGCCCATGACTGTTACTTAGGCTTTTATGCACATATTCCAACAAAATGGAGCCATTAATTAACATACTCGCATATAACTTGCTGATAACAATAATTGAAAGACCTAACAATGAAGGCATCCACTTCCTATAAACTATATCAGTATCTAGATTTGTTGCATCAATTTCTGCTGGATGAAATCCATACCGATATAAAATTGCGAAGGCAAGTAAGGCGAAAAATAATAATTGCAACTGACTAAAAACATGATCAAAGGTATAGGGCACATAGTTTGTTTCATAAGGTAAAATCTGATAAAACGTAGCTGGAAAAATACCAATTAATATACAAAGTGCAGATGTAATTCCCATTGCTATAAGCATGTGTTTAGGTGCTTCTGCGGGTCTTTTACCAGAGTCATGAGCAAAGAAAGTAAAAAATGGAATTTTGATTCCTGAATGGGATAACACCCCGGCGGAAGCAAAAACCAATGCTAGCCAAATTATTGTACGATGTTCTACAGCGACAGAGCTAAGGGTCAGAGATTTAGTGACAAAACCTGATAATAATGGAAAGGCCGATATTGAAGCAGCACCAATTAGGCAAAAAATAGCAGTCAAAGGCATCGTTCTATATAAGCCTCCTAATTCAGAAGCTTTAGCGGTACCNGTTCGATAAAGAACCGCTCCGACAGACATGAATAGTAATGCCTTATATAAAATATGTGCAAAGGCATGTCCTGCCATTCCATTTAATGCAAGCTCTGACCCGATACCAATAGCAACAACCATAAATCCCAGCTGATTATTTAAAGAATAAGACAATACTCGACGCATATCATTTTCAATCTCAGCAAAGAAAATTGGAAATAATGTCATAATAGTTCCTATGTAAATGAGTATCTCTGTACCAGCAAAACCCCGTGCTAACGCATAAATTGCCATCTTTGTTGTGAATGCAGATAAAATAACTGCTCCAGTTACCGTTGCCGCTGGATAGCTATCTTGTAGCCAATTATGCATAAGAGGAAACGCGCATTTGATACCAAAACTAATAAATATTAGCCAAGTTCCTAAACTTTCCAAAGTCATTTTATTAAAGGATACTTCACCTGTTTCTTGATAAAACACACAAACACCAGCGATTAAGATCACTCCAGATCCTATCTGCACTATGAGATAACGTAATCCTGTATGATAAGCGCCTTCCGTTCCTCGTGCCCAAATAAGAAAAACAGAGGCTAAGGCCGTTGCTTCCCAATAAAAAAATAAACTTATCATATCCCCAGATAGAGCTGCCCCAATGGCAGAACCAGCATATAATAGTGCTGCAACTTGTTGAGTTGTATCCCTCACATGCCAAGCAAACATATTACCTAGAAAGCTAGCTAAACAAAAAACCAATACAAAAATTCTGGATAAGCGATCTACCCGCATCAGCTCCAAGTCAAAACCAAAAAACTCATATGGCCAGAAATTACCAAAACCAATATACCAAATGTGAAACACCGCCAGTAAAGGTGTTATCAATAATAAAGCACCTCTCATAACGCCATGAGGAAAGAGAGCTAGTATTCCAGCCATTAAAAAGAAAATAAATGATGTAGGGATGAGCTCAATCATGATGGTTCACCGGATCTATATCATCATTAGGATATTTTTCTGAATTGATATCTTTAGGTGAATAGAAATCTGATTTACGTTTAATCAAAATTCTCAATAAAGTTGCTAAGAATATTAAACCGGCAAACATTATGAAGCCATACAAACTATAAAATCCTCTTATGTTCTCAATTTCGACATACCCATGCTTTGGGTAAATCAAATCAAAACAAAGCAAAACAAAACAGACCAAAATAAGTCCAATAAAAATTTTATTGGAGGACCCAGGCTTATCTACCCAAGAAAGCCATCTGCCTAATCTAGGCAATTTCATAAGCTTATCATCTTTTTTGTTTTCCATCATAATGAACCGCCCACTATTGGTAATAAGAAGTCTTGTATCAATCCGGCATAAAAGAAGAGTAAAATACATGCGATTGCTGCAATTGCTGCAGGCAACCAACAAAGCAATGGCGCTTCCTTGATCGAATTAACTTCTTTACCCTCACCTGAATTTATAAAAAAACCACGGCCCACGATAGGAAGAAGGTACGCCACGTTTAATAATGACGAAATCATTAAGACCAATATTATTACAAAATACTCAGTTTCAATAGCACCCATAAATAACAAGAATTTTGACCAGGAACCTCCAAACGGAGGTAAGCCAATTATTGAAAATGATGCTATAGCAAAAATAGTAAAGGTAATTGGCATANTTTTACCCAAACCACTCATATCACTAATTTCAGTTTTNTTAGTTGCTACATANATNGCTCCAGCACACATNAATAAGGCTATTTTNCCNAANGCNTGCATCGCAATATGCATTCCACCNCCCACAGCNGCCATAGGNGTCGCNAGCGCCATTGCTAAGGTAATNTAGCTCANCTGAGATACNGTAGANTANGCTAATCTCTTTTTAAGATTATCCTGCATCAAGGCAAATATTGAGGCTAAAATAATAGAGATTGCCGCCAACCAAATTAACCATTGTGATGCGCCAGATTCTGCAAGAAAATCTAAACCAAAGATATAAACTCCAACTTTCAATATTGTAAAAACGCCAGCTTTAACAACTGCTACCGCATGCAATAAGGCCGAAACAGGTGTTGGAGCCACCATTGCAGCGGGCAACCATCGATGTAAGGGCATTAAAGCTGCTTTACCAATTCCAAAAGCATACAGACCAAGTAATAGGGGTAATAGTCCAACTTCAATTTTTTCTTTAAGAATTCCCCCAGGCATAAAATCTAAATGCCCTACCAAGACATACGTCCAAATTAAAGCAGTTAGCAAAAATACAATAGAAGTACCCAAGAGCATACCAAGATATACCCTTGCTCCAGAAACAGACTTTGCATCACCTTTATGTGCTACCAGCGGGTAAGTCGACAGGGTTAAAATTTCATAAAAAATAAATAATGTGAACATATTTGCAGCAAAGCAAATTCCCATCACTGCAAATATGGCGACACAAAAGAAAGCAAAAAATTGAGCTTGTCTATCTTCATTCGTCCCACGCATATATCCAATGCCATAAAGATGTGTAAGCATCCAGAGACCAGAAGCGACCAAAGCAAATAATAACCCAATTGGCTCTACTTTAAATGCGATATCTAAGTTAGGCAGTACTGTTAAAATAGATAGCTCTTCTTGTTGGAGGCCACCGGTAAGCAGAAAAACTGCAAAAACAGCACTAAATGTCAAAACAGAAACTAAAAATGTAAACGTATCTCTAAGATTTTTGTGCTGTCTTAGAAAAATATTTCCAAAGATCCCCAATAAGGGCATCAAAATCGAAAGTATTATCGTCATGGATACCCCTGTCACGACCCATCTCCCAAACTATTTTCAATGCCACCACCTGGCAAACTCAGCAAATTTTGAGCAGCAGTTTGAGCTGGATCTAAAATAAAATCTGTGAATACACCAAAAAATAAACATGCAAATGCGATAATCCACATCGGGGCAAGCATAGAAATGGGAGCCTCTGTAATTGTCCCCACTTTTTTTGTTGGAACAACATACAGTATCTCAATTAACCGCCATACATATATTACCGATAACAATGATGATAAAACAATTAGTAAAGCGATATGCCACCAGCCATTTGCAAGCGCACCCTGAACCAAAATCCATTTTGATATAAA
>NYTF01000005.1 GCA_002683355.1 Paracoccaceae bacterium | reverse complement strand
TCAGGAGCATTACCCGATAAGGCTTTTAAGGGTAAATTGGCTTTAATTTTACCATTGTGCCAAACTTCAAATTTGTCCTCTGCAATCGTTTCTCCAACAATTGCAAAATCCAAATCCCATTTACGAAAGACTTCTTTTGCTTCTTTTTCCAAATCTGGTTTAAGAACCATCAACATGCGCTCTTGAGACTCAGAAAGCATCATCTCGTAAGCAGTCATATTATTTTCGCGAATTGGTATTTCATCAAGGTTTAATTTTATTCCTAAATTCCCTTTATCTCCCATTTCTACAGCCGAGCAAGTTAGGCCAGCTGCACCCATATCTTGAATTGAAATTACTGCCCCCGTCTCCATTAGTTCAAGAGTCGCTTCCATTAAGCATTTCTCTGTGAATGGGTCACCAACTTGAACTGTTGGTCTCTTTTCTTCGATATTTTCGTCAAATTCTGAGGATGCCATCGTGGCTCCGCCAACGCCATCTTTACCAGTTTTTGCGCCTAAATATACCACTGGCATTCCAACGCCAGAAGCAGCAGAGTAAAATATCTTATCGGTATCAACCAAACCAGCAGCAAATGCATTTACTAAACAGTTACCATTGTATGAGCTATCAAAACGAAGTTCTCCGCCGATTGTCGGTACGCCGAAACTATTTCCGTAACCACCAATACCAGAAACAACACCTGCGACNAGAGATTTCGTNTTGAAATGTGTTAATTCTCCAAAAGAAAGTGAATTCATTGCNGCTATTGGTCTAGCACCCATAGTAAAAACNTCTCTTAAAATCCCGCCCATACCAGTAGCAGCTCCTTGATAAGGCTCNATGTAAGATGGATGATTATGGCTCTCCATTTTAAAGACNACTGCTTGGCCATCACCAATATCTATAATACCAGCATTTTCCCCGGGCCCACAAATGACATTTTCACCACTGGTTGGAAGAGTTCTTAGCCATTTTTTTGATGATTTGTATGAACAATGTTCATTCCACATAGCAGAGAAGATTCCTAGCTCGGTATATGTGGGGATTCTCCCTAATAGCTTTAATATGAGTTTATATTCAGTTTTATTGAGCCCATGATCAGCGATTAACTCTNCAGTGATAGTGGGATCTGTCATNNTTGACTTTCTATTCGTTTTTTACCGATTGATACATAATTATAGCGTTGAATAAAATTTAAAAAGAGCCAAATTATATTTTTTTACTTTAAACAAAAAAAAGGTCGAGCTAAGCTCGACCTAAGTCAACAGGGAGGTAAATTAGAANAATNCTNATCTTCANTTTCNAANTTATCTTTTTTGATNAAGTTTTCAACAGATTTTNGTGCATATTCGACATGCATAAAATGCATAGCTCATTTTTTNTGGCTTTTCCTAAATGCCACGACTTCTTCTACAACAAAATCTCTGAAGGCTGTAACTCTTTTAGAATGTCGCAATTCCTCAGGGTAGGCCAAGTAAACTGGAACTTCACTTGATCGGNTGTCTGGGAGAACTCTTTTAATATATGNAAAATCTTCTTCGACATAATCTGGNAATACACCTATCCCTAGATTGTGGATAACGCTTTGCAAGACCCCAAAGTAATTATTTACCGTCAGGTGGCTTTCATGTTCAGACGCAAAAAGTTTTCGAATTAACTCTAATCCTGCACCAGTTTGTGGTGTGTCAACATTCTGACTAATTATTCGATGATTTGTTAATTCATTTAAAGATTGAGGAATTCCATTCTTTTCTAGATACTCATTAGAAGCAAATAATCTCATTGTAACTGACATTAGTCGTCGTCTGACTAAATCCGCTTGGCTTGGTTCTTTCATTCGGATGGCAACATCTGCTTGTCGCATGGGTAAATCTAAAACTCTCTCTTCAAGCATTAAATCAATCTTTAAATTTGGGTAAATCTCATAAAGCCGCGAGAGCCGTGGGGCCAACCATAAGGTTCCAAATGCTGTTGTCGTTGTGACTTTAAGCTCACCAAAAACTTCATCTTCACTATCTCGTATTCGAGCAGACGCTGCATCTATTTCTTTACTAATTATCGAGGTTGTATCGAGTAGTAATTCTCCTTGCTCAGTTAATATCAATCCTCTGGCATGCCGGTGAAAAAGAATAGTATCAAGACTTTCTTCAAGTGCAGTTATTTGCCTGCTAACTGCTGATTGACTAAGATGTAAAATATCTCCTGCACGGGTCAAACTGCCAGCTTCAGCTACTGCATAAAAAACTCGCAATTTGTCCCAGTCCATGTTTTGACCCTTTTACCTATTATTGAATGAAGGCATAATTTGCTAATTATTGTAGNTGTCTAATATTTAGTATTTTTTTTTGATTAATTNAATTATATTCATTTTATAATATATATAAATTAGGTTTTGAAAGATTAATCTATGGAATTAAAAGAAGTTTCTCTCAAAGATAGATATGATTTGGATAAAGATCAAATCATATTAAATGGAACTCAAGCGCTTGTAAGATTAATGCTCATGCAAAAAGCGCGTGATAGGTTATGTGGAAATNACACTGCAGGCTTGGTTACAGGTTATCGAGGATCNCCNATGGGATCGGTCGATTTCCAAATGCAAATTGCNAAAAAAGAGCTTTCTGAGAGTGATATTTTATTCCAGCTTGGATTAAATGAGGATTTAGCTGCAACAGCACTTTGGGGTTCTCAGCAATCGGAATTGAGAGGTGAAGGTAAGTTTGATGGAGTGTTTGGGCTTTGGTACGGAAAGGGACCTGGGATCGATCGCTCAGGAGATGTTATGCGGCATGCAAATATGGCAGGTACATCGCCACTAGGTGGAGTTTTAATGGCGATGGGTGATGATCATACGGGAGAGAGCTCTACTACCTTACATCAATCNGATTTCGCCTTAATAGATGCTATGATGCCNATCTTATCTCCAGCCGGAGTGCAAGAAATTCTAGATTATGGCTTGCTAGGGATCGCTATGTCAAGATTTGCTGGCGTTTGGGTAGGTTTGAAGTGTACCAAAGATACCATTGAAGTAACTTCAGTGGTTGACGCAAGAAATGACCGAATTAATATTTCATTACCTAATTTAGATTTGCCGGATGGAGGTTTGAATATAAGACTGGTTGATCTGCCAATTAATCAAGAAGAGCGATTACATAGGTATAAAAAGATAGCTGNAGAAGAGTTTGCTCGGTCAAATAAAATTGATCAACATGTTCATGGTAAATCTGATTCTAAAATTGGTTTCGTAGCAGCCGGTAAAAATTGGTTAGATTTGGCTCATTCTATGCAACTTTTGGGTTTGGATGAAGACGAGTGTAATCTATTAAAAATTAAGACCTATAAAATTGGCATGATTTGGCCACTTGATANTGTNAGCTTTAAGNAATGGNGTCAAGATCTTGATTTTATTATAGTAATTGAGGAAAAACGTAAAATTTTAGAACCACAAATAAAGGAGGTTCTATTTGATAATAATTTAAATTGCCGAGTATTTGGATCAAAAGATGATGAGGAAAATATTTTATTTCCAACTCAGTACGCGATTGATCCTGTTTTTATTGCACAAAAAGTGGGTGGAATTCTAAAACGCATCGGGTGTGCTTCAGAAAAAATCACATTAGCATTAAGTGGCTTAAACGAAGCAACTAAATTAGAAAATATACCAGAAATTGCAACTAGGACACCATATTTTTGCTCTGGATGCCCTCATAATTCTTCCACTAAAATCCCAGAAGGATCCCGAGCTTATGCTGGTATAGGTTGCCACTACATGGTTCAGTGGATGGATCGAGATACATTGGGCTATACGCANATGGGTGGTGANGGAGCTAACTGGATTGGTGAAGCACCTTTCTCTACTCGTNCTCATGTTTTNCAGAATTTAGGNGATGGCACATANAATCANTCAGGNATTCAAGCCATCAGAGCGGCTATGTCAGCGGGNACTACAATTACTTATAAAATACTATTCAATGATGCTGTAGCCATGACTGGTGGTCAAGGAAATGATGGTGGTNTGGATTCTTATCGCATTGTAAATGAGTTAAAGGCAATTGGGATAAAAAACTTAGCTGTAGTGTATGATAAAAAGGAAGAAATTGACTTTCATTTATTTCCAAAAAATATTGAAATTACTGAAAGAAGTAATCTTTTAGAAGTTGAAAATAGATATAAAGAATTAANAGGTGTGTCAGCGATTGTTTATGTGCAGACTTGTGCTGCTGAAAAAAGACGTCGNAGAAAANGGCATCAATTCCCGAACCCTGACAAGAGGGTTTTTATTAACCCGGATGTGTGTGAAGGATGTGGAGATTGTGGTATTCANTCAAATTGTGTCTCTATTGTTCCAATCGAGACACAATTTGGCCGCAAGAGAGCTATCGACCAATCCTCCTGCAATAAGGATTTTTCTTGTGTGAACGGATTTTGCCCTTCTTTTGTAACTATTGAGGGGGCTAAGTTAAAAAAGGAGGTTGCAAGTGATTTTATAATCCCGCAGTTACCTAATCCGCCACTGCCAAAAATTAAACATACTTATAATTTGGTTATAACGGGAATAGGGGGCACTGGTGTAGTAACAATTGGCGCTTTGCTTGCGATGGCTGCGCACCTCGATGGCAAGGGTGCCGGTATGATGGAGATGGCTGGTTTAGCACAAAAGGGTGGGGCAGTTCACATTCATTGCAGAATTTCAAACAAACCTGAAGATATCAGTGCTATCAGAGTTGCGACGTCTGAAGCCGATGCAGTTATAGGTGGAGATTTGGTCACAACTGCTGGCCTTAGCACATTAAGCTTAATGCATAGTGAAAGAACCAGAGCAATCGTTAATGGGCATGAAACTATTACAGGTGAATTTACGAGAGATGCAAAGTTTGCTATCCCTTCAGATCGCCTCCTATTAGCAATTGAAGCAAAAATTGGGGCGTCAAAAGTAAAGTTTTATGACTTTTCTGATTTAAGTCGTAATATGCTCGGTGATAGTATTTACGCAAATGTTATGATTCTGGGTGCGTCTTGGCAAAATGGTATGATACCCTTGTCAAAAACTGCTATACATAAAGCTATCACTTTGAACGGCACCAATATTGAAATGAATATTAAGGCTTTTGAACTGGGTTGTTGGGTTATCGTTGATCCATCTGTTGTGGAGAAAACGATTTCACATAAAAAGCCTTATGCCTCCATTTCTCTGAGTGAAAAAATAGATCTGCATTGTAATCATATCGAACTTTATCAAAATAAAAAATTAGCTGATAAATATAGAAAACTTATCAACAAAATAACTGATTATGAGCTTAAAGAAACTTGTTTAATTTCATATCATAAGTTATTGACATATAAGGATGAATATGAGGTAGCACGTTTACATGTTAGTAATCTAAAGAATAGGTTAATTGGTCAATTTTCTGAATTTAAAAAGATTACTTTTCACCTTGCTCCGCCACTTATTAGTAAGATTGGAAGGGATGGCCGACCTATTAAAAGAGAATTTGGCCAATGGATTTTAGTTTTGTTTAGAGTTCTAGCCTCGTTTAAATTTCTAAGAAATACTATTTTTGATCCATTCAGGTATAGTCATGATAGAAAGCTTGAAAGATCCTTAATTAATGATTTCGAAGATGATTTGAATAAGTTTTTAGATAATTTTAATGAAATTAATAAAGACAAAATAAATGAACTGTTTTCTTTACCTCAAAATATAAAGGGCTTTGGCCCTGTAAAAGAGGCATCAATTAATGCAACTCAACAGCGTCGAGCTGAGCTGTTGTTAGAGTTAGAGAATGAATCATTAGAAAAATTTGCTGCGGAGTGACTAAGTTTTTCTAATTGAAAAACTTAACTGGTTATCGTTTTTTTTACTTTCGATTAATGTATGACCTTGCTCGTTACAAAAGTGGGGGACGTCTACAATCGCTGCTGGATCATCTGCCAAAATAAACAGTACCTCTCCAACGTCCATAGTGTTAAGCTTTTTTCTGATTTTAAGTACAGGAAGTGGGCATAACAGGCCAGTTGCATCTATTTTATCATCATATTTCATCAATTGTGAAGTAAACTTCTTTTTTTTACTTGTCTACAGCGTTTCAAGAGCGCACATAACTAATAAGTTTTTNNAAAATNGATTTAAGGAAAAAAATGTTTGGTATCGAAATTTTTGATGCAGGNTTATTTACATCAATAATAATTTCGTTTTTTGCTGGNNTTCTCAGTTTTNTGTCNCCATGTGTTCTACCTATTGTTCCGCCATACATCGCCTACATGAGCGGTATATCAATGAGCCATTTATCTTCTGGAAAAANTAAAACCTCTGACACATTATTGCCAGCATTGATGTTTGTANTAGGTCTATCAACAGTATTCTTNATTCTGGGCTTGGTTGCTTCAACATTTGGTAATTTTTTACTCAGCAATCAGCANATAATGGGNCAGATTTCTGGGATAATTGTTATAATCGTTTCTCTTCATTTTCTAAGAATATTTCGGGTTCCATTTTTGGAGCAAGATATACGTTTTGAAGTTAAGAATAACGTTGGAAACGCTTTGGGAGCTTATGTTTTAGGATTAGCATTCGCTTTTGGTTGGACACCTTGTATTGGCCCACAACTTGGAGCAATTCTGGCTTTGGCCGCTAATGAAGGTTCTGTTCTACAGGGTACTTCTCTATTAGCATTATACGCATTAGGTCTTGGAGTACCATTTTTGCTATCTGCTTTGTTTATTTCGCAATCTGTCACAATAATTAGAAAATTACAGAAGCATATGTTGTTGGTAGAGAGATTAATGGGACTTTTACTATTAGTTGTCGGAATTTTATTGTTTACAGGAGGATTTTCTAAAATATCATTTTTTCTGTTGGACGTTTTTCCACTACTAGCATACATTGGCTGAGCTAACTTTTTTTCTTAAGAGCTTCATGTGTAACATATAATCGTATAGCGCCTGCTAAACTGCATTTTTGTTCTCGATCTAAATCAATTTTAGTGATTAATTTATTTATTGATATATCTTGTTTTTGAGAAATATCACAAAGTTTATGCCAAAAAATATCCTCTAAACTTAAGCTTGTTCTATGACCATTAATAAGGACTGATCTTTTTTTAGGCTTTTGATACATAGTTATTATTCAAATTCTCTAGATNTAATTTTGATTAGAATGGGTTTTAATTTGAGAGTTTTCCCAATGAATTTTGGCTTCAGTTACTCTTTTGGTCCAATCATATTTTCAGGACGCACAATGTCATCAAAACCCTTTTCATCTATAAANCCCAATTTCACAGCCTCTTCTTTTAAGTTAGTACCATTTTTATGAGCAGTTTTNGCAACAATCGTTGCGTTATCATAACCTATTGTNGGTGCTAGAGCGGTTACCAACATTAAGCTTTCTGCCATAAGTTTATTTATTTTNTTTTCATTTGCTGTAATACCATCCACACAATTTGTAGCAAATGAAGCAGCTGCGTCTGCTAATAACTGAATAGATTGTAAGATATTGTAGGCCATCAACGGTTTAAATACATTTAACTCAAAATGCCCCTGGCTGCCTGCAAAACTTATAGACATATCATTTCCTATCACCTGTGCACAAACTTGCGTGATTGCTTCTGCCTGTGTTGGGTTTACTTTACCGGGCATTATTGATGACCCAGGCTCATTTTCTGGCAATGAAATTTCCCCTAAGCCACTTCTTGGCCCTGATCCAAGAAATCTGATATCATTAGCGATTTTAAAAATTGANGCAGCGACNGTTNTTATTGCTCCAGACAATTCTACAATTGCGTCATGNGCTGCTAAAGCTTCAAACTTATTAGGTGCCGTAAAAAATGGTAGATTAGTTATTTTTGAAATATTCTTAGCTACAGCGACGTCCCAACCCTTTTCGGTATTAAGTCCCGTGCCAACTGCAGTACCACCTTGTGCAAGGGCATAAATATTTTGTAGTCCATTTTCTATTCTCTTAATGCCCTGTGAAACTTGCTGAGTATATCCTGAAAATTCTTGTCCAAGGGTTAGTGGCGTCGCATCTTGTGTGTGGGTTCGTCCAATTTTGATTATGTGATTAAAAGTTTGAACCTTTTTATTTAAAGAGTCTTCAAGAATTCTTAAGTTTGGAATAAGTAAGTTATGTACAGTAACTGCTGCTGAGATATGCATTGCGGTAGGAAAGGTATCATTTGAGGACTGACCCATATTACAGTGGTCATTGGGGTGGATTGGATTTTTGCTTCCAATTTTACCCCCTAAAAGTTCAATTGCTCTATTTGCAATGACCTCATTGGCGTTCATGTTTGATTGCGTTCCTGATCCTGTTTGCCAAACAACAAGGGGAAAATGTTCATCTAATTTTCCATCAATTACTTCTTGAGCGGCAACTTGGATTGCATTTCCAAATTCAGATTTTAATTTTCCATTTTCCATATTAGTTTGCGCACAGGCTTTTTTAATTACTCCTAGTGCTCGAATTAAAGCTAATGGTTGCCTTTCCCAACCAATTGGAAAGTTTTTTATTGATCGTTGAGTTTGAGCTCCCCAATATTTATCAATAGGGACTTCTAATGGGCCAAAACTATCCGTTTCGGTGCGAGTCTGCGTCATCAAAGCTCTCCTTATTAGTTATATCAGATATAAGGTGGTATTTAATTAATAACAACAAAGCATCAATTAAAAATATTTTCTTATTTAAGTTTCAATTCTTATTTTTTAAAAGCAAATTACTTTCTAAAACTATCTAACGACACTATTTCTGCATCTTTTTTGTCGTTATTTTCTATTGTAACCATCTCTGCTTCAGTGGTTGTTTCAATTTGCTCCTCATTTTTAATATTCTCAAATTTTAAACCAAACTCTACTGATGGATCTACAAAGGATATTATTGATTGAAATGGTATGGTCATTTCTTCTAATTGATCTCCAAAATTGAGAATAATAGAAAAATTATCTTCAGCGACTTTTAAGCCATCAAACCAATTTTGAATTACAATAGTAATCTCGTCTGGATGTTTTTCTTTCAACCAATCTGCTAATTGTACGGCAGGGTGTTTAGTGTCAAACGTAATGTAAAAATGATGATCTCCTGGCAGCCCTTCAATTTCTATCTTTTTCAATACATTTTTAACTAATGTGCGCAAAGCATCTTGCATCATAATAGTATAGTTCAAAGTTTTTGACATCAGCGCCTCGGGAGGTTTAAAATAATTTTCATATCGTATTTTCTTTTAATTGTATAAAATAAATATATTATCTAATCTATATATTTTATTAAATTTGATAAATGGATTTTTGTATGATGAAAAATGAATTTACTTTTCTTGGGGTAAATATGGAGGGTATATCAGTAATTTATGGCATATGTCTCTTGACATGGGGTTTTCTTATCACCTTCATAAGTGATAGCACATCCATTACTTCATTAATTCCTTCAATGTTTGGTGTGCCGATATTAATTTTGTCAATATTAGCTATATGGGTTCCAGAGAGAAAAAAACTTTTAATGCATTTTGCTGTTATATTTGGGCTATTGATATTTTTTGGTGGGCTAGACTTCTTTAGAGGATTTGGCTCTCCTGATGGACCTTTTGAAAACGTATGGGCTGGATCTTCAAAATTAATGATGCTCATTACAGGGTTAATATATTGCGTGCTGTGTATATTGTCTTTTAGATTTGCCCGTAAAAATCGAACTCAGTCAAGTTAACATTTACTTATTCTGGAGGTGCTAATTGAAATAGCACCTCCAAACTTGTCTAAGTTAGTTTTGGCGCTCTAAGCATATAATAAATTATTGAAATAATGATAAAAATTAGTGATTGAATTGTAAATGGATTTGAAAATCCAAAGTCACCACCAACTATATAAAGTCCGCCAATTCCAAACATTGCCCAACCAACACAAAACGTGGTCATTATTTTCTCACAATTTCCAGTATCGGACAATCCCCGTAAGATCCAGTTCACATACGCTAATACTAGTAGGCTAACACCAATATTTTGTTGGTTGCCAAGAGCGATATCTGTGACTGTTGAAAGATCGACTCCCATTACCGAATTGTACGTATTAGGAGCAAATAAAAACCAAGCTCCAAATATTATTGCCACTATCGGAGTAAACATCATTAAATTTTTTTGAGTATCCATTTCTACCTCTTTTATATTTCAATATCTCACCATTAAATTAAAAATTGATATAATTTGTTTACGACGTTTTATAAAATATGTCATCTATTTTCGTTAGGTAAAGATCAGGTGCTATTAATGAGCGTAGGCTTCTGTTGCCAGGTGCCTACAAACCCCGCCAGACGCGGCTAGGCGACTGGGCTTAATTTTCGATTACTCGAACTGCTTAAGCAGCCAAAGCTCTCGGAGCACTATTGTCATTTGCAATTGTACTTGTTGAACCGATAACGGTGGTATCTCACCGAGCAAAAGCTAACACCTTTAAACGTCCGTCGATCCTATTTCGACCCCTTAGTCCTCAAATGAAGGAACTATGGTGGAGTCGCCGGGTACCGCCCCCGGGTCCGATCCGTGTATTACGAGCGCGTTTATCGCCATATTCTCCGAAGAGACACGACATCTATATTATTTTAATAATAAAAATACAATAAAATTCAATTTTTTTACCAATGCCCAATATTGTCCATTTCACTCCAGGGTTTTTCGCTTGCTAATGGCTCTCCAGCCTGAAGTAGCTCTATTGAGATATTGTCAGGGGATCTAACGAATGCCATACGGCCATCACGGGGTGGTCGATTAATCACAACGCCATTGTCTTGTAAAAATTTGCAAGTAGCATAGATATTTTCAACTTCATAAGCAATATGGCCAAAATGGCGGCTATCACTTGGTAACTCTTGATCGCCATCCCAATTGTAGGTGAGTTCTATAGGCGTCTCATGTTGATTGTCTGCAGCCATAAAAATGAGTGTAAATCGCCCTTGCTCGTTATCATAACGACGTGTTTCTTTAAGTCCTAATAATTTGTAAAATTGCAACGAAGCTTCCAAATTGGCCACTCTCACCATTGTATGTAAATACTTGATTTGCATTGTATCTCCAAAGTTATTTTAAGTTTGTACTTTTAAATTGTTAACAATTAATGGTCGTAAAGCTTTTAATTGTCAAAGAGATTAAACCATAGCATTATTTATTAATATACGCTATTTGTCAGCCGTAATTTTATTGGAAATTTTACCTAATGTTTTTGTCAGAATATGCCCCGATTAAGTTTATATTAAATCAAGATAATCCATGTGTTCTGTCCATAATTATTGATAGTACTGGTCCGAGTTATCGCGAAGTTGGTTCAATGATGGCGTTTTCTAGTGAAGGTGAGCGCTGTGGTTCATTATCCTCTGGATGTATTGAGGATGATTTATGGCTATCAGCAAAATCAAGTTTTGAGAAGGAATCTCCTGTTATTTCTAATTATGGGCTTGGATCTAATATATTTGATTTAAAGTTACCATGTGGTGGAGGTATTAAAATTCTTTCTGTACCTAATCCAGATAAGTCTATGCTTAATCAGATCATAAATGGGTTAGATAATAGATTGCCACGTGGGGTTTCAATAAATCTTTTGACGGGTTCTATTGAGGTTACTGATCTGATCCATAAGAAGTTGAAAGATAAGATATTTTGCTTCAATTTAATACCAGAAACAAAATTTATTGTCATGGGGGCTGGTGCCGAAACATACACATTTTGTTCATTGTCACTTGCTGCAGGGTTTGAGGTCAAATTACTTTCACCAGATATATCGTTAATAAATGATGTGGCTTTTGATCAATGCGATGTCTTTCACCTGTCTTCTTTTGATGATTTTCCCGATGTTCAAATTGACAAATGGACAGCTATTGTATTGTTTTTCCATGATCATGAATGGGAACCTCATCTCTTGAGAAAAATCCTTAAAAGTAACGCATTTTATATTGGAGCGCAGGGCAGTAAAGTAGCCCATTTGAATTTGTTAACACAGCTAAAAGAAATGGGAGCTACAAAATCAGAATTAGCTAGATTACAAGATAAAATAGGTTTAATTCCTTCTGCTAGGAACCCGAAAACATTAGCTATTTCGGTATTGGCAGACGTTGTAGATAAATCAATTAGTGCAAATATTTAAGGTATTAAACTTATTTATTTTTGATTAAGTGTAAAAGGAAGAAAACTTAGCTATATGATAATCTTCATCTCCAAATTCATGATCTATCATTATAAGCCTTTTGGCAAAGTGACCTAATTCATACTCCCAGGTCATGCCAATCCCACCATGAAGTTGAATAGATTCTTCAGCAACAAACTGTCCAACTCGCCCTATTGTCATTTTGCAGGCAGATAAAGCTTTTTCCCTTTCTTCACCAGATGCCTGCAATGCTGCGCTTGCGTTTATCACAGCTGATCTGGCTTGTTCAATTTCCAATAGCACTTGTGCTACCCGATGCTGAAGAGCTTGAAACTTACCCAATTGTAGACCAAATTGGCTTCTTGTTCGTAGATAATTGATTGTTAATTCTTTTATGTGTTCCATTATGCCTAAGGCTTCAGCAGATAACGCGAGTATTCCCTTACCCAATGCAGAGCTTAAAGCGGTTTCTCCGTCTATATCTAATTCTATAGCTTCGACTTGATCGAGTAATATTTCAGCGGCTCTTCCACCATCAACAGTTTGATAATCATTAACCTTAAGACCTTTAGCATTTGGATTGATCAAATATAATTTTAATCTCTGTCCATCTATTGCTGATACGAGTATATTATCGACACCATTTGCAAATTGCACCATTGATTTTACGCCTGATATTTTCTGATCTCTCACGTTTGTTAAAATATTTGCACTTTCATAGCCGGATTGTGTTTCAAAATGAGCGAATGCTATTCTTTTATTTCCAGAAATAATATCTTGAAGTAGGGAAGAGTGTTTTTTGGAAAAAGATAAAATATCTCCTGAAATTAAACTAATTAATAGAGGCTCTACGATTAGACCCTTTCCCAAAGCTTCAAATAACGATGCTATATCGAAACCGTCTCCTCCAAAGCCATTGAACTCCTCTGAAAACAGGGCGTAGGGAATACCTAACTCATGTATTTTTGCCCAGTTATCTGTTGAAAACCCAATTTCTGAATTAGCAGCCTTCACTCGATTTTCAATCGGATAATCTTTAGCTATAAATTTTGCTACTGTATCAGCAATTAGTCTCCGTTCTTCTGTTTGATCAAAATCCATAATTTAAGCTTTAAAGTCCTATAATCATTTTAGTTATAATATTTTTCTGAATTTCATTTGATCCACCGTATATCGATACCTTTCTGTTATTAAAGTAGGTACTGGACGCTGTATGCGCAAAAAATGGCCCTATGTCTTCACCGTTAAAGCCTTCTTCCAGAGCCTCAGGTCTGGAAATACGACCAAACCGACCAGCAGCACGACGTTGAAGGTGGTCTAACTCCTGACAAATTTCTGAACCAAGAATTTTGAGCATTGAGCTTTCGGCTCCAGGATCGCCCCCTTTTTCGGATTCTGATAAAACCCTTAAGTTTGTGGTCTCCATATTTAGCAAACTTATTTCCAGTCTCGCCAATCGAGCAGCGAATAACGGATCTTTTATTAATGGAAGTCCATTTCTAAACTCATTTTTTGCGATTACCTTTAGTTTTTCTAGCTTCTTTTTGGAGATTCCCACAGTTGCTATATTATTTCTTTCATGGCTGAGAAGGTATTTAGCGTAAGTCCAACCTTTATTTTCCTCACCTATTAAGTTTTCTGCTGGCACACGAACATCTGAAAACCAAACCTCATTAACTTCATGGCCACCATCTATTGTCTTTATTGGACGTACCTCAATTCCTGGTGAGTTCATGTCTATCATTAAAAATGATATTCCCTGTTGAGGTTTGCCTTCATTTGAGGTTCTTACAAGGTTAAAAATCATATTCGCATGTTGAGCTAATGTAGTCCAAGTTTTTTGACCGTTTACTAAGTATTGGTCGCCACATTTAACCGCAGATGTTTTTAATGATGCTAGGTCTGATCCTGAACCTGGTTCCGAATAACCCTGGCACCACCAGTCAGATCCATCTAGAATTCTGGGTAACCAATAATTGCACTGATCTTTTGTACCAAATTTCATCAAGACTGGTGCTAACATTCTTAGGCCAAATGGAACTGTTCGTGGTGCATTTGCAGCAGCTAGTTCATCTTCAAATATGAACTGTTCAACAACGCCCCAACCTGTACCATTATATTCTTTGGGCCAAGATGAAGCCAACCATCCCTTTTTGTTTAAAATATCATGCCAGTTTTGCATGTCTTCTTTTAATAAAGGCTTATTATTTTCAATTTTATCAGCTAATTTAGGTGGTATGGCAGAAGTTAGAAACTCTCTAACTTCTAGTCGAAATTTTTCTTGCTCTCTTGTAAAATTTACATCCATATTTTTTACTCAATTTAAGCTATCAAAATTTTTATTCTCTTTGATAAGTTTTTCAATTAACGGCGACAGTTTCCAAAAAATTGGATCTTCTTTCTCAAATTCTTTAATATCCTCTGCAAGCTTTTCCAAGCCATACATATCAGCATATTTTAGTGGCCCTCCCCGATATCTTGGAAAACCGTATCCGTACAGTAATGTTACATCCACATCTGATGGCCTCAGCGCTATTCCTTCATGAACCACGTCTGCGGCTTCATTAATCATTGCAGCCATATAACGTCGCATGATTTCTTGTTCAGAAAATTGTTTTGGAATAATATTCTTTTTTGATCTCTCCGTTTCTATTATTTGTTTTAGGTCTGGATTTTCAACACCAAACCTTATGCCTTCGGGATATTCATAGAATCCTTTTCCAGTTTTTTGTCCAAACCATCCGTTTTCACAAATGCGATCAGCAATGCTTACATATCTTCTTTTTGGGTCTCGACTAGATGCTCCAGCTTTTCGATTAGCCCAACCAATATCCAGCCCAGCCATATCAAACATTTGATATGGTCCCATAGGATATCCAAAATTCCTTACAGCAGTATCTACTTGTTCTGGTGTGGCGCCATCTTCTACTAAATATGCTGCAAGCTCTCCATAAATAGATAGTATCCTATTTCCTATAAAACCATGGCAATTCCCTGCTCTTACTGGAACTTTACGCATTTTCTTTGCTAGTAAGAAACCAGTTGCAACCACATCATCATAAGGATTTGATGGAATCACAATCTCTAGTAACTTCATTATGTTTGCGGGAGAAAAGAAATGAAGTCCAATTACGTCGCGAGGTCGTTTGGTGGCAGAAGCAATTTCATCAATATCCAAGTAACTTGTATTTGATGCCAATACAGCACCTTGTCTAACAACATTGTCTAATTTTTTAAAAACAGCTTTTTTCACTTCCATTTCCTCAAAAACAGCTTCTATGACCATATCCACCTCAGCAATATTTTGAAAATCGGTTGTAGGAGTATATCGACCCATAATTTCTGCTTTACCACTTAAATCTAATCGCCCTTTTGAGATGTCTCGGTCTAAAACTTTCTCAACGTTCTGAATGCCCCTAGCTATACTGCCAGAGTCTTGTTCTACCATTGTGACCTGCATACCAGATTTTAAAGCAGCCAGGGTGATACCACTGCCCATTGTGCCACCACCAATAACTCCTAAATGTTCTAGCTGCCTTGGAGCTGCTCTACCGGCCTCAGGTACTTTGGAACTCTTCCTTTCTGCAAAAAATGCATGCACCAAACCCTCGCGCTGCGGTGTGTTTAAGCAATCTATAAACGCATCTCTTTCATATTTAAGCCCTTCAATTATGGAAGAGTTTAATGCTTTTTCGATACAATCGACAATTCTAAATGGTGAGTGCAGGCCGCCTGCTTTAGATTTCAATGCATTTCTTGCATTTTCAATTGCTTCTTTATTACTCTTTTTGTCTTGTAGCCCGTCTGTTCTTTCAGAAGTTTTGACAGCAGGTAATTTGTTTTGAATTATTGTGTTAGAATAACTCAAAGCCGAATCTAAAAGATTATCATTTGCAATCTTGTCAATGACACCAAGCTTGTGTGCTGCTGATGCTCTTATTGGTGTCCCTGATGTCATAAGTTCAATTGATGCTTTAGCTCCAGCGATTCTTGGAAATCTTTGTGTTCCACCTGCACCTGGTAAAAGGCCAAGATGAACTTCTGGAAGGCCTATTTTTGCTTCTTTCGTTGCAATTCTAAAATTGGCACCAAGAGCTATTTCCAAACCACCCCCTAATGCTGTTCCATGGATTGCAGCTATTACTGGTAATGTTTGATTTTCAATAAGATTTACTACTTCGGGCAAGCCTGGCTCTAGCAAGGGTCCACCAAATTCTGTAATATCTGCACCAGCGGGAAAAGTTCTTCCACCACCAATCAAAATTATTGCTTTCACATTTACATTATTATTCGCCTTATCAAGTGCGTCAACTATACCGCTGCGTACGGCATGACCCAAGGCATTTACAGGTGGATTGTTGAATGTGATTACTGCAGTATTTTCAACAACTTCAAAAGAAATTACGTTCGACATTATTTTTCCTTTAGTTTAATTCAAACAAGCCGGCGGCGCCCATGCCACCACCAATACACATCGAAACAACGCCCAATTTAATGTTGGTTCTTTTGCCTTCGTGTAACACATGACTAGCCATTCTAGCCCCGGACATCCCGTATGGATGGCCCACTGCAATAGCGCCTCCATTGGTATTATATTTTTCTGGATCTATTCCTAGTCGATCTCTGCAATAAAGACATTGTGAGGCAAAGGCTTCATTTAGCTCCCACATGTCAATATCTTCTATTGATAAGCCTTGTTTTCTTAACAGATCAGGTACTGCGAATACTGGCCCAATGCCCATTTCGTCTGGATCACAACCAGCAACAGCAATTCCTCGATAAACTCCTAATGGTTCCAATCCCTTTGATGCTGCCACTTTCTCGCTCATCAATACGAGAGCTGCTGCTCCATCTGAAAGTTGTGAAGCATTCCCTGCTGTAATGTACTTGCCTTGTTGAATGGATAGCCCATCGGCAAATACGGGCTGCAAACCAGCTAGGCTATCAATACTCGTGCTTGCTCTGAGGCCCTCATCGTTTTCGAGTCTCACTTCAACATCACTAATTTCTTTTGTTTCACGATCTTGAACTTTCTTTATCGTTGTTAGAGGAGCAATTTCGTTTGCCAACCTTCCAGTTGATTGTGCCAAAGCTGTTCTTCTATGACTTTCGCAAGCATAAATATCTTGTTGCTCTCTGGTAACACCGTATCTCTCCGCTACTACTTCTGCAGTTTCTAACATACTCATGTAAAGATCTGGGCGGTTTTTAATATTCCATGGATCTTTTGATCGAAAATTATTCATTTTATCATTTTGTACTAACGAAACGCTTTCCACACCACCAGCGATGCCAATATTAATCTCGCCGTTTTTTATTCTGCCTGCAATTGATGCAATCGTCATTAAACCACTTGAACATTGTCTATCTACTGACATACCTGGGACAGATGTAGGTAATCCAGCTCTAATCGCCGACTGCCTTGCTATATTTCCTCCCGTGCTTCCTTGCTGTAAGGCAGCACCGATGTGCACATCTTCAATTTCATCACCTTCAATTCTAGCACGTGTTATTGCTTGTTTAATTGCGTGCCCCATCAATTCTTGGGGTTGTGTATCATTAAATGCGCCTCGATAAGCTTTTGCGATTGGAGTTCGAGCTGTTGCGACGATAACTACATCATTTGACATTTTGTTTCCTTTATCCAAAAATTGCTAAGCCCAACCACTCAGCGTATAGTGCTGGTGTTGGCTCATTTTCAATTTCTATAGTTAATCCTAATTCTCTTAATATTTGAAGTTCTGATTTCCTTATTACACTGTTCATTGTGAAGCGACCCCTAATTCGGGCACCAGTTTTTACAGGATTTAAAAATCTAACTTTGTTTAGTCCGTAGTTTATACTCATTACTTGACCAGGTTCTGGAGGAAAAGTGTCAATTGCAAATTTTGAAGCAAGAGACAGGCTTAAAAAACCATGAGCAATTGTTCCACCAAATGGTGTTTCTGTTTTTGCACGTTCTGCATCAATATGAATAAACTGAGGGTCCAAAGTGACATCGGCAAATTTGTCAATCATATTTTGATCGACTTTTACCCATGGGGAGGTTCCAACTTCTGAGCCAACTTGCCTTAACTGAGATTGGAAAACTGTTTCTACTCTGGACATGAACTATCTCCTCCTTACTTTTGAATAGCTGGGACACTTATTGAGTACAAACTTTTAGTTCGCTAACGTAGCGGTAATTTTATTTTCACAATTCTTGGGTTTCCTGTATTATAAGTTAAAATAAATGAAATGTGATTCCAAATGAAATTTGACAAAACCTTAAAGATTGCTCCCTCAATTCTAAGTGCTGATTTTGCAAATTTCGGTGCTGAGTGTAGAGCGATTGAAAAAGAAGGTGCAGATTTGGTTCACATTGATGTCATGGATGGGCATTTTGTTCCAAACATAACTTTTGGAGTCGAGACTTGTAAATCCATTAGGCCGCATATTAAAACCTTCATGGATGTTCATTTAATGATTTCCCCAGTTGACTCATTTATTGAAGGCTTTGCGGAAGCAGGCGCTGATATAATATCCGCTCATGTAGAAGCTACACCTCATATATTGCGTACAATGCAGACAATAAGAAGTCTTAAAGTGAAAGCAGGGGTTGCTTTAAATCCTGGAACCCCCGCAGATAGCATAGAAAATTTGCTAGATCATATCGATTTGATATGTGTAATGACCGTAAATCCTGGTTTTGGTGGGCAAAAATTTATTTATTCGCAAGTTGAAAAAGTAAAAAGATTGAAAACTATGATAGGGGATCGTCCAATTCACATAGAAATTGATGGTGGTATAACAGTTGATACCGCACCAATTATGGTAGCCGCTGGGGCTAATGTGCTTGTGGCAGGTTCGAGTGTTTTTAATGGTGGTTCTGTTGAAAATTCGAAAGTTTATGGTGAGAATATAAAGTTATTACGGCAATCTGTTCTAGATATTTAATGATGATTATTGAATATTTGTAACATGCTAAAATTATTAAATTTATTTTAATTATGAAAATTATATGATTGCTAAAAAAAAAGATATAGTTTTTCCAAGAATATCACCTTTAGGAGATAAAGGACTTTTAATTGAATTTGGTAATCATTTTGAAATCTCATCAAATAAAAAAGCCTTGGCATTAGATTTTTTAATAAATAATTCTTTACCAAAAGGTGTTCAAGAAACAACGCCAACTCTAATAAGCCTAATGGTGCGCTTTAATCCACTTGAAATAACGTATGAGCATTTAAAAGAAAAAATATTATTTTTTTTAGAAAAAGATTTGGAAACGCCAACCCATTTAGGAAGATCATTTGTAATACCTGCTGTTTACGGTGGGGATGATGGACCTGATTTAGAAGAAATCAGTGATTTAATGGGCCTTAGATCTGATCAAGTTGTTAGTAGCCATACAGAAAGTCAACAACAGGTAATGATGCTGGGCTTTGGGGCAGGGTGTAGTTATTGTGGCTTGCTACCTCAAGTTTGGAATATTCCACGTGGTGAAAAAGTTAAACCTTCTGTTCCAGGTGGTTCTCTTTTGATTGCATTGCGCCAAACTGTCTTTCCTGCAACGCCTATGCCTACAGGGTGGCGCAGGATTGGCACGTCTCCCTGTTTAACGTTTAATCTGAATAAAGAGCCCAAATTTCTTTTGAATGCGGGTGATAGCATTCGTTTTGAACAAGTAAGCAAAAATAAAGCAAGATCAATTTCTGATGATATTTTGTGGGAAACTTTTGAAAAATGACTTTATTTGTAAAAAAAGTTTTTCCAGGTGCTTCAATTCAAGACAATGGTCGGCCAGGATTACAAAGATTTGGACTAACGGCTGGGGGCGCAGTTGATACACTAGCGTTAAATCTAGGCCGCTCACTTTTTGGAGACAAATCAAATACATCAGTAATCGAATTCTCTGGAGCAGGTGGTAAATTTATAGTTAAAAGGCCATCATTTTTCGCGTCAACAGGAGCAAATTCAACAATAAAATTAAATGGGGTATTAAAATTACAAGCGGAAGTATTCTCTGCGTCAGAGGACGACGAGATTGAAGTAAGTTCAATTTCCACTGGATTTTATAGTTATTTACATGTTGCGGGAGGTTTTTTGACAGCAGTTCATTTTGGTTCACGGAGTGGGAATATTCGTGCAGGTTTGGGAACTATTTTAAAAACGGGTGATTATTTGCCTTATGCATCTCCGGTAAATGTCAAAATATCAGCGATAAAGATGCGGAATTATACAAACTGTAATAAAATCCGACTAATTTCTGGACCCCAAACGCGCTTGTTTTCAAAAAAGATATTTGAAAATTTTTTAAAAACAGAATTCACAATTACAAGTTCGAGGGATCGAATGGGTATTAGGCTAGGCCATCAAGGTAAAAAGTTTGATACTAAAAGTGGATTAAACGTATTGTCTGAGGCAATAGAAATAGGTGATATTCAAATTGATGGTCAAGGTGTCCCCACGATTTTGTTAAATGATAGACAACCTACTGGGGGATATCCAAGAATCGCAACTGTAATTTCTGCAGATCTTCATAAAGTTGCGCAAATTGGAGTTAACTCGACATTTAAATTTACTTTAGTGTCTTTGAATGAGGCAATAAAAGCCTTAAAAGATTTTACTGATGAGTTAAGTGATTTAGAAAACGAAGTTTTCAATTTAACGAGGGATCCAAGCGATATTGATAACTTATTGAGTTATGGATTGATAGATGGAGCGATTAGGGGAGATGAGTATGAAGAAAGTTGACTTAAATGCAGATTTAGGTGAGAGCTATGGTCCCTACACGATAGGTAATGATTTTGAAATTCTAAATATAGTTACTTCAGCTAACATTGCTTGTGGCTTTCATGCTGGTGATCCTGAAATAATGGCAAATACTGTTAAAATATGTAAAGAAAAAGATGTATCAATTGGAGCCCATCCTGGGTTTGATGATTTAAAAGGTTTTGGCAGAAGGAGATTTGAGTTTAACTCAGACGATGAGCTTAGGTATCTTATTTTGTATCAGATTGGCGCTCTTGAGTCGATAGTGAAATCAGAAAATGGTTTACTAAAACACGTCAAATTACATGGTGCTCTGAATAACATGGCCTGTGAAGATATTAACATATCTAGGGTTTTTACAAAGGCAGTTAGAGATCTCGATGAAACTTTGCCAGTTTTTGTTGTCGCGGAAACCCAATTACAAAAAGCTGCTGTTGAATTGTCCCATCCATTTAAGTGCGAGATATTTGCCGATCGAGCCTATACTGACGAAGGTCAATTACTTTCACGAAAATTAGATGGAGCTATAATTCATAATCCAATAACAGCTGCTGACAATATCTTGAGGACAATTGATGAGGGGGCATTGACGTCTATAAACGGAGTTAAAATACCTGTGGAGGTAGACACTATATGTGTCCACGGAGATAATCCGGACGCCGTAAAGCTGGCTGAAACTGTGAGAGCACGCCTAGAAAATTCAGGTATAAAAGTAACTTCAAGCTAAAGGTCAAAAGATAACTTAAACAAAAGATTTGTCAGCTTTCAGTTATCTCTTCTTCTGTTGTATCTTCAACTTTTTCTTTATTATCTGACTCTGTTAGCTCTTCAAGCTCCTCCAAAGCCGCAGCTCCCATATCGTCAAACAACTCAGCTATTTCAAATTCTGCATCAGCTTCTGCCTGCGCTGCTAAATCTTGAATTGATTTCCCATCAGCTTGTAGCGCAGCCTCATCCTCTGATCTTGCCACATTCAATGCTATATTACATTGTGTTTCAGGGTGNAGAGAAACTAAAANTGTATGTAAGCCAAGCTCTTTTATGGGCTTATCAATGATAATTTGTTTTTTATCAATGGAAAATCCCTCNGAGATTGCTGCCTCAGCAGCATCTCGATTAGTAACAGAGCCGTAAAGTGAGCCTGTATCAGATGCAGAGCGAATAATAATAAATTGTTTTCCGTCTAATTTTTTTGCTACAGAATCTGCTTCTGATTTCGCTTCTAAATTTCGAGCTTCCATATGTGATTTTTGGGTTTCAAACACTTTAATATTCGCTTCTGTGGCGCGCATAGCCTTTTTTAGAGGCAAGAGATAATTTCTAGCATAGCCTTGCTTTACTGTAACGACGTCTCCCATTTGACCCAACTTCGCCACTCTTTCCATCAGTATTACTTGCATAGTATTTTCCCCTTATTTGACTGCGTAAGGCAATAAAGCGAGATAGCGTGCCCGTTTAATAGCTTTAGCTAATTCACGCTGTTTCTTTTGAGAAACTGCAGTTATTCTGCTTGGTACGATCTTTCCTCTTTCTGATACATACCGCTGCAATAATTTTATATCCTTATAATCAATTTTAGGAGCACGATCGCCAGAAAATGGGCAAGTTTTTCTTCGTCTGAAAAAGGGTTTGTTAGCTACATTCATTTATTCGTCCCCCGATTTACTTTTACTATCATCTACTGGTGTGCTCTCAGGTTTATCTTCTCGATGGCGCTGTTTTGATCCCATCATTACTGATGGGCCTTCTTCATGTGTTTTAACTTTAATGGTCATCACACGCATCACATCCTCGTGAAGACGCATTAAACGTTCCATTTCTTGTACTGCAGAAGCTGATGCTTCTGATTTGATGAATGCATAGTGGCCTTTTCGATTTTTGTTAACCTTGTAAGCCATAGTTTTTAAACCCCAATATTCGGTATCTAAAACATTTCCATCGTTTTCTGCTAATACTTTTGAGAAGTGTTCTACTAAACCCTCTGCTTGCATATTTGACAAATCTTGTCTTGCAATCATTACATGCTCATATTTCGGCATGGTATATCCTTTTTTTAAGTGCTTCAAAACATGGTATTCATCGTCCGCTACCATATACGAGTGGCACCGCCATAAATATTTGCGGAATAGGGCGGTCGATAGTTTCTTTTATAAATAATTGCAAGATAAATTTCAAAATAGTTAAAAATATATGTTTACNCATTTTNANCAAGTAAAAGGAAATATTTATATGATTATAATTTTGTCTGGTGTAGACCAAACGAGCCCAGGTTGTTAGAGAAGTTTAAATTTAAGAGGAGGTGACATTGAACAGAGCATATGTATTTCCAGGTCAGGGTGCACAAGTAGTTGGTATGGGACAAGCCTTAGCTGAGGCCTATCCTGAGGCGCGGCTCGTATTTGAAGAAGTAGATGAAGCATTGAGTTTTAGTTTATCAAAAATAATTTGGGCAGGGGAAATAGAGGAACTCACCTTAACAGAAAATGCACAACCGGCTTTAATGGCCACNTCGATTGCAGCGTTTCGGGCGATGGAGACGGAAGGTGTGATTTCTGATAAAGTTAAATTCTTTGCTGGTCATTCTTTAGGTGAATATTCTGCGTTGTGTGCTTCGGGAGCTCTCGAATTAGGAGATACGGCCCNGCTACTGCAATTGAGGGGAAAATCTATGCAAAAGGCAGCTCCATCTGGCGAAGGTGCAATGGCTGCTATTCTGGGTTTAGATTTAAAGTTAGTTGAACAAATAGCTCAAGATGCTGCTCAATCACAAATATGTCAGGCTGCAAATGATAATGATCCTAATCAGGTTGTTATTTCAGGAAATGTGGCGGCTGTAGAACGGGCAATAATAATCGCNAAGGAAAAAGGAGCAAAAAGAGCAATTCTACTGCCTGTATCTGCTCCATTTCATTGTGAATTGATGAGGCCAGCATCAGAAACAATGANAAAAGCTTTTGAAGATATAAATTTTAAACAGCCATCTGCTCCCGTAATTGCAAACTATACAGCACTACCTGAAATTGATCCGGAACAATTTAAAACGTTGCTTGTAAACCAGATCACAGGCAGAGTGCGATGGCGAGAGAGTGTAACTTATATGGCGCAAAATGGCATAAGTGAAATTATTGAAATTGGTTCTGGAAAAGCTCTATCTGGAATGATNAGAAGAATTGATCGGGACATCAATTGCCACAATATAGGATCCCCAGAGGATTTAAATAAATTTTTATTAACTNATAATGAAGGATAACCAATGTTTGATGCTGAAAATAAAAATGCGCTGATTNCGGGTGCTTCAGGCGGTATTGGAAGAGAGATAGCTGTTTGGTTACATAAAGCAGGTGCTAATATNGTTATTTCTGGAACTCGTTTAGAACCTTTGACTGAGCTAAAATCTGAATTGGGTGCTAATGTTCACATTGTGTTATGTGATCTATTCGATGTTGAAGCTGTTAAGNCGCTCCCAAAAAAAGCAATTGAAATNCTTGGAAGCATTGATGTCCTCGTTAACAACGCTGGTATTACTCGCGATAATTTATTCATGAGAATGTCGGATGAGGATTGGAATGATGTGATAAATGTGAATTTGTCCGCTACGATGCTNTTGTGTAAAGGCGCTNTAAGAGGAATGATGAAGTCTCGTTGGGGTCGCATCATAAATATCACATCGGTGGTTGGTGTAACTGGTAATCCTGGTCAAGCAAATTATGTAGCGGCTAAGGCTGGTATGATTGGAATGTCAAAATCTCTTGCTTTAGAGGTCGCGAGTAGGGGCATCACAGTTAATTGCGTAGCTCCAGGTTTCATTANTTCACCTATGACCAAGGAATTAAACGAAAAGCAAAAGGAAGCAATNATGTCTTCAATACCATGNAACAAAATGGGTCAAAGTNNGGACGTTGCATCAGCTGTGCTTTATTTAGCTTCAGAAGAAGCTTCATATGTAACCGGTCAAACGTTGCATGTGAATGGTGGTTTAGCGATGATATAATTTTAATATTGTATAAACGAAAACGTTTGCCATTTCCAAACTTTATGTTATAGGCGCCTATATTAACAAAAATTAACCAAATAGCTTTATATTTAATTATGATATTTAGTTATATTGGAAGCTCCGGAATATCTGGAAAATTGAGAGGATTTTATAATGAGCGACATAGCAGATCGAGTAAAAAAGATAGTAGTTGAACATTTAGACGCTGAGGAAGATAAAGTCGTAGAGAGTGCATCTTTCATAGATGATCTTGGCGCGGACAGTTTAGATACTGTTGAGTTAGTCATGGCTTTTGAAGAAGAGTTTGGGATAGAGATACCCGACGATGCCGCTGAAACAATCCAAACATTTGGTGATGCAGTTAAGTTTATAACCGAAGCAGTTTGATAAACTGCTAATAATGAAGCTAGGCGCCTTTGACGGCGCCTTTTTTTGTTAAATTTGTCGAAACTTAGGGCGAAATAAAAAAAGTATGAAATTGCTATATGTTTTGATTTGATTATAATTACCACTAAGATAATCAGATTATAGGAAGGTTATAANATGCGCAGGGTTGTTGTTACCGGGTTGGGTATGGTTACTCCATTAGCTTGTGGTGTTGAAGAAACCTGGTCTAGAATTTTAGACAGTCAGTCAGCAGCTGGTACCATCAAAAAATTTGATGCTTCTCATTTGGCGACAAACTATGCTTGTGAGATTCCTCGAGGGGATGGTTCTGATGGTACTTTTAACCCAGATCAATGGATGGAACCAAAAGATCAAAGAAAAGTTGATGATTTTATTCTTTACGGGGTAGCTGCCGCAGAGCAAGCGTTAATTGATTCAAAGTGGGTGCCAAAAAATGAAGAAGAGTCCTTGCGCTCTGGCGTAATGATTGGATCTGGAATTGGTGGTTTAACTTCAATTGCCGAAACTGCTATAATTCTTAAGGAGCGAGGTCCCAGACGAGTATCTCCCTTTTTTATCCCCAGTGCTCTGATAAATTTAGTAAGTGGGCAAGTCTCAATTAAATTTGGACTTAAAGGTCCAAATCACTCTGTAGTAACNGCATGTTCAACGGGAGCCCATGCAATTGGAGATGCCGCACGTTTGATTATGTTAGATGATGCCGATGTGATGGTCGCTGGTGGTGCAGAGGCTCCAATTTCAGAGATTGGTATTGCTGGGTTTAATGCATGCAAAGCTTTNTCCACAAAAAAGAATGACAACCCACAAGAAGCTTCAAGACCTTATGATATTGACCGAGATGGATTTGTTATGGGTGAGGGCGCAGGTGTTGTAGTTTTGGAAGAATTAGAACATGCAAAAAAGCGAGGTGCGTACATTTATGGGGAGATTTTGGGTTACGGATTGTCAGGTGATGCTTATCATATTACTGCCCCATCTGAGGATGGTGATGGAGGATTTAGATCCATGCAAGCTGCCATAAAACGCGCCAACCTAAATCCAAGTGATATTGATTACATAAACTCACATGGCACATCCACAATGGCTGACGTTATTGAATTAGCGGCTGTTGAAAGGTTATTTGGAGATGCTTCTTCCTCACTGACGATGTCATCAACAAAGTCNGCTGTTGGCCATTTGCTTGGTGCTGCTGGTGCGATNGAAGCAATTTTTTGTATTCTTGCTATGCGAGACCAAATAGCTCCTCCGACGCTAAATTTGGATACACCTGCAGTGGAAACATTGATTGATCTTGCTCCGAAGGTTTCTGTAAAACGAGAGATAAATGTTACTATGTCAAATTCTTTTGGTTTTGGTGGAACGAATGCATCAATTGTTATGGGGAAATGTGAAGCTTAGGCCATGTTAAAATATGCTCTANCAAACTTTCTGAGCTTTATTTTAATTTTCTTCNTTATCTGCANTTCTATAATTTTATGGGGTAAATTTAAATTTGAAGAGCCTCAGAATTTGCAATTACATAATACCTTTATTGTAAATCCTGGTGATAGTTTTGATGTTATAAGCCAAAATTTGCATGATAAACGGATAATAAAAAATCAATATATATTTAAAATAGGTGTTGTCCTCACTAAAAATCAGAAAAAACTCAAGTATGGGGAATATGAATTTCCCAAAACTGCCTCCATGAGTGAAATAGCAAATATTATTGCGAATGGTGAAACAAAATTACACAAACTAGTTATCCCAGAAGGTTTTTCAAACTGGCAGATTATTGAACGTTTNAATGCTCAAGAATTGTTGGTAGGGGATATTACGGCTGAGCCAATGGAAGGAACCTTAGCACCCCAAACGTACTTATTTTCACGTGGTGAAAAGCGCTCTGCACTTCTCTCTAGAATGCTAAAAAATCAAGANATGATTTTAGAAAAAGAATGGCTTAGCAGGGCAGAGGGACTACCTCTCAAAAATATATCAGAACTGCTCATCCTTGCCTCAATTATNGAGGAAGAAGCAAGCATAGCTGANGAAAGGGAAATAATAGCGTCTGTNTTCATAAATAGATTAGAAAAAAAAATGAAGTTACAAACTGATCCTACTGTTATTTATGGAATAACAAGAGGAAAATACAAATTGGGACGAGGCTTGCTTTTAAGTGAACTCAAAAAATTCTCTCCCTGGAATACTTATAAAATTGATGGGCTTCCTCCAACTCCTATATCCAATCCTGGTTTGGCATCTATAAAGGCTGCTACAAATCCTTCAAAAACGGACTTTCTGTACTTTGTTTCAAATGGAAAGGGCGGTCACGTATTCGCTAAGTCATANGAGAAACATCTTAAGAATGTTACAAAATGGCGTAAAATAGAGAAACAACTTNAAANTACNGTTGAACATTAGAATAATTGCAGGCTAATTTTTATTTAACAATCTAAAAANTAACTGTAGAACTAACAATTAANTCGNTTTCGAAATNTANTATGATATAAACAAAACTTAAACAGAAGTTGGCCATTGATGCTTAATATAAGACCAATTGGATATATTGTTGGCATATTAATTGTTATTTTGGGCGTTTCTATGATTCTTCCGCTGTTAATAGATATCTACTTCAAGGATGAGCATTGGAAAATCTTTGGGTATTCTTCCTTTATTACAATTACTTCTGGAGCATTATTGATTTTTAGTTGCTCAAACAGTTTTCCAACTAATTTTTCGATCCAACAGACATTTTTATTAACCGTTTCAATTTGGTTGATATTGCCAATTTTTGGTTCAATTCCATTCATAATAGGTTGGTCTAATGCTAGTTTTGTTGATGGCTTTTTTGAATCTATGTCTGGCTTAACAACTACTGGTGCAACTGTTTTTAGTGTTCTTGAAACTTTTCCTGAAGGCCTATTATTTTGGCGTGGGTTACTTCAATGGTTTGGAGGTATCGGAATAATTGTTGTTGCTGTAATTTTTTTACCTCTTTTAAGAGTGGGTGGAATGCAAATTTTTCAATTAGATAGTTTCAATAATTTTGGACAAGCGTTGCCAAAAGCAAGGGAAATAGCTCAATCAGTTTTTTTTGTATATCTAGGCTTAACAGTTTTTGCAGTATTGGCGTATCTTGCCTCAGGTCTGAGATTGTTTGATGCTGTTGTTCATTCGATGACAACAATATCAACTGGGGGATTTAGCAATTATGATGATTCATTTGCGCATTTTCCAATATCAACTGAGTATTTATGCGTCTTTTTTATGATAGCTTCATCGTTGCCATTTATTAGGTACGTTCAACTTACAAGTGGGAATTTTAAAGCAACATTTTTTGATTCCCAAGTGCGTGCATTTTTAATAATTTTAATATCAATCACTGTCATACTATTTTCATGGCTAATGTTTCAACAGACACATTCAATTGAATATGCTTTGCGAAAAACCTTGTTTAATGGGGTGTCTATTATTACAGGCACGGGTTACTCGAGCGACAATTATATGCTTTGGGGAAGCTTCCCTATTTCAATATTTTTTGTAATCGGATTAATTGGTGGTTGTGCTGGTTCTACAACATGTTCAATAAAAGTTTTTAGATTTCAAATCCTTTTTTCTGCTATTGGTTCTCAAATTAAACAGATGCATTTTCCATCAGCTGTTGTCGCAACACGGTATGAAGGCAAAAGAGTCTCAGTTGATATTGTTTCATCTGTGATTGCATTTTTTATATTATTTTTTGCGTCTTTGTTTTTGATCGCTTTAGCTCTATCTGCTACCGGATTGGATTTTGTGACAGCTATATCTGGCGCTGTTAGTACGTTGGCCAATATTGGGCCAGGGCTAGGTGAAAGAATCGGTCCAATCGGAAATTATGCTGAATTAAATAATGTAGCTAAATTAATTTTGATTTTTTCAATGTTTGTGGGCCGCTTAGAGCTAATGGTAGTCTATGTTCTTTTTACTTTAACTTTTTGGCGAGGATAAAAAATGGAAAAACCGCTTGGTGCACAAATTTCCCATGCATTAAAGGAAAGAGGTGTAAAAGTTATCTTTGGAATACCGGGGGTTCATAATATTGAGTTATATCGTGGAATTGAAGAGGCTGGCTTAGAGCATATTTTAACACGTCATGAGCAAGGGGCAGGCTTTATGGCAGATGGTTATGCGAGAGCCACAGGTGAACCTGGCGTAGCATTTGTTATAACTGGACCTGGTTTGTGTAACATAATGACTCCAATGGGTCAGGCCTATTCGGATAGTATCCCAATGCTTGTTATTTCGAGTTGTTTAAATCCTGAAGATCTGAAAAGTGAGCGAGGAAGATTACATGAAATGAAAGATCAGGAAGCTGCAGCTGGTACTGTTTGCGATTGGTCAAAGACAGCCTTGGACGCTGAAAGCGCTTATGAACTGATTGATAGGGCTTTTTTCGAATTTGAATCTTCACGAGCCCGGCCTAAACATATTCAAGTTCCAATCTCTACGTTGGGTAGCTATGCAAAGCCCAGTAAAAAACTAACAAGGGTATGCGTAAACCAAATAGACCAACCTCATTTACACGCAAAAGTTGCAAAAGAGTTGGAGGCTGCACGCCGATTGATTGTTATAGTTGGTGGTGGCTGTATTAAGGCCTCAGAAGAAATAAGAGACTTGATTGATAAAACAGGAGCTGCATCTTTTTCGACTTATGCTGGACGAGGCGTGATTGATGAAAAAAGTAAGCTATATTTTGGTGCAACTTTAGCCAGATCTGAAAGTGTCGATGTTTTTGAGAAAGCTGATCTTGTTTTAGCTATTGGCACAACTTTATCCGAAGTTGACCTGTGGAGAGATGAGGTTGGTCATAAATGCAGATTAATCAGGGTTGATATAGATCCGAGCCAATTGGGTGATCAACATAAGTCAGATTTGAAAATAATGGCTGACGCAAAAACTTTTATAAGTGGTATTAATAATAATCTTAAAACTGATAAAATTTTGAGCGATTGGACAGCCACATACGTGACTGAAAGAAAATTTGTTTTTCGAAAACAAGTTAATGCTGAGCGTCCCGGAATAGTCCCAGTTGTTGATACGTTATTTAGTACTCTGAATTCCGATACAATTATTTATTCTGACATGACCCAATTTGCATATGTTGCTAAAGAAATTTACCCCATGGAAAGGCCGTCAAAATGGCACCATCCATTTGGGTTTGGGACATTAGGTTATGCCTTACCAGCAGCAATTGGTGGCAAAATTGGTAAGCCTAACAAGCCTGTCGTTGCGATTATGGGTGATTATGGATTTCATTATACGATGCAAGAGCTGGGGGTTGCGGTAGAGCTTAAGCTAGGCATACCTATAATAATTTGGGATAATGAAAAGCTAAAAGAAATTGAGGATTCAATGATTGGTTCTCAAATAGCGCCTCAGGCGGTGGTGGCTAAGAACCCAGATTTCTGTAAATTAGCGGATGCTTTTGGTGCACACTCATGCCGCCCTAACTCGCTTACAGAATTCAAAAACGCACTAAGGCGAGCTTTGAGCGCAGATCTACCAACGATCATTCATGTGAGTTCCGATATTGCAACAGGTAAAGCTCTGGACGAGAGTTAGTTTTTGTATACTTACTATTTCTAGGTTCTCATAAATTTTTAAATTTAATCAAATTATTTTAAAAAACTTAATTAAGTACTAGCAATTGACCCAAGTCTACTGGTTGAGTATTGGTTTGTTTAAATAATTTTANGTTGGGANAAATNAAATGGGTGTTGATAAATTAAAGAAACCNCGCTCGTTTCAAGAAATCATTATGNGATTAAACCAATATTGGTCTGACAAAGGTTGCGCTATTTTGCAACCTTACGATATGGAAGTTGGGGCTGGAACTTTTCATCCTGCAACCACGCTTAGAGCGCTCGGTCCAAAGCCTTGGTCTGTGGCTTATGTTCAAGCTTGTCGTCGACCAACAGATGGTAGATATGGTGANAATCCAAATAGACTACAACATTATTATCAATATCAAGTTTTGATCAAACCTAGTCCAAGTGATTTACAAGATTTGTACCTTGGTTCTTTAAATGCGATTGGTATAGATTTGAAAATTCATGACTTAAGATTTGTTGAAGACGATTGGGAGAGTCCCACCTTAGGAGCCTGGGGGCTGGGTTGGGAGGTTTGGTGTGATGGTATGGAGGTATCTCAATTTACTTATTTCCAACAAATTGGTGGTCACGATTGTAAGCCAGTATCGGGTGAATTAACTTATGGATTAGAGCGACTGGCGATGTACGTATTGGGAATAGATCATGTTATGCAAATGCCATATAACGACCCAGAAGCGTCAATAAATTTAAAATATGGTGATATTTTTTNCCAAACAGAGCAGGAATATTCTCGCTGGAATTTTGACATTGCTGATACGCAAATATTGCTTCAGAACTTTTTAGACGCTGAGAAACAGTGTGAAAAAATCTTATCAGAACCTGAGTTAGACCCACGGTCAGGTTCAAAAATAATAATGGTTCACCCNGCATATGATCAGTGTATTAAAGCCTCTCATTTTTTTAATCTACTTGACGCTCGAGGAGTAATATCTGTCACGGAAAGGCAGGCNTACATTGCTCGAGTGCGCAAATTAACCAAATATTGTGCAGATGCTTTTTTACTTACTGAAGCCGGTGGTGGNTTAGAATGAGTGGTAATGTGTTTGTAGTTTTATTGCTTAGTTTTTCCTTTTTGTTTGGTCTNANCCTTTGGTATTTTCAGAATTATGCATATTATCAAAAGAACCAACTATCCGAGTTGAGTGTAACATTGGCTCTAAATGAGGGAATTGAGTTAGTAAAACTCAATAATGTTCAGAGCATTAACTCTAAAACGTCTCCGTTAAAGTTTCGGAGCTGTTTTGAATTAAAACATGATTTTCTAAAATCAGTAGAAAAGTACTCTTCTTATGCTGATGCAACTCCCCTAAGGGCTCCTGGTTGGTTTAAATGCTTCGATGTAAAAAGCTTAACAGCTGATCTAAAATCTGGTTTTGCTAAGTCATATTTGTCTATCGCTAATATAGAATATGGCATTGATCGAGTTATTGCGGTTTATCCTAATGGAACTGCATATTCTTGGCATCAAATTAATGAATGTGGTTCTGCTTCATTTGNNGGTGATGCACTGCCAGAAAATTGTCCCAAACCAGAAAGTGATTGAAGTTTATTATGCCTAACATTTTGCTTGAGTTATTTTCAGAAGAGATGCCGGCTGACATACAGGTGTCAGCTTCCAAAAACCTTAAAAAGCTTATTACTGATAAGTTTGCTGAATCTGGCTTGCTATTTTCTGGTGCCACAAGTTTTTCTACTGCTCAAAGGTTATGTATTGTTATTGATGGACTTCCATCTAATTCTGAAGAGAAAACTGAAATGAGACGAGGCCCAAAAATTGATGCTCAACAAAAAGCAATAGATGGTTTTGTAAAAAGCTTAGGCATAAAGACAGACGAGTTGGAGATAAAAGAGGATAAAAAAGGAAAGTATTACTTCGCCAAGCTAATCAAGCCAGCTGTTGAAACCAGGTATATTGCATCTAGGGTAATAGAAAGCGCGATATTTGGCCTGTCTTGGCCCAAGTCAATGAGATGGGGCGAAAGCAAACTACGTTGGGTGAGGCCACTTAAAAGCATCTTATGTATTTTAAGTGATGAAAATGGAGTTGAAACCATTCCAATTGATATTGATGGTATAATTTCCTCAAACACAACAAGAGGCCATCGGTTTATGTCACCTTCTGAATTCACAGTAAATTCATTTGAAGAATATGAAAAAATCCTCAGAAAAAACTTCACTATTTTAGATCCTCAAGAAAGGCGAGAAATTATTTTTTCTGACTCAAATAACTTAGCATTTTCGCAAGGCTTAGAAGTGGTGAATGACAGTGAATTACTTGAAGAAGTATGTGGTTTGGCTGAGTGGCCTGTGGTTTTGATGGGCAGTGTTGCAAAGAAATATCAAACTTTACCAAATGAGATTTTGCAAACCTCTATGAAAAAGCACCAAAAGTTTTTTTCTGTTAAAAATATAAAAACCAATAAAATTGAAAAATTTATAACAGTTGCTAATATTGAGGCCCCTGATGCTGGTGAAATTATTATTAAGGGTAATCAAAAAGTACTTGAGGCAAGATTAGCTGATGGTGAATTCTTTTTTCAAAATGATCTAAGAATTGCAAAAAAAGGGGGTAAAGCCTGGCTAGAAAATTTGGAGCGTGTTATATTTCATAATAAGTTAGGATCTCAGGCAGATCGGATTGAAAGGATTGAAGGATTCGCAGTACAAGTTGGTACTTATTTTAATCTGACAAAAACTAAAGTGGTCAAAACGGTAAGGTTTTTAAAAGCTGATCTAAGTTCTCAAATGGTTTATGAATTCCCAGAACTTCAAGGTGTAATGGGGAGTTACTATGCTAAAGCTGCTGGATATGATGAAGAAATTTCCTTGGCAATATTGGAGCATTATCAACCTCTGGGACCTTCAGACCAAGTTCCGGTAAGTCCGCTTTCGATCGTTGTAGCTTTATCAGAAAAACTTGAATTAATTTCCAGTTTCTGGGCAATAAATGAGAAACCAACGGGCTCAAAAGATCCGTTTGCATTGCGGCGAGCAGGAATTGGTATCATTAGATTAATCTTAGAAAGTGGATTAAGAATTAATTTATCAAAATTATTTACGTCTGATGTNGTTGGCCANAAAATACCTGTTAATGATATNCTTCTTTTTTTACATGAAAGGTTGAAATTTTTTCTAATAGACCAAGGCGTTCGATATGATAGTATTGACGCTTGCTTGGCGAGTCCCGAAAATGATGATTTTTTAACCTTAGTAAAAAGAATTAAAGCANTAGATTCTTTTTTAAAAACCAAAAGTGGATTNGATTTATTAAGTGGTTTTAAGNGAGCTAATAATATNTTGTCAGCAGAAGAGAAAAAGGATGGGGTTCGATATGAGTTNGATCCTGATCTTAAGTTTATGAAGGAACACTATGAGCAGCTCTTGTTCCAATCTTTAAATAAGGTAAAAATAAAAATTAAAGAGGCCATGTCAGAAGAGAATTTTACTGATGCAATGTCGAATATGGCAGAGCTTCGAGGCCCGATCGATCAGTTTTTTAAAGAAGTTACTGTCAATGATGAAAATCAAGTGATACGAAGAAACCGCCTGTGTCTGCTCAATAGTATAAAAGANGTATGCTGTGCCGTAGCAGAATTGAGTCGAATTCAAGAAAGCAACTAAAAAGTATGGTTAAAAATATACAATAATGGAGCCAATAATGGGTCGATTGGTTAAAGACTATATGCATTTAAAATCTTCTTCAGATGTGCATCGTAGTATCTATGGTGCGCGNGCTCGAAGATTATTCTTGNTAAAATCTATGAATATGCCTGTTCCNCGGGTGATTTTACTTTCTATTAATACCGTTAGAAAAATTCAAGCTGAAAACAAATTAGATATCGAGGGTATTTTAGAAAATTTTAAGGAAGANGATATTTTTTCAGTTAGGGCAAGTCCTGAGCACTGGGATTGGGGTGGACCTCCTTCTATTTTAAATATTGGATTAAACAATAAAAAATATAATGAGATTAAAAAAAAGTTAAACATTAATTTAGCAAGTAAATTATACTTACGGTTNATATTATCGTATTCAATTGATGTAATGAGATTAGATGAAGAGCTCTTCGATCCGGTNGTAAATAAAACAATTTCTGAATCCTCAATAAANGAAGCTTTGGCAATTTATGCCGAAGAGATGTCTGANCCTTTTCCACAAAATGCAAAGCAACAATTAGAGCAAGTCTTAAATTCTATGATAAGGGCTTGGAATGGGACAACTGCTCGCTTGTTGAGACAGGTGCAAAATGCACCAGAGGATGCTGGTTTCGGTCTTATAATTCAACGCATGGTATTAGGATTTGGAAAAACTGAAAGTGGCTCTGGTGTAGCACAATTTGTAAGTCCACTGGATGGCTCCAAGAAAGTTACTGGTCGTTATTTGAGTCAGTCCCAGGGTAAAGAATCTCTTGAGATAGAAAACTCTCTTTTTCTAACAAAGGATAAACGAGGGAAATCATTAGAAGAACATATGCCAAAGATTTTCTCTGAATTGTGTAGACTTGGTGAAGAAGCTAGATTTAAAACTAGAGATGAGCTTGAGCTTGATTTTACTATTGAAAATGAGAAGCTCTGGTTACTTGATGCTGCACCTGCGCGGCGTTCAGCAAGAGCAGCGATAAAAATNGTTATAGATTTGGTTTCTGANGGGGTGTACGGCCAAAGAGAAGCGGTTAAAAGAGTTGAGCCNAAAACAATTACCGAATTGTTACATTCACAGCTGTCCCCATTAGCGGTACGTGATGTTATTGGCACAGGTATTGCGGCTAGCCCTGGAGCTGCAACTGGGAAAATTGTGTTTTCATCTTCAATGGCGCAAAGTCTTGCTCTTCAAGATATCCCTACGGTTTTAGTGAGAGTGGAAACTGGACCGGAGGATATTAGAGGAATGCATTTTACAAAAGGGGTGTTAACTGAACGCGGTGGTATGACAAGTCATGCTGGTGTTACTGCAAGAGGTTTAGGTTTGCCCTGTATTGTTGGAGCAAATAGCCTAAAGATAGATGCGAAGAATAGNTTGCTATCCTCTTCAAATGGTAGGGTTTTTAAGGAATTTGATTTTATCACAATTGATGGTACATCTGGGCAGGTACTTTCTGGAAANACTGAACTTGTAGAGCCAGCTTTTGATGAGGGCTTTAAGACATTTTTGGATTGGGCAAAAGAAATCTCNGTTCTTAATGTGCGAGCTAACGCTGATACGCCCTCCGATGCAAAANTGGCAAGAACATTTGGTGCTGAAGGAATTGGGCTGTGTAGAACTGAACAAATGTTTTTTGAAAANGATCGTTTGCTTGCAATGAGAGAAATGATCTTTGCTGACAGTAATGCTGATCGTAANGTTGCNTTAGATCANCTTTTACCAATGCAAAGAAGTGATTTTGAAGAAATATTCCAAATAATGGATGGCTTGAACGTGTGTATCAGATTGTTTGATCCGCCTTTACATGAATTTTTACCAAGAGAACGNCAGGAAATGCTGGAGCTAGCAGAGGCTTTAGATCTACCTGTAAGTAAGATTGCAGAACGAACTAAAGATTTATCNGAGTTTAATCCTATGTTGGGTATGAGAGGGGTGCGATTAGGNATTACTTTACCTGAAATTTATGAAATGCAAGCTCGAGCGATTTTTGAAGCAACAGTGCTGGCCCAAAAAGCTAATATCTCGATTGTGCCAGAAATAATGATACCTCTAGTTTCTACCCGAAAAGAAGTCCAATTGATTCANTCATATGTTGAAAAAATCGCCAATGAGGTAAAATCGGANACAAATCATTTTTTTGAATATAAATTTGGAGTAATGGTTGAAACTCCTAGAGCAGCGTTACGTGCTGGAGATATTGCCAAACATTCTTCTTTTATGAGTTTTGGTACAAATGACTTAACTCAGATGACTTACGGTCTTAGCAGGGATGATGCTGGTCGTTTCATGAGAGATTATGTTANAAAAGGAGTGTTTGCTGAGGATCCATTTCATACATTAGACGATGATGGGGTGGGGGAGCTTTTATTAATTGCTCGCGATCGTGGTAGACAAGAGAACACTGATTTGGTTTTATCAGTGTGTGGNGAGCATGGAGGNGATCCCAATTCAATAAACTTTTGTTGTAAATCAAATTTTGATTATGTATCTTGTTCACCTTTTCGCGTTCCAGTCGCTATTGTTGCGGCAGCCCACTACGAGCTCTTTAAATAATTAGATTTTTCTGTGTCAATACCAGTAATAAATGAACTTGATTGACAAGAGTTTATTTAATATCACTGCGACTTTAGTAAGTTATNTACCNTTTACGTTTATAAATAGAGATTAGATGTTTAAATATTATAAATATATTATTCTTATGATTGCATTTTTTGGGTCAGTTGAGCAAAGCAACGCGACTGAATCGTTTTCTGAGGTGATAAAGTTAAATTCGCTTGAGAAATCTTTCTTAGCTAATATTCCCAACTCCCGTTTAAAAAAGATTGGAACACCGGTTGGGAAAAGCAATATACTTTTTTGGCAAAACTCGAAAAAACAATTTAAATACACAGATAAATACATTGCAGAAATGAAAACCCCAAACGGAGGCAAAGAATGGAAGTGTTTNAGTGAAGCTCTNTATTTTGAAGCAAGAGGNGAAAGTATTATGGGGCAGTTTGCCGTGGCTGAAGTGATTTTAAATAGGGTCGACTCAAAGAGCTTTCCAACAACAATTTGTAAAGTGGTTGCACAGGGTACCAAGAAGGGACGCCGGCACAATTGTCAATTTTCCTACAATTGTGATGGTTTGGTAGAGAAGATTGTTGATAAAGATGCGTTTAAGACTTCTCAAAAAGTAGCAAAAATTATGATGAATAGTGAACCTCGTGAAATAACATATGGTGCTCTATACTATCATGCCAAATTCGTAAGACCAAAGTGGTCTAGAAGACTAAAAAGAACGGCTACTATTGGTTTACACCATTTTTATGCAGACGATAGATGATAGTAAATTAAAAATCTGTCAATTTTATTATTTATCGTTTATTTGACAATCTTGAATATATTAACTTTGTGGGGGCGCCTTGGAAAATAATGATATAATCGCATTTGGTAATTTATTTGATAGGTCTCTCACAGAGGATAATAAGTTATTAGATAGAATTGCAGTAAGAGATTATATCATAAATGCTGAGATTGGTGCTTTCCAATCTGAGAGGGGCAAAAAACAGAGACTTAGAATAAGTGTCGTTCTAGAGGTTGAGCTGAATACTGAAAAACAAAATGATGATGTAGATAAAATAATTTCATATGATACCATAATAGATGCTATCAAAAATCAGTTGTTGATTGAAAGAATAAATCTATTAGAAACATTTGCTGAAAGAATTGCTGTGGAAATTCTGAAGGATGCCGCCGCAAAGAGAGCATTTGTTAGGGTCGAGAAACTTGATAGAATACCAGGAGCACTGGGAGTAGAGATTGTTCGCACATCTGACGATAATAAGGATCTTAGTGCACACCAAGAGCAGCATAATGAAATATTAGATGCACCAAGCCCTTTTCTTGTTTTTATTACAAATGATATAATCAACAGTAATGAATTAGTCTTATGGCTGGACGCCTTAGAAAGAATAAAATCTCCAGTTGTGATCTGCGTTGAAGGGCTAGNGAAGTCATATGCTTTTTCNAAAAATAAAATGGCACAAAGNCGAATTGATCTATTAGNAATAGAGCAAAATGCATGGTTATTAGCTGGAAAAGATGAACGGTGTGTTGTTGTNAGCACTAGAACTGAATTAGATTGGGCTATAAAAAATCACCAAATTTCCATATGGGCTCCATCCAAAATTGTTTTGGATGCGGTAAATAAACCTATAAGTGTAAGCGCTATTGATCTAGCTGCTTGGTTTTCAAGTAGTTTTNCTGGATCNCAAATACTAATACTTGGGAAAAAAATGTTTAAAGGATTTGTAAATATTAAACGAGTTACAGATTTGTAAGTTTAATGAGTAAAATTTATTATAGACCCATAATATCAAATCAATCTGTGGACTCAGATGGTGTTTATAAATTGGCGGATGGATGGGCGCATTTCAGTGCAGTGGAGGTTCTTAGTCGAGAGCGTATTATTGAAATAATGCCAGCAAAAGATCTGCCTACCAATGTATTGCGTACGTTGACCAAAAAAAGACCTGACTTACTTAATTTATCNTTTTCAAAACCACATATTATGGGCATATTGAATATGACACCAGATAGCTTTTCTGATGGAGGTCAGTTAATTAATGAAAAAGTTGCTCTAAAGAAAGCTTTTGAAATGATTGATTGTGGGGTGTCACTTTTGGATATTGGGGGTGAAAGNACTCGACCTGGAGCTGAAAATATTAAAATCAGCGAAGAAAAAAATCGGGTTCTTCCAATAATTAAAGCGATNAGATACGCAAAAATTACTACCCCAATTTCAGTTGATACTAGAAAATCTGAAGTATTTAGTTCCTCTTTGGATGCAGGATCTGATATATTAAATGATGTGAGCTCTATGGTTTTTGATGAGCGTATGAAGAATATTGTGAAACAAAAACAAACTCCAGTATGTGTCATGCATTCAAAAGGCACACCAAAGAATATGAAAGATTATAGTAAGTATGATAATGTATTGCTCGATGTTTATGATTACTTGGAAAATATTGTAGATAAATANACAAAAATTGGCATACCGAAGAGTAACATTATNATTGACCCCGGTATTGGTTTTGCAAAAGTNCTAAAACAGAATTTGATAATTTTAAAAGGANTGAGCATATTTCATGGAATTGGCTGCCCAATTTTGTTAGGAGCTTCCAGAAAAAAATTTATTGGTACAATTGGAATGGAAGAAAACCCATTGAACTTAAGTGCTGGTTCTATCACTGTAGGACTAGAAGCACTGAATCAAGGTGTTCAAATATTGCGAGTGCATGATGTTTCGCAGACAATGCAAGCGTTAAGGTTATGGAAGTCTTTAAGAATGGAAATAGAGCATGAATAAAAAATTCTTTGGGACTGATGGAGTTCGAGGTAAAGCAAATACATTTCCAATGACGGCTGATGTTGCTCTCAAGCTTGGTGCAGCTGCTGGGCGACACTTTAGACGAGATAGCGAAGAGCACAGGGTAGTTATAGGAAAAGATACCCGTCGATCTGGTTATATGTTTGAAAACGCGTTAACTGCAGGTCTTACGTCGACGGGAATGAATGTGTTTCTTTTGGGGCCTATTCCTACCCCTGCAGTTGGGTTTTTAACAAAATCAATGCGAGCAGATTTTGGAGTTATGATATCTGCTTCTCATAATCACTACAATGATAATGGGATCAAATTTTTTGGTCCAGATGGTTTTAAATTATCTGATAGTGCTGAATTTAATATAGAAAAGATCATGGAAAGCACCTTTCAATTGGCGAAGCCAGAAAATATTGGCCGCGCTCGAAGAGTTGACGATGGCTTGGGTAGATATGTTGAACATGCTAAAGCAACATATCAATTTAATGGTAGAAGTCTGAAGGGTTTAAAAATAGTAATTGATGCTGCGAATGGGGCGGCTTATAAAGTTGCTCCGCAGGTTTTATTTGAATTAGGAGCACAAGTGATTTCTGTTGGTGTTAACCCGAATGGTTATAATATAAATCATAAATGTGGGTCTACTAGCCCAGAACTTGCTTCACAGACAGTCTTAGAGCATGGGGCAGATTTAGGGATCTGTTTAGATGGAGATGCTGATAGGCTCACGATTGTAGATGATAAGGGAAAATTTGCGCACGGTGATCATCTTTTAGGTGTGTTTGCAAATGAGTTAAAATTTAAAAATNAACTACTTAANAACACTTTGGTAGCTACAAAAATGTCAAATATGGGTTTAGAAANATATTTAAACTCTAACGATATTAACTTGGTCAGAACAAATGTTGGTGATCGTTACGTTGTGGAAGAAATGANAAAAGGTGGTTTTAATTTAGGTGGTGAACAATCTGGCCATATTATNATGTCAGATTTTTCAACTACNGGCGACGGGTTAGTCGCAGCGCTTCAGTTTATNGCAGCAATGCAAAGGAACCAANGTTCNGCGAGTGAACTATTAAATGTTTATGATCTTCATCCGCAATTACTTAAAAATGTNCAAGTAAGTGGNNATATTAATCCACTAACAGATTCANGGATTATAAAACTTATAAAAGACANTGAGAAGAAGTTTGGTGAAAAAGGNCGATTGTATATCCGGCAATCTGGTACNGAACCATTNATTCGAGTCATGGGTGAGCATGAAGATGNAGTTACTCTGGATCATTCGATAAATGAGATTATTGAGCAAATTAAAATATTATAGTGAGCTTAAGTTAACGTTTTGTATTTAAAACTTTAACCTGAGTAATGAATAAGCCACCTATAATTAAGAAAAAAGCAAAGAAAAATTGAGACGATAATTTTTCTTGTAGGAATATTACACCAAAAATAATTGCCCATATAGGTACTTGGTAATTAACCAAGCTATAAAATGAGGGGCCAGCGGTTTGTATTATTTTAACCAAGATTATCGTTGCTATTGCTGTTGGCATAAGTCCCAGGTATCCGATTGCTAACAGAGAGGTAATGGGTGGTGTTTTTGGAATACCTTCTACCATCAATGCAATAGGTAAAATAACAAGGCTAGCTAATATTAACGCTGCTGCCGAAAAAGAGATAAGGCTGACTTTGGGGCAAAGTCGAGTAATTATCGATCCAACAGAATAACAAGCAGCTGCAAGTACACACGCTAGTCTTGCAGTTGAAAATGTAGTGCCATTATGCTCTAAGCTCGTAATTGGTCCAACAAGAAGGACGACTCCTATAAAGCCTACAAAAAATCCAATAGCCTTTTTTATCGAAAATGTTTCTTCCTCAATAAATGTGATGGCTAAAGGCAAGACAAAAAGTGGTACAATTGCCATTGAAATTCCAGCAAAACCACTTGATACGTATTGTTGTCCCCAACTCAACAATGAAAATGGAATCGCATTAGATAATAATCCCATCCCCAAGCAGTGTAGCCAGATCCGCAAACCTATTTTTGTTCGTAAAGTGGGCAACCCATTGCCAGAAATAAATGCAAATGTTGTTAAACATATGGCTGCTATAACGATTCTTGCTGCTGACAATGTTAATGGTGAAAAGCCTTCTAATGCATAAGAAACGCTAAAAAACGATGCTCCCCATATTATCGAAAGCAAAATTATTAGAACCCAACCGATCAATCCAGGTTTTTTAAGTGTCGAACTGGTCATTATATCTTCATGAAATTGTAGGAAATTAAAGTAACATTTTATATTAAATTGGAATATCCAAATTCTCTGATTGTTCGTATAGATGGTACCTTAAAGAAAATTTTAAGGTACCAAGTAAGTAATTAATTTTTAGATTTATCGACCATTTTGCCAGCAGATATCCAAGGCATCATTTCTCTCAGCTTTTCACCAACTTGCTCGATTTGATGACCGTCGTTTATCCTACGAGTTCCTTTGAAAAATGGCTGTCCAGCTTGATTTTCGCTAATGAAGTCGCGAACAAATTTACCAGTTTGAATATCTGTTAGTATACTTTTCATACGAGCTTTTGTCTCATCATAAGGTAATACTCGGGGTCCTGATACATATTCTCCATACTCCGCTGTATTAGATATTGAGTAATTCATATTTGCGATTCCACCTTCATAAATCAGGTCAACAATTAATTTTACTTCATGCAAGCACTCAAAATACGCCATTTCAGGTGCATATCCCGCTTCAACTAAGGTTTCAAAACCAGCTCGAATCAATTCAACCAATCCTCCGCATAAAACAGCTTGTTCGCCAAAAAGATCTGTCTCACATTCTTCCTTGAAATTTGTTTCGATTATTCCAGATCTG
>NYTF01000004.1 GCA_002683355.1 Paracoccaceae bacterium | reverse complement strand
GACGCCCTGGCAACAGGTTCGTTCTTACCTTCTGAGAATATTAACACATCGCCTACACACAAGCTCTTTCCCAGCTTCAGAAGCCTTGTCTTTGCTATCAGATCAGATGCAGCCTCTGGCTTGCGCATAAAGTCCATGGAGCAGTTAATCGTTACTGCAAGAGAAACGGGACCAATTCTAGACATGGTCAAAATATAAAGAGATATATCAGCCAAAGAAAACATTGTTGGACCAGAAATTGTATTACCTGGTCTCAAATGCCTATCATCAATTTTATGTCGAACAGTGAGAGCATCTTCCGTTAATTCATCAATAATAAAATTTTGAGCCTGTTGTGGAAAGGTTTCAGCTAATAATTGCATTATCTCCGCAGCAGACATTTTCAATGATGACATTTGTTTTCCTTTTTATTATCAGCGTTTTTTATAAGATTAGAAAATAAAATCAATTAGTAAATTAAATTGGAGATAAAAATGAGTGTAAAATTAATCTTTAAAATACAGGCTATAATAAATTTAATAAACGGATTAGGGGCACTGTTCCTAACTCAGTTTTTCTTAGAACAAGCAAATTTTGAAGTAACTGCTGACATAAGCACATTAGCAGAATTTATTGGTGTCACATTTTTAATTTTGGCTTTAATATCATGGCGAATTCCTGATATTGCTGGCGCTGCGATAAATTCGTTTGGCAAATTATATGCCTTAGGTGGCTTGTTATGGGTTTTAATAGTCGGTTATCACATATTGATGGGACAAGTCTCGGGACCCACTCCATATGTTAATATCGTAATAATTGCTATTATTAGTATCTTATTTTTCACCCAAAGCAGTAAAAGTGAATAAAATAAATTTTAATGACGGTAAGATACGTCTTGCCTTCATTAATTTTTTATTTCCAAATTGAAAATAATTGCTATCCTTTCTCAAAAGGTTTTATCTAATTCCCAGTAAAGAGGTAAAAAATGTCTGACAAATTATTACATCGCGAAGATTCTAACGGGATTGCAACCTTAACACTTAATAGCCCCAATTCTTTAAATGCCTTATCTAATAGGATGCTAGATTGTTTGCAGNAAGAGCTNGACACGCTCAAAGAAGATAAACAAATAAGAGTAATAATAATAAAAGGTGCTGGTAAGGCNTTCTGCGCTGGGCATGACCTCAAAGAGATGACCTTNAGTAGACAAGATAAAGATGGAGGAAAGGCAGCTTTTAAAGCACTTTTTGATAAATGNGCAAAAATGATGCAGACAATACCAGCTTTACCCCAACCAGTCATCGCACAGGTTCATGGAATTGCTACCGCTGCTGGCTGTCAGCTTGTCGCTTCAAGTGATTTGGCAGTGGCGGCAGAAGATACTAAATTTGGAGTAAATGGCGTTAATATTGGTCTGTTTTGCTCCACTCCAATGGTTGCGTTATCAAGAAATATACCAAGAAAAAAAGTGTTTGAAATGCTAACAACTGGTGAATTTATCAATTCCGAAAAAGCTTATTCATTAGGATTAGTTAATCGAATTGCACCTCTTGAAGACCTAACTATTGAAACACTAAAATTAGCCAAAACGATAGAATCTAAACTTAGTTCCGCGGTTAAAATCGGGAAAGAAGCTTTTTATAAGCAAATAACGATGCCTTTGGATCAAGCCTATGAATATACTGGTGAGGTGATGGTAAAAAATATGTTAGATCGCGATACCGAAGAAGGAGTTTCTGCTTTTATTGAAAAACGGGATCCCACTTGGGAACAGTAAATTTTTCAAATTAAATCATTAAATTTTTTATCGAGGTAGTTGAGCAACGGCTCTTCATTAGGCATTTCACCAGTTGCGAAAGAAATTGTTTGCTCTGGATCTCTCAATCCGCCATACATTTGCAGGTTTTCTCTCAGCCAAGTGGTGGCTCTTTTTACGTTTCCCTTCGAGTACTCAAGATTCAAATCAGGCAATTCACTCCGCATCGCTTTTTCCAAACATCCTGCGTAGATATTTCCAAGACTATAAGTTGGGAAATAGCCAAACAACCCTACGGACCAATGAACATCCTGAAGAACTCCGTTGGATGGTCTATCCACAGCGTAGCCAAAATCACGCTTGAACATATCGTTCCATGCAACTTCAAGATCTTTTACTTCTAAACTACCATTTATTAAAGCCTGCTCGAGTTCATATCTTAACATAATGTGCAAATTATATTGAATTTCATCAGCTTCAGTTCTAATATATCCCTTCTTTACAGCATTAACACACCGATAAAACTCATCAGCCGATTTGATACCAAACTCACCGAAAATATCTAGCATTTCATGAAATAAAAATTGTGTGAATGCTTTGCTTCTACCAATTTGATTCTCATACATTCTCGATTGGCTCTCGTGGACCCCCATAGATACACCCGCTCCCAGAGGGGTCAGAGAGTAATCGTGGTTGATATTTTGTTCATACGTCGCGTGCCCAACTTCATGGATTGTTGAATACAAGCAATTGAATGGATCATTTTCCATGACCCTTGTGGTGATACGAACGTCATCACCAGACCCTGAAGAAAATGGATGTACAGCCAAGTCCAATCGACCACGATTGAAATCATATCCGAATAAGTCAGCTATTTTATTTGATAAACTCAATTGTAAATCTTTCGAAAATAATCCTTCGATCCTTGGAGCGGGTGCTCCACCTAGCGCTTTATCACGAACAGAAATAAGTCGAGGTCTCATCTTTTTAAAAATTTTATCTAGTTTTTTTGTAGTCATTCCCGGTTCAAAATCATTCAGAAGAGCATCATACAAATTAGACGAAGACAAAGCCTCTGCTTCACGTCTCTTCAGATTAACAACTTCAGATAAAACTGGCACAAAGCTTTTAAAATTTTCGTCTGATCTAGATTGTGCCCAAATTAATTGGCTACGTGAGGTCGTAATAGCTATGGCTGATGCCAAGTCTGCTGGTATTCTCACAGACCGATTAAAATCTCTACTTATATGTTTGACTTGGGCGGCATCGTCTTGGTTAAGTGTTTGAGGATCTATTGCGTTTAACCAATCAGATATACGCGGATCAATTTTCCGCTCATGGATAGTTGTTTGAAGATGACCCATCCACTGAGACCGTTGTTCTATTGAGCCACTCGCCATCATCGTTTCCTGATCCCAACTAAGTGAACCACTGATCTGGCCAAGAGCTATTGTACCTTTTATGAAATCAATAAGATTAGAAAATTCAGACATGTTCGTACCCAATTACAGCTGAACTAATTGTTTTTTTGGAAATGAAATTTGCGATCGTAAAGATTGTACAAATACGATAATCAAAATCGCCCCAAATTGATGCACAATAGCCCAACCAAGGGGGGCCGCATAAATAACTGTAGCAATTCCCATAATCATTTGAAGAAACACTATCAATAATACAAGATTTGATCTTCTTTTGGTCGCATCAAATGATGATGAACGACAACGCCACCAGACAAATATTGTATATAAAACCGTTAAGTAACCAATTAACCGATGATTAAACTGCACGAGCGCTGGATTTTCTGTAAAATTACTAAGTATGGGAGTGTAAGAAAAACTTTCAGTTGGTAAGAATTCACCATTCATCAACGGCCAATCAGTATAACCACGCCCAGCGTCAATGCCTGCTACTAATGCACCAACAATAATTTGGAGAAAAACAAACCCGAGCAAAATATTAGTTATTGGGATTAGGTTTTTTTCTCGTTCTCTTCTCGATCTTATGCGTTCCTGATCACTTATATTTGCCTGTAAAAGGTACCACGTAATCAAAGTAATGATTAGGAAAGCTATTCCCAAGTGCACAGCAAGCCTGTAAGAAGCCACATCTACCATGCGGCCACTCAAGCCTGAAGATACCATCCACCATCCAATCGCACCCTGCAAGCCACCTAATCCCCCGATTATCAGTGATCTTGTTGTCCAGATACCAGACATTTTTTTTCCCACGACCAACCAGACAAATCCGATCAGCCAGACGAGTCCAACCACTCTGCCCAGTTGTCGATGCCCCCACTCCCACCAATAGATTGTTTTAAATTCAAGTAAGGTCATTGATTTATTTTGAATTTGAAATTCAGGGATAGTTTTGTATTTGGCAAATTCTGATTGCCACATCTCCATATTAAATGGTGGTAAAGCGCCTGTAATAGGCTTCCATTCAGTTATTGAAAGACCACTATCTGTAAGTCGAGTCAAACCACCGACCACGATCATTAGAGCAACCAAAACAAAAAGCAAAGTTAACCAAATTTTTAAAGGTTTGTTAAAGTTTTTTGATCGAGCCGTTCCAATTCGGTCTTTGGACTCTGGTGTATTAACCTCATCAGCATCTACTTCTTCAAAAATGGATCTTTTTTCTGACATTAAGTTCTCCTAGGAACTTAAATAATGTTAAGTATTACATTAGACAAGAGCGTCAATCACGCACACGCTTTTCTCTTACCAATGATTTTCGTATCCCATGAAAAATTCGCACATCTGCTTCAGTTAATTTAAGGCGTGAGAACAAGGATCTAAGATGTAAACGCATGGAGTCGGCCTTATCATCTGGCCAAAAAAAACCTTGTTTAGATAAGTCCTCTTCATAAGAGTCTATTAAAACTTGCACCTCACGACTACTGGCCAACCGAGGTAATTTAGAACTCTGTTTGGTATCACCCCCATAATTTCGCCATTCATAAGCAGTCAGCAGAACTGACTGAGCTAAATTTAATGATGGAAACTTCGGATTAACTGGTATTGAGATAATATCACGCGCTAAGCCGGTATCTTCGTTTGATAATCCAGCTCGTTCTGGCCCAAATAATATCCCCACGCGCTCTCCAGTTTTAATTAATTTTTGGGCTTTTTCCATAGCCTGAACAGGTGTTTGAACCTTTTTATTTAAACCACGAACGCGTGCGGTTGTTGCAAAAATATGTGTTAAATCCGATATTGAGTCTTCTGTTGAATTATAAATTATGGCCTCATCAAGCAATCTACCTGCTCCACTGGCCATTACCACCGCTTTTTGATTTGGCCAGCCATCACGCGGTTTAACTATCCTTAACCGGTCCAAACCAAAATTCCACATTGCTCTTGCTGTGGCTCCAATGTTTTCACCCATTTGAGGTTCAACCAAGATAATTGTTGGCTGTGGTGAAAAAACTTTTACTAGATCTGTGTTTTTCATTAATTCTCTAAGTTTGACTAATTATAATTATTAACATGTTTTCTTTAAATAACTAATGCAATTTTAAAAATTTTAACATAGATTATATATTTTAAGTATTTGAAATATATTATTTTTTTATAAATTAAACTTTTTCGATTGTTATAGCTATACCTTGACCAACTCCAATACACATCGTTGCAAGAGCTTTATCACCTGACTTTGCCAATTGTATTGCCGCTGTTCCCGTAATTCTAGTACCTGACATTCCCAGTGGNTGCCCCAACGCAATAGCACCTCCATTTGGATTTATTCGCGGNTCATCATCGCTAATGCCCAATAAGCGTAGGGATGCTAAACCTTGTGACGCAAACGCTTCATTTATCTCAATAACCGCTAAGTCTTGTTGTACCCATTTTGACATTTTCAACACTTTTTGCGCCGCAGGAAACGGTCCTATACCCATTATTCGAGGTTCAACTCCAACCGTTGTCCCAGATACAATGCGAGCAATTGGTTGTAAGTTATATTTCTTAATTGCAAGTTCGTTCGCAACAATCGTNCAAGCCGCCCCATCATTTACTCCTGAAGCATTGCCAGCCGTAATGCTGCCATTATTTTTAAAAGGAGTGGCTAGCTGAGCTAATTTATCGAGAGAAGACAATCTAGGATGTTCATCTTGCTGAAAAATAATATCACTGCCTTTTCTCTGAGGAATGCTCACAGGCACAATTTCTTTTTCAAAACGACCACTTTCTATTGCAGATTTTGCTTTTTGTTGACTTTTAAATGCAAATTTATCTTGATCTTTCCGACTNACATTAAATTGCTCAGCAACATTTTCACCAGTTTCAGGCATACTATCAGTGCCATAAAGTTTTTTCATTTGCTTATTAATGAAACGCCAACCTATGGTTGTATCAAAGATTTCAGAATTTCTAGAGAAAGCAGAAGATGATTTTGGCATCACAAAAGGCGCACGAGTCATACTCTCAACTCCCCCTGCTAAAATAATATCAGCTTCACCAGACTTTATTACGCGTGCAGCAGTAAGTATCGCGTCCATACCTGATCCACACAAGCGATTGATAGTTGCACCTGGAACATTGATTGGTAACCCAGCCAACAATGAAGCCATACGCGCAACATTTCGATTATCTTCTCCTGCTTGATTAGCGCAACCGTAATACACATCATTTACGTTTTCCCAATCAACACTCTCATTTCTTTCCATTAGTGACTTGATTGGAATTGCTGCCAAATCGTCAGTTCTTACGGTAGATAGAGATCCACCAAACCTACCGATAGCAGTCCTAACATAGTCGCAAATGTATACATCAGACATCTTTTACTTCCCAAGATTGTTAAATTAAAAATTATTTATTTTATATTACACCTTCGACTTAAAAAGTCATGCACAAGATTAATTATAGTTGAAGATAGCAAAGGGGTTATCTCATGGCCCATACCACCTATAATTTTTATTTCAGAATCTTTGATTAAAGACGAAATCTCTTTACCCTCCTCTGGCAAAACTAATACATCATCTTCACCATGTATTACTAAGCAGGGTAAATTAGTGGCTTTTAATGCCTCCCTACGATCGCCAAATGAATAAACTGCTGAAGCTTGTCTATTTACCGCTTCACTTTCTGCACCTCTATCAAAAGCTCGTCCAGAAACATCACGGACATAATTTTCTGAAACTGGGAAGCTTGAATTTCCCCATAATTTGTTTTCACTAACCGCATTTTCAATATATTCATATTTGGATGTGTGCTGAAGCGCTATTTTCTTAATTCTTGATTGATCTGACAACTTTGAAGATGACATCACAATAACTGCGGAGAGGATTCTAGCTTGATGGTTAATAAGTAAAACTTGGGTTATGGCACCACCAAGCGACATTCCAAAAATGTGAGCCTTATCAATCCCAATTGTATCCATTAATCCGATTACATCTAGAGCCATATCATCTAGAGAATAGGCAGGAACTACATTTTTGCCTGCATCAATTGTTTTAACAATATTTTCTTTATCATATGAAAAACCATCTTTAGGGCAACGTGCTGACAGTCCAATATCTCGATTGTCAAATATTATGACCCTGTAACCTACTTCAGTAAATCCACTAATTAAATTTTGTGGCCAATGAATTAATTGACTTCCTAGTCCTCTAATTAATATCAGGACTGGGTCTGTTTTTTTGCCATATTCTTCATACTCAATTACAATTCCATTAGCCAAAATTTGCATGAATTTATTCCCTAAATATAAATCAAATAATCAATACATCATCTAATTTGATTTTGATCTGAGTATTTTATTAATGCATTTAATATGATCCGCTCCAATACCACAGCATCCGCCAAGAATATTTATTTTTCTTTCAATCCATTTTTCAGATTCTTTTGCATATTCGGAAGGAGATATTACTCCATCAAAAATCCACTCAGGATTTTTGTAAATACCACTATGAGCATAAACACCTACATGATTGGGCCAGCACTCATCAACAACATCTAAACACTCAGAAACTATATCAACTTCAGTGTGCATAATATTTAACAGTGGCACATTTTCTTTTTTTAACTCCGACAAAGCATCAGCCAAAAGCATGTCACTCATAAGCAAACAAATCTGATCTTTATCATTTTTTTTACAACTTAATCCTACCCAGACTGGTAGACCAGCAGTTTGAGCTGCCCTTAAAGTTATCAAAGTAAATTCTAAATCTGACATCATTTCTAGCATAATTAAATCAGCACCAGAAGTAGCCATTATTTTTGCTTGCTCTGATATGTCACTATATAACTGCTCCTTATCTGGTAAACCTTCAGGCCATCGCCAATAAGAGATTCCTCCAGCTACCAAGATATCATCTTTTTTAGCCAATTCTCTCGCCTCAATCGCCAATTGGACTGCCTTTGAATTATACTCTTCAAATAAATGATCTTCACCAGCATCGGATAATGCATGTTTATTGGTAGCAAAAGTATTACTAATAATAATTTCTGCGCCACAACCTATGTAATCAAGATGGATTTGCCGAATAATATCTGGATGACTTAATGCACCCCCACCGTTCCATGCATTTTTTAGTTGAGGAACACCTCGTCTTTCTGCTTCAGTACCAGTTGCGCCATCTATTAAAATAGTGCCATCTGTTGCAAATCGATTGACGAATTTTAAATATCTAGTCAACAAAAGCCCTTTCTACAACAAATGTGGCAGGATTATTATTAGCGCCCTCTTCCAGTCCAAATTCTTCGAGTAGTTTTTTTGTATCACGCAACATTTCCATTGAGCCACAAATCATTCCCCTATCTTCAGCCGCTGAGATCCGCGGCATTCCCAAATCACTAAAAATTTTGCCGGAAGTCATTAAATCAGTTATTCTTCCTTTAATAGCAAATTCATCTCTCGTAACTGATTTGTAATGAACAAGATTCTTTTGTGCTAGCTCCCCCACTAACGGATCAATTTTTACAGAATCCACTAACTCCTTTCCATATTGTAGATCAACCACATTACGACACGTATGACATAATATAATTTTCTCAAACTTATCATAAGTTTCAGGATCTCTAATCAAGCTTGCGAAAGGCGCGATACCCGTTCCCGTTGAGAATAAATATAATCGCTTACCAGGTAATAATGCATCATTAACAAGGGTCCCAGTTGGCTTTCTGCGCATTAAAATAGTGTCATTTATTTTAATATTTTGCAGGTGTTGGGTTAAGGGTCCATCCTCAACTTTGATTGAATAAAACTCTAACTCCTCATCCCAAGCCGGACTAGCGATAGAATAAGCTCTAAAAATTGGTTTTTCTGCATTTGGCAAACCAATCATGACGAATTCACCAGAACGAAAGCGAAAACTATTTGGTCTTGAAATTCGAAATTTAAAGAGACGATCGGTATAATGCTGGACTGATTTGACATTTTCAGCAAAAACCCCCGCAGGAATTTCAAAAACTGTATTATTCATTAAAAAGCCTTTTTAGTTAACGCTAAATAGTATTGATCTAAATTTATTTTCTACTCTCTAGTCTGAAAACTGATTTTGATAATATTCAGATTGTTTAAATATAATAGATATATACTTGACCTGCTTTTGATTATTACAAACTTAATAATAAAACAATAAATAAAAAATAACTTTGAAAAAATAATTGGTTTACTCTTAAAATCAAGTAAACATATGATTAATTAAGTTTAACCTCAGAAAGTTTTACATATGCAATTCCACTTAAACGGCTTTCAAGCAGGTGACCCAGAAAAAAAATCTACCCTTAACTCCACAAATGATCCTTCTACTTCACGAAAATTACCAGATAAGGCTGACGTTTTAATAGTTGGATGTGGACCAGCGGGCTTAACATTGGCTGCCCAACTATCTAAATTTTCAGATATTAATACTGTGATTGTTGAAAAAAATGATACTAGGTTGTTACTAGGACAAGCTGACGGCGTAGCTTGCAGAACTATGGAAATGTTTCAAGCATTTGGGTTTAGCGAAAAAGTGGTAAAAGAGGGTTATTGGGTAAATGAAACCGCGTTTTGGAAGCCTGATGAAAAACAACCACAAAATATAATTCGAAGCAGCAGAATACAAGATACTGAGGATGGGCTTTCTGAATTTCCTCACATGGTTCTTAATCAGGCAAGAGTACATGATTTTTACCTCGATATCATGAAGAAATCTAATTCAGGTTTAGAGCCAGATTATTCTAGGAAGTTGATTTCAGTTGATATTGATTCTGAAAAAAGCAGCTCAGACGATTTCCCTGTCACCGCTAAGTTTCAAAAAACTACAACTAATGGGTCATGTGAAACTGAAACAATAAGTGCCAAGTATATTGTAGGCTGTGATGGCGCACGAAGTGTTGTACGGAATGAACTAAATCTANCTTTAAAAGGTGACTCCGCTAACCAAGCGTGGGGTGTGATGGATGTTTTAGCAATAACTGACTTTCCTGACGTTCGACTAAAGGCAATTATCCACTCTATCAATGAAGGTAATTTATTAATTATCCCACGAGAGGGTGGATACTTAATTAGATTATATATTGAACTAGATAAACTAAGTGAAAATGAGCGAATAGCGAATAAAAATATAACGTCAGATCACTTAATTTCAGCNGCGAAGAGAATTATGCATCCTTATAGTATTCAAATAAAAGAGATAGTATGGTGGTCAGTTTACGAAATTGGTCAGAGGCTCTGTGATAAGTTCGACGATGTACCTAAGAACAACATGGCTTCTAATTTTCCTAAAGGTTTCATTGTAGGTGATGCATGCCACACTCACAGCCCTCAAGCAGGCCAAGGAATGAATGTTTCTATGCAGGATAGTTTTAACCTTGGTTGGAAGTTAGCTGCGGTAATTAAAGGTNTATGTAGCCCAGAAATACTTCATACTTATTCTTCAGAAAGACATACTGTAGCAAAAGAATTAATAGATTTTGATAGAGAATTTGCCAAAATGTTTAGTGCAAAACCAAAAACAAAAGATGACGATGCTCTCGATAGTATTGATCCTCTAGAATTCCAAAAATATTTTGAAAAACATGGTAGATTTACGGCTGGAACAGCTATTCAATATTACCCTTCCCTGATTTCTGAACGGCCAATTTATCAAAAATTAGCCTCGGGACTCGAAATAGGGACTCGTTTTCATTCTGCTCCAGTAATAAGGGTNGCCGATGTTAAACCAATGCAATTAGGCCATGTTACAAAAGCTGACGGCAGATGGAGGTTTTTTATCTTCGCATCGATAGAAAAAGCCAATGATCCAAACTCTAAAGTCAGCAAGTTATGCAATTTCTTAACAAATTCTAAACAATCTCCCATTATAAAATATACAAAAATTGAATCGGATATAGACAGTATCTTTGATGTTAGGGTAATTTTCCAACAAACACATCGAGATATAAATATTGAGGCCTTAGACCCATTCTTCTTGCCGAAAAAAGGCAAACTAAANCTCCATGACTATGAGAAAGTCTTTTGTCCCGATTTAAAAAGTGGTGATGATATTTTTGATCTCCGTGGAATAAATAGGACGAAAGGATGTATCGTTGTCGTAAGACCTGATCAACATATCGCTAATATTTTGCCGTTAGATGGCTTCGAAGAATTAAGCAAGTTTTTTGATAACTTTATGATTTCCAAGTAGTTAATTTTGGTTCGAATTATTTAAATAGTCTGTCCACACAGGCGGAGTATCAAAATGGTTTCTCCAAATCACGTATGCCATGATTGGAAGATTATGAGTTCTCATAGCATGAGGTTGATTGCTAAGATGCTCACTAACGTCTCCAGGTTTTAAAACTTTATTATTCTCATTATGCTTNAAGAACTCTGCCTCACCNGCAAGCGTCAAATACATCTCTTCACCAGGATGATTATGCCAAGGATAAAACATNTCTTCGGGCATATAAACTACAAAGGCATGCATTTGATTGCTAAAAAATGGGGCATTAATTCCAATGAGACAGTAACAACCAAATCGATTCATAAAATCCTCACCAATATCAGTATTCTTGTAAGTTTCACGCCAATGCGCATATGGTGCTGCACTCACAAATGCATCTCGAAAAAGAGCATACTTATTGGTTACTAACTTCTTGTCTGCTTGTAGTAGATGCGAAGCATTTATATGATTTTTTTTAACTTCTTGAGTTTTCAAATCATTAGGAAATTTGCAAAATTCTCTTACCTCTGAATGACTTTCATGAACGTTTTTTGCTAACTCTATCAAATTTTCAAACANTAACTGTGACATAAGTACTCTTCTTCTCATACTTTTACTCAAGCGTTTACCGAATTAACCGAAAAGTAAAGATAATATAAAGTAAATTCATTCTAGAGTTATATAAAATTTAACATTGACATANGAAAACTTTTAGATTGCTTTGATGATTGAAAAACTTTCATTANTTAGGCAGAAAANTGGAAACTTCAGCAAGAGTTGTAATAATTGGTGGTGGTATAATTGGCTGCTCTGTTCTTTATCATCTAGCAAAAAACGGCTGGACTGATGTTGTGTTATTGGAGCGACAGGAATTAACTTCAGGCTCCAGTTGGCATGCTGCTGGAGGACTATTTAACGTCACAAGACCCAACTCAGTTGCAGGAATTCACAAATACACTTTCGAAGCATATCGCGAAATAGAATTAGAGAGTGGCCAATCCTGTGGTTTTCACCATACTGGTGGATTAAATATTTGTAGAACAAAGGAAGAGTTAACTAATAATGCTATGATGCAAAGTGCGTGTCGTAGATTGGGGATTGAAAGTCATTTTATTTCATTAAACGAGGTGAAAGAAAGAGCACCAATCCTTGATACATCTCATATACTCGGTGCTTTATGGGAAGAAAATGGCGGACACGTCGATCCAGCCTCTGCGACCCAAGCATTTGGTATCGCAGCAAAGAAATTAGGGGCAAAAATTTACCGACATACTCCAGTAGTCTCTACAAAGCAATTAGTTGATGGAAGCTGGGAAGTTGAAACTAGAAATGGAAGAATTCATTCTGAAGTTATTGTTAATGCCGCAGGTTTATGGGGGCGAGAAGTTGGCAAACTAGCTGGTATAAAATTGCCTTTATTACCTGTTGAACACCACTATCTTGTAACAGAAAACATTCCAGTGATTGAAAATCTAGATTTTGAATTACCACAGATAAATGACAATGAAACAGGTTCATACGCTCGCCAGGAAGGAATGGGGATGCTTTTGGGAGCATATGAGAAGAATTGCGTCCATTGGGCAAAAGAAGGTACTCCAGAAAATTTTGGCCATGAATTACTACCTAATGATCTTGATCGAATAGAGTGGAATTTTGAAAAATCAGTAGAGATCATGCCATGCTTAGGAGAGGCTGGTGTAAAAAGAATTATCAATGGGCCAATGATATTTTCACCAGACCTTGGTCCTCTGCTGGGCCCACATCCAGCACTTCGCAATTATTTTTGCGCAACCGGTGTAATGAATGGTTTTAATCAAGGTGGAGGTATCGGGCGTGTTGTTTCTGAATGGATAATTCAAGGTGAGCCTGAATTTGATATCTTCAATTGGGATGTGGCAAGATTTGGCGAATGGGCGACGAACTCCTATACAGAAAAAGCAACACGTTATTTTTATGAAAATAGAGCAGAAAAAACCTACCCATACCAAGAATTTGATGTTGGCAGACCAATAGAGACACCGTCTATTTACGATGATCTGACCAATAAAGGTGCAGTGTTTGGACAATCATTCGGCATGGAACATCCAAATTGGTTCGCATCTAAAATTGGTATCAAAGATACTCTTACTTTTGGACAACCAAATTGGTGGTTTCCTGTCGCGGAAGAAGGCAAACACATTAGAAATGAAGTTGGATTAATGGAATATTCAGCAATGGCCAAGTTTGAAATTTCAGGTCCTAACGCAGAGCATTGGTTAAACTTTATTATGGCAAATAAAATGCCAAAGGTAGGCAAAATAATATTAACACCAATGCTTTCAGAAAATGGTAAAATTATTGGTGATTTATCCATTTCTAAAATAACCGATACAACATTCTTAATTCTAGGTGCCGATATAATGCAATTAAGTTTTGCCCGCCATTTTAATAAATATTTACCTCAAGAAGGGGTGATTATTAAAAATCTATCTTCTGAGTTGGCAGGTTTACATCTGTGTGGCCCCAACTCCAAAGAACTTTTAAGTAGAATAGTTAAGAGAGATATGACCTCTGAAAATTTTAGCTTTATGTCATGCGACAAAATATCGGTCGGTAGCGTACGTAATGTAAATATTCTTCGAATTTCTTTTACTGGTGAGTGCGGTTACGAGCTTTATGTTGAACGTGCGGACCAACGTCGTTTGTTTGACATCTTATTAAGTGAAGGGAAAAGCCTCGGGATTCGACTAGTGGGCACCCGCAGTCTAATGAACACACGATTAGAGAAAAGTTTTAAAGCATGGGGACATGAGATATCACCTGACTATTCGATCCTAGAATGTGAATTAAGTAAATACATAGATTTAACAAAGAAAAACTTTATTGGAAAAGCTGCGATTTCAAAACTAGATATGATAAGTGAACGGTTCTCAACGTTTACTATTAATGATGATAATCAAACAATTTGGGGTGACGAGGCAATATTTTTTAATAATGAACCCGTTGGATACGTGACGTCTGGTGGGTGGGGGCCAGTAACAGAAAAAAATATTGCCTTGGGATACATTTTACCAGAGTGTTATGCGGAAAATAATAGCTTTTTAATTGAAATAAAGGGAAAATTGATTCCAGCACAATTATCGATTCAATCCTTGTATGATCCCAAAGGGTTAAGAATGCACTCATGAAAAATCACCTCCTTTTAAATTGGAAATTTCCGATTNTTCGAGAAGAAACATGGGTTGGCACCTGAATTATTGAAGCAAATAATTTTCAATATTCAGAAAGAGCAAACCATGCCACGACGTAAAACAACGAAACGACGGATAAATAGCCCCTCAATAAATCAAATTCCTTTTCAGGAGCTTAATAACCCATTTAAACCAATGGAATTAATATCAGCTGATCAAGTTGAATATATTCATAACGCGAGTCTAAAAATTTTAAGCCAAATCGGTATACAAGTGGATAGCCCTGTTGCTTTAAAATTGCTCTCCAGTATTGGTGCTAAAATTAATAAAAGCACTAAAAACGTGAAATTAGACCCTGCTCTAGTAAATGAAATGCTCGATGGCATACCAACAGAATTCACTATTCATGCTCGTAATCCAAAAAAAACAGTCAAGGTTGGCGGAAACTCCATGATATTCGCAACCGTATGTGGCCCTTCATTTGTTTCAGACTTAGACAAAGGGCGAAGAGCTGGTTCACTGGAAGATATGAGGAATTTTGTGAAGTTATCAGCATCACTTAATATCTTCCATCACGAAGGTGGTAGCGGATGTGAACCACTCGATTTACCAGCCGAAACCCGCCATCTAGATATGATGCTAGCCCAAACCACACTTAGTGATAAAGGGTGGCAACCTTGTTGGATGAATACAGCGGAGCGCGCAAGGGATTGTATCGAAATGGCCAAAATTTCTCTTCAACTAAATGATGATGAATTACGAGAGACTCCAGGAATTTTGGGGGGTGTAAATACGAATTCGCCTCTTCTTTTTGATGATGGACAAGCAGAAGCCGTAATAGAGTTCGCTAAAGCTGGGCAGCCAGTTCATATAACACCTTTTACTTTAGCAGGTGCCATGAGCCCTGCGACAATTGGAGGATCAATAGTGCAGCAGAATGCAGAAGCATTAGCTGGAATTGTTTTAGGTCAAGCCGCAAGCCGTAATTCTCCAATATTTTATGGTCACTTCACTTCAAATGTTGATATGAAAACAGGATCTCCAGCATTTGGCACACCGGAATATGCACAATCAGTGGTCATATCTGGGCAAATGGCGAGATTCTATAATATTCCAATACGGTCTTCTAACACAACAGCAGCAAATTGTGTTGATGCACAAGCTACTTATGAAAGCGATATGTCAATAAACGCATGTGTACAGGGTCATATAAATGTCATGATGCACGCTGGAGGATGGCTGGAAGGGGGTTTAACTTGCTCATTTGAAAAATTGATACTAGATGCTGAGCTATTACAAATGCAGGCAGCTTTCCTTACTCCCATAGATTTGTCTGAGGACGCTCTAGGATATGAAGCAATAGCTGAAGTTGGAAGTGGTGGTCACTTCTTTGGCACACAACANACCCTGGATCGATACCAAAACGCATTTTATCAACCAATATTATCTGATTGGAGAAATTTTGAAACTTGGAGTGATGCTGGTGCGAAGTCGGCCACTCAGCGCGCNAATCTAATATGGAAAAAGGTACTTAATGATTATCAGAAACCACCAATTGACCAAGCAGTTGAGGAGGAATTAGAGGCTTATGTAGCGCGAAGAAAAGAAACAATACTTGCTAAATAAAATTACGTTTGACACATCCGCGATAAGTATTGAGTAAATTGCCAAAGATTTTTTTCAATGGGATGCAAACAGCCTTTGGGTAAAATCGTTGCTGCTGATCCTTGATTTAAAGCCTGGACTAAAATTTTATCTTCATCATTTGCGATATCCATATAATTAGATAAATCGGCTAGCCATTTTTTATAGTCTTGGGCTTTTATTTCTTTTAGTATTTCTGGAGGTATTGCAACTCCCCAAGTAGCCTTAAACTGCCCCACACCTAGGGGTAAAACAGTAATATACCAGAGAAAGTCAGGCATCAAAGTAATCAATTGACATGGGAATATACAAAAATCCACCATCGTTCGACGCCAGTTATCTTTTAATCTGTGATTTTTTAGATGTGCTGCTCCACTGCCAGTATCAGCCTCTTGAACGGCTTGATGGTAACAATAATGATCATTAGTTTCGCCACAATAGTAATCTTCAAGAGGTTTTTTGTGCAATGCAAAGGTCTTCTTGTGAGCGATTGGAACATGATAACTTTCAGTAAAATTTTCAATCAAATTTTTCCAATTTGCATCCCAAATCATAGTTTTTCTCATTACTGTTTTATAACAAGACATATCATATCTACCAACGACATTTTCACGTAATGAGAACAAACGTGATGTTATACTTTTGGGCTGTATTTTTGAAAGATTCACATAAATAAATCCTTCCCATGATTCTACAAATAACCTTCGAAGGCCATTTTTTGCTTTATCAAAACCTCTTTTCATCTCCATATATGGAGCCCGAACCAAATCACCACCTATATCGTATGTCCAAGCATGATACGGACAGGTAAATCGTTTAGTATTTCCCTTTTCTTCTTGTAGAAGGCGTGCAAAACGATGAGCGCAAGCATTGATAAATGCTCTAATAGATCCATCTTTTTGACGCACCACAATTACTGATATACCAGCAATTTCCTGAGTCAAAAAATCACCTGCTGCAGACAATTCATCGTTTCGCCCAATACAAATCCATTCTTTCATAAAAATAGATTTCATCTCATGTTTAAAAAATTCTATAGAGTGATTAACTGCCGCAGGAACTGGAACCGCCTTTTCAAAAGTTGTTTCTGCAACTTCCTTCAGTTCAGCCAGAACTTCCCTTAATGACAAATCTGTATGCCCACTAAGACGACCATTATTTTCCATATATTTAGGATAAATATATTTATTTGTGTATGGCAAGTATTTATGTATACAACTTTGAATTCAGAAGATGGAATAATTCAAGACATATTTTTCAAGATATTATAAACATTCTTTATTTATTGGAACCAATCTAAACACAGAATTTAGAGCATAAACCAAATTGCCTTAGGGTATCTTCCGATCTAATCCCCTCACAATATGTCTTTCTTTATCAAAAAATGGTAGATCGACTATCGCGCATGAATGGCATTCTCCAGTAGGAAGACGAAGTATTAATTTTCGACCCACCCATTCATCTTGATAATGAAATCTAACATATCCAATGCCCATCCCTAGCGTTGGCGAAGGTACGCCAGCTGTAATTTGCCCAACAACACTATCTCCATCAATAATTTCACTATTAGATGTTGGAGTTGCTCCTTCGCAGGTAAGGCCAAATAACAAAGCACGGGTATCAAGGCCAACTAATGCATCACGGCCCACAAATTCATCCTTATCCATATCCACAAATGCACCTAAACCAGCCTCATAAGGGTTCATAGTTGTATCCATATCTGTTGTATTACCAAGAATACCGCCTTCTATTCTTCTAATCGTCATTGCCCGTGTGGAGGAGAATTCAAGGCCATAAGGTTCACCCACTTTAATAAGATGATTCCATAGCGCCACATGATCAGTTTCTGAACCGTTTGTGTAAATTTCGAAACCTAACTCGTTAGTAAATCCGGTTCTTGACACATAAAGCAGTTGTCCACCAATTTCAAAATAGCCTGCTTTGAAATAGCCCATTTCCTCATTTATTTTTCCATCTGAAGCATCTCGCATTATATCTATGGAAGCTGGGCCCTGAATTTGCAAAACACGCGAGTGAGGGTCAGAAATTTCAACATCAAATCCACTACTATTTGCTAATAACCATGTTTCAAATGGGCCATCTGCCTGAACATACCAAAATCTGTTTTCTCCAAGCTTAAAGATCACACCATCCATAAAAATTCCGCCTTTTGGGGTGCATGCTAACGCATAATACCCCCTGCCCTTCTTCATGCTTGATACTTTACGCGTTAATACTTTTTCTAAAAATGCGACTGAATCAGGGCCCGAAATTTCCACTGGCTTTTCAGGGACATCAAAAATTAACGCTTTTCGTCTTAAAGTCCAATATTTAGCCAAATAGTCCTCACCATTATAAACCGCAAAAAAACGGCCAGCATAAACACCCCGGATCATTCGAGAAGTATCATGACACTCAATAAAAGGAGACTCCTCAAATCTTCGTGCACTAATACCCACAGTATTTTCAAAATCAGATTCTTCCTGCAAGTTAATCATTCGAATTCCTTTCATTGACTTAAATCTTATCCATTACTTAAGACATCTTAAATTTAAACCATTTGTTTTGATCATGTTGTGAGCAAAACCTATTTAGTTTGATATTACAGACACAATTAAACTGGTCACAAAAGTTTTGCTACTGAATTAGCATCAATCAATAGCAATCACTGCATTGACGTTACGATAGCATTTACTGTTTTATTCATATAATGACCCTCCTCAAAGAATAAAGGAACATCAATGCAACAACTTCTCATTCAATTTCCAATTAAATCTGAAAAAAAAGAAATTTGGGAATCTCTACTTTTCTCAGATTTGGGATTACCATATACGAAAACGATGCCTGGGTTTATTTCAGCCGAACATGGATTTTCGCAAGATAAAAGTGGTAAGTTAATTTGGTATCTATG
>NYTF01000055.1 GCA_002683355.1 Paracoccaceae bacterium | reverse complement strand
TTGTTAAAACTCTTGTCGCATGATCAATATTACCTCCTACAATCATAATTGCACCAACTTCACCAATACCCCGACCAAATCCAGCAAGAGAAGCGGTGACCAACGAACGTCTCGCATCCTTAATTAATGTTAAAATAATTTGCCACCTTGTCGCATTCAACGATACAAAAAAGTCTCGATACTCTTCCCACAACGATCTTATCGTGCGATGTGAAACCGACGCAATAATCGGCAGTATAATTAAAAATTGAGCGATAATCATAGCCATTGGAGTGAATAAAAGATTAAAAACACCAAACGGACCAGAGTTAGATAATAATAAATACACTAAAAGTCCAATAACTACAGGAGGAAGTCCCATCAGCGCATTTATTAGGACAATAATGCTACTCCTAAAGCGAAAATTAGAAACAGCCAACCAAGAACCAAAGGGAATCCCGACAAGGGAAGCAATTAGAGTAGCGGTCAAAGTTACTTGCAGCGATCTGCCTGAAATTACATATAAATCTTTATCCAATGTAAAAATTAACATCAGAGCTTGAATAAAACCATCAAACAAATCAGACATTCTTTATTATAGCCTTATAAAACATGATTTTGACATCATAATATACTAAATACCTTTTAAAAATATATTAATTGGGTCTATATGATTAATGAAGAAATTAACAATGGTGAATCAAAAAAGTGCAGATCAAAGATTACATAAGAACCATCCCTAACTTTCCGAAACCTGGGATCATGTTTAGGGACGTCACAACGTTATTTTTAAATGCTCATGGATTAAAAGCTGCAATAGATGAAATGGTCAAACCATATCGAAATTTGAAAATTCACAAAGTAGCCGGATTAGAAGCAAGAGGGTTTATTCTTGGAGGTGCTATTGCCGACAGACTTTCGGTTGGATTTGTACCAATTCGAAAAGCTGGTAAATTGCCCGGAAATATAATTTCTCAAGATTATGAACTAGAATATGGTCAAGCCACCTTGGAGCTGCATGACGATTGTATTGAAGCTTCTGATAAGATTTTGCTAGTTGACGATCTACTTGCAACTGGTGGAACAGCTGAGGCAGGTATAAAATTAATAGAAAAATTGGGTGGAGAAGTAATTTCTTGTTCATTTATAATTGACCTTCCTGAATTAGGCGGTCGAAAGCATTTAGAACAAATGGGCTTTGAGGTGAATGCTCTTTGTGATTTTGAAGGTGATTAACCTGATTGAAAAATTAAACATCAATCAAAACTCCTGGATTAAAAATTCCATTAGGATCGATCGCTTTTTTAATCGCCTTGATTGTATCAATTTTAGCTTTATCAGAAGACGCTAATAACTGGCTCTTTTTTAATCTACCAATACCATGTTCAGCCGAAATTGAACCATTTCGCTTTATTACTTCACCATATAACATGCTACTTAATGTCGGTACTATTGACTCATAACTTGAAACAGTCTTATCCCAATTTCTAAATAAATTGAAATGAAGGTTTCCATCTCCAACATGACCAAAACAGTTTATTTGACAATCTGAAATAAGACTAATTTCATAACTAATTTTGTCTATAAAATCAGCCAATTCACCGAGTGGTAACGATATATCAGCACTGACAATTGAGCCTACGAGTCTATTTGCTTCTGGGATATTTTCCCTAAATGACCAGAAAATTTTACGTTGTGCATTAGATTGTGCAATTATTCCATCTTGAACTAATTCCTTTTCAAAAACCAATTTGATGAAATTTTCAAACTCTAACTCTATATTCTTTGATGATGAGGAAGTCGCTTCAATTAAAACAAACCATTCAGAGTCTCCCTCTATTGGCACTTTTATTTGAGGTAAACATTTTGCNACAAACTCAGCTGCTTTTTGGCCAATCAATTCAAATGATGAAACCCGGTTGTCCAAAAATTTTTGAGCGAAATTTAAAAGTTTCAATGCCTCTCGTGGCGACTCAACAGCTACGATAGCGGTGCAAAAATGAGAAGGCTTAGGGAATAATCTAAGGCTAGCCGCGGTAATTATACCTAATGTACCCTCAGAACCTACTAATAAATTTTTTAGATCATAACCTGTATTGTCCTTGCGCAAACGTTTTAAACCATTAAAAATTTGGCCATTAGGCAGAACTGCTTCTATTCCCAGACATAAATCCCGAGTGCTCCCATACTTTAATACCTGAACACCACCAGCATTTGTGGCCAGATTGCCACCTATCCGACACGATCCTTCAGAAGCCAGTGAGAGCGGAAAGAATAAGTTTTCTTTACTTANTAAATTTTGTAATTGCTCCAAAATAATACCNGCTTCAACAATAACGACTTTCTCCTCTTCATATAAATTTCGAATAGAAACCATCCGCTCTATGGAAAGAATAACAGAAGCGGTTTGGCTGGGGTTTAACTGCCCACCAACTAATCCAGTTCCACCAGAATAAGGGGTAATGCTAATTTTATATTCTTGACAAGTTTTGACTATTATCGACACTTCTTGTGTCGATTTGGGTAGGGCAAGTATTGANTTATTATTTCCTTTTAANATTCCTCTTGGCTCTTCCAAATATTTTGGGGTCACCTCGCGAAGAGTGTCTTTGGGCAATTTCGCTTTCAAGGAGTTTAAAAAATTTGAAGTTAATAGCTTTGGCAAAATAATCCTTTTATAATGTTTTATATNTTTGAACCAATTAACTTTANTAATCAGTAATTAGCAATNACCCAACATTTGATTTTCCACGTCGATCATTTCTAAGATTTGCATAAAGNACATGGTTCCGCCACCGGCCTGAAATTTGCAGGAAACTTTGAGCTACACCTTCATACTTAAAACCAGANTTTTCTAAAACCCGACGTGATGCNACATTTTTCGGCAAACAGGCAGCTTCAATACGACTTAAATCCAGCGCATCAAAAGCAAAATGAACGACCGCAGGTAATGCATCACCCATAAATCCTTGTNGAATAAACGGCTCACCAGTCCAATAACCAATGGTTGCTGTTTGTGCTGGTCCTCGCCTGATATTATCAAGAGTTATGGCGCCAACAAGCTTTTCATCTGACTGCCTTATTATGAATAATGGAACGGCGGTATTATTTTGAGCNGATTTTCGAGCCCACTCTACTCGCTGAGTAAAAGATTTTTTGGTCAAATGATCATCTTGCCAAATGGGTTCCCAAGGTGTGAGAAATGCTGCACTTTCTCGCCGCAGAGTAATCCATTGATCTCGATCAATCATTTGAGGAAGCCTCANCAAGAGATTGTCAGTTTCAATTGAAATTTTTGGAGTTTTACGGAACATTATGCCACTAGCGTATCTACTAATTTACTAAATGATATTTCATTAGCAGCAGGCCCNTATGTAGCTAGAGAAGGTTTTTGATCGAGCAGTATATTACTAGCAAAAGCGCGAACATCTTCCAGACTAACGGCATCAATTTTCTGCACAACCTCATCTAAAGATGGTATTCTATTCCAGATTATTAACATCCTAGCTAAGCGCTCTNCCCTCGAAGAGGCACTTTCAAGACCCATCAACATACCAGCTTTCATTTGAACTCTTGCACGATCTAATTCTGCCTGCTCAAAATCAATTGCTGCCCGTTTCATTTCNGAAATGGTAATATCTGATAGGTTTTTTAAGTTTTCTGAACTGGTTCCGCTGTATATGGTTAGCAATCCAGTATCAGAATAAGCCCCAGCCTGAGCAAATATTGTGTAACATAAACCTCTTTTCTCTCTTATCTCTTGAAACAGTCTGGATGACATTCCTCCACCCAAAGCGATAGAATAAATTTGGGAAGCATAGATTGAGTCACTAAGGTACCCAGGTGCTTCAAAAGCTAATGCAAAATGTGCTTGTTCCAGATCTTTCTCAACTTGAAGCTCTCCACCACTATATAAGCTTCCAACAGCTTTAGATTTTTTGATAGGTACTTTTTTATCAAATAAACTTTTAGCTTGTGAAACCACTTCCTCATGATTTATCGCACCTGCTGCTGACAAAACCATCTGTTCTGGCCCATAATGATCTGAAACAAAACCAATAAGATCGTCTCGACTGAAGTTTCTTACTCTTTCAGTTGACCCTAATATTGTTCGCCCCAAAGGCTGGTCAGGATAGGCTGTTTCTTGCAACCANTCAAAAATCACATCGTCAGGCGTATCTAAAGATTGACCAATTTCTTGTAAAATTACGCCTCTTTCTGTTTCAAGTTCTTGCTTGTCAAAAATGGGATTTAGCAAAATATCACTAATTACATCAATTGCTAGAGGCACATCATTCTCTAAAACTCTGGCATAATAAGCTGTCATCTCTCTACTAGTGTAAGCATTTATATAGCCACCCACATTTTCAATAGCTTGAGCTATATCTAATGANGATCTTTTCAATGTGCCTTTAAACGCCATATGCTCAAGAAAATGAGCTATCCCATTTTGTTTTAATGTCTCATTTCTCCCACCTGTGTCTATCCAAATTCCAACTGAGGCAGATTTTAATCCAGACATATTTTCAGTGACAATCCTAAATCCATTATCCAATGTAGTTATCGAAATACTCATTCATTTACACCCTTAGTAATCGCTTCTTTTATATGGCTTATATCATTTGGAACTTTTTGAAACATTTCAGTTCTTTCAAACAGGTCTTTCATTCTATCAGGCAATTCAGGNTTAATGCCACAGGCGTTTGCAACCGCATCCGGAAACTTCGCAGGATCAGCAGTGGCCAGCACAACCATTGGGGTGTCTTTATCATTGTNATTTTCCAAAGCTATTTTAACTCCAGTGGCTGAATGTGGACAAAGAACAATACCACNCTCCTTNTAAACTGCACGCATAGTAGTGTTTGTTTCCTCTTCAGATGAAGATCCACTCTCGAATNTATCTTGTAATTTTTTAATTTCAGATGAATTTAGTTTAAACTCTTTTGCGGATTGNAAATTGTTCATTAATCTTCTGACAAGCACTGGGTCATTATCAAAAATATCAAATAAGGCTCTTTCAAAATTTGAGCTCACCTGAATATCCATTGATGGGCTTATCGATGGTTTTACATCTTCAATCTTATAGATACCTGTTTTGATAACACGATCCAAAATATCATTTTGATTTGTGGCTATGATTAACTTATCAATTGGTAATCCCATTTTTTTAGCAACATATCCNGCAAAAATATCCCCAAAATTACCCGTTGGAACGGTAAAATTAATTTTATTGCGTGGAGCGCCAAGAGCCAGGGCTGAGGTAAAATAATAGACTACTTGAGCCATTACTCGTGCCCAATTAATCGAGTTAACACTAGCTAAATTTATTTCATCTCGGAATTCAAAATCATTAAACATTTCTTTGAGAAGTGCTTGGCAATCATCAAAATTTCCATCAACAGCTAGTGCTGTTACATTCTTTTCAACGGCAGTAGTCATTTGTCTACGTTGCACATCAGAAACAGCACCATCTGGATACATAATAAATACCTTAACGGCCTCAAGNCCACGAAACGCCTCTATTGCTGCGGAGCCAGTATCTCCAGAAGTAGCGCCCACAATAACAATTTTTTGTGATTTTCTTTTTAAGGACAATTCAAACATTTGGCCAATAAGTTGCATCGCGACATCTTTAAATGCCAAAGTTGGCCCATAATAAAGCTCTAATAAAAAAGTATTATCACTTAGCCTCAGAAGTGGGCAACGAACTTCTGTCTCAAAATTATGGTAAGCATTTTTAATTATTTTTTTAAATTCTTCATCACTGAAAGTAGAACCGATAAATGGCTTCATTACTGTAAACGCAATCTCTTCATAAGAAGAGCCTGCCATATTACTTAAGTCTTTATCAGTGAATTTAGGCCATTCTTTTGGTAAATAAAGGCCCCCATCTCGTGCAAGACCAGTCAGCATCACATCTTCAAAGTCTAACTCTTGAGCCTCACCTCGTGTTGAAACATATTTCATCTAACACACCTCATTAACCTAAATATCCTGTCGGCTTCTGATACGCCATATCCAGTACACTGTCATCCCCATCCAAATAATACTTAATGAAAACCATGTTACTGCGTATTGGAAATGATTATTTGGAATTCCAATCGTATCAATTGGCCAAGGCATAACCTCGTTTAAGTTAGGTTTAATCTGCCTTGCTACAACCAATATAGGTTCAGTNTTTAGATGCGTAGAGAGCATCGATAAATCCCTTGCAAACCATACATTCTTATCTAANTCTGGATTTGGTGTGAAAGAGCTATCAACNTCATTTGGCCATAGTAGATTACCAATTACTTTGGCAACCCCGGAAGTTCTATCATTGTTTTTATCAATTTCCCGAACGAACCCTCTATCAACAAGAATAACTATATTATTTGTTTTAAACTTGGAGATCACCCGATACCCCGGACCAATTGGAGGTCTACTTGTTAAAATATGAACCTCATCTTTTACAAATTCTCCCTTTAAACTTACNGGCAAATATTGGTGCATTTCTATATTTGGTAAATCCGGCAAATCACTTGGATTAGCTGAAATCATGCTTTCTATAGTTTGTAATTTGGCTTCTTTCCACTGTAAACGTTGTGTTTGCCAAACTCCCAAATAAATTAGAATTGATGCACCAATTAAGCCAAATAACACAGGAACTGTAAATTGCTTCATGCTAGTAATCCATATTCAAAAGGCGCAGATTGAGATCTGCGCCAAAGCAAAATATTTAAAGAAGAATTATTATGCAATGATATTTTATCAGCCACCCCAAATGTAAATGGCNGCAAATAAAAATAACCATACAACATCAACAAAGTGCCAGTACCAGGCTGCNGCTTCAAATCCAACATGTTGAGAAGGATTAAANTGACCTTTCATTGTTCTAAAAAGACATACCAATAGAAAAATAGATCCNATTAATACATGAAACCCATGNAACCCAGTTGCCATGAAAAAGGTAGCTCCATAAATGTTTCCAGAGAACCCAAATGCGGCATGGCCATATTCATACCCCTGAAAAAACGTGAATAATGCTCCCAATGCAACAGCGATTATCAGTCCGTTAACTAAGTCTTTCCGATTATTTTCGTGAACAAGGGCGTGGTGAGCCCATGTCGCAGCACACCCCGAACACAAGAGAATTAATGTATTAATCAATGGCAAATGCCATGGATCAAATGTTTCAATTCCTGCAGGAGGCCATACACCGTCAATTTTAGGGCTGTCTGGTCCCATTGGATATAAAGCATGTTTAAAAAATGTCCAAAACCAAGCTACGAAAAACATTACTTCAGAAATTATAAACATTATNAAACCATATCTTAAGCCGATACGNACAACTGGTGTATGATCACCAATATGACTCTCCACCACAACCTGCGCCCACCATGCCCACATAACATAAAGTACCAGTGCAAGCCCAATCAAGAATACAAAAATTGTGACNCTTTGCATCCATAATACTGCACCGAAGAGTAAAATAAATGCACCAACTGCACCTAAAAATGGCAATATACTTGGGTCAAGAATATGATAATCATGATTTTTTTCGTGTGCCATGTTGACCTTCCTTATATATGTATCAAAGCTATACTATTTGTCTGATNATTGAAATAGCGATGCTTGATCCTGCGGCAATTCGGTTCGGTGGAACGTGTACGATAGAGTAATCGATTTGGCAAATTTTGCTTCTTTATCTTTCACGATATCAGGATCAATGTAAAAGCTGACTGGCATATCAATTTTTTCTCCAGGCTGAAGCACCTGCTCTTCGAAACAAAAACATGCTATTTTCGTAAAATAACCTCCAGCAGAGTAAGGAAACACATTAAAACTTGCTGTCCCGGCCACCGGTTTAGACGTTGGATTATAAGCCTGATAAAACGCCAACCCAGTTTCACCAATCTTTAACTCTAATTCATGTTCAACTGGTTTAAAATCCCACGGCATGCCACGTTCAGTATTAGCATCAAATTTAATTATAATAGTTTTATCAAGAATTTCAGAATTATCAGATTGAGCTAATTGAGTAGTACCTCCAAATCCAGTTACTCTACAAAACCAATCATAAAAAGGTACCGCGGCAAATGACAAAGTACCCATGAAAANTACAAGAGAAATCGCTCCTATCACGGTTTTTCTATTTGAATTTTTACTCATCTTTGGCTGGAGTTACACTAATTCTGTAACTATGGTCAAAAGCTTCAAGCATCGCGCCATTGCTCATTTTCACCACGGTTATACCAAAAACAAGTGCAACAAATCCTAGAAGTAAGCCTCCAATTATAATATTGGACCTTAATCTTTTTTTGTGCTGTGGGTGTAATCTACTCAAAGCCATAACTAAAAAAACACCGGCCAATTGATAACTTTAAAATCGACGAAGGCTTCAATTAGTAAAGCCATGAAATGAGCAAAAAGATAGAAAATAGAGAAGAAAAAGAAAGTTTTCTCTCGACTATATTTTTGAAGTGCCGCATTTATTTCGCTACTATTAAACAACCGATATGCCCCTAGCAAAAACCAACCATTTAGACCTAAAGCAGTTAAAAAGTATATAGGTCCTCCTATTTCAGTAAATGCTAAACTCATGGCTAAGGGAGCTAACAACACTGAATAGATCAAAATATGTAATCTAGTTGACTTTTTACCATGAGTAACGGTCAACATTGGAACACCTGCTTTTGAGTAATCATCATTCATGAACAGCGCAAGCGCCCAGAAATGTGGTGGTGTCCACATAAATATGAGAGCGAACATTAACACACTTTCAACTGATACCCCACCTGTCGCTGCAACCCACCCGATCATTGGAGGAAATGCACCAGCTGCCCCACCAATCACGATATTTTGGGGGGTCCATCTTTTCAACCACATCGTATAAACAACCGCATAGAAAAAAATAGTAAAAGCCAATAAAGCCGCTGACAAAAAATTAGCTGTTATAGCCAACATGCCAACGGAGAATACAGACAACCAGAGCCCTAAGTTCCGTGCCTCAGATGGGGACACTCTACCCCCAGGTATTGGTCTTTCAGACGTACGTTTCATTACAGAATCTATGTCTGCATCCCACCACATATTTAATGCACCAGAGGCTCCCGCTCCAATCGCGATGAATAGGATTGATGCAAATGCCAAAATTGGATGAACTCCATTTGGCGCCACAAATAACCCAACTGATGCTGTAAATATTACCAATGACATAACTCTTGGCTTTAGCAACTCAAAGTAATCATCAAACTCTGGTTGATTGTAAGTGCTATAGCTAGAAGATGTTATCGACGCATCTGTCATATTTTGTCCTTTATCAAACTAAACAACTTGATCTTATATGCTAATTTGAAGCTATATCCAAATTACGTGGTTTACCTGCATACTCTATTATAGCCTCGTCAAGCCATTTCTCATATTCTGCCATGGTAACCGCTCTGACAGTAATAGGCATGTAGGCGTGGTCTTTTCCGCACAATTCTGAACACTGACCAAAGTAAATTCCTTCTTGTCCCTCATCAACATTGAACCATAGCTCTGCAATTCTGCCTGGAACAGCATCTTGCTTCACCCCAAAAGCAGGTATTGTCCAAGCGTGGATCACATCCGCTCCAGTAACCCGGACCACAATGTTTTTGCCTGTTGGAATTACGACTTGAGTGTCTGTTGCAAGTAGATATTCATCAGAAGCGTAGCCATATTCAGCAAGTTCGTCTCTCTCAAGTAAAAAACCATCAAATCCAAATTCATGCTCAGGGTATTCATGGGTCCAGTACCATTGGTTCCCTGTTGCTTTGATTGTCACGTCAGCCACTGGCATTTCTTGCTGTTTAAACAATATAGGAACTGAAAAAGCACCAATGAACAAGAGAATAACTATTGGAATAACAGTCCACAGAATCTCTATTGTTGAGTTATGAGTAAAAGTTGCTGGATTTGGATTTTTCTTTTTGTTGTATCGATATGCTACCCACAGTAGTAGGACAGTCACAAAAAGGCTGATAATTGTTATTATAATATTTACCATATTATCTAACCACTGAAGATCACGCGCCAGCTCTGTCACCGCTGGTTGAAAGCCCATTCCTTCTGGTATTGGTTTTCCTATCGATTTTAAGCCTTCTGCGTTAGCGATAGAAAACACACTCATTGTGGCCAACACAATATTTGCAAGAAAAACCATGTACATACTTTTTTTCATTTTAAAAACTCCAGTATTACTACCATATCAAAACCTTAGAGATCCTATTAAAAGAACTATTTGATGTTGGCGAGAAACCATATTATTGCTCCAATAACAAGAATTCCTTTTGCGGCATTGCGACGCTTGCAATCATCTTACTTTGATAAATGGAGCATATTTCAATATGACAAGCCTTTCAAACAAAAATGTCGCACCTTTTGAACCTTTTAAAGAATACCTTGATCAGGACAAGGCTCTTCAGATCTTAAATGGTCTCACAAAAGGTGCAGACGACGGTGAAATTTATTTTGAACGAAATATCACCGAAGCTTTAATTTTTGATAATAATAACCTAAAAACTGCAAGCTTTAATGCTGCTGAAGGGTTTGGAATTAGAACTGTTTTAGGCGAGAGCACAGGATATGCACATTCTACTGAAATTTCTGAGAGAGCCCTGCTTAGAGCGGCTAACAGCGCAAAAATCGTGTCTGACATTGGAGGGGGCAAGCTAGCAATCGCGCCACGAAAAACAAATCTTAATCAATATGAACAGATCGATCCAGTTTCAGAGGCAACTTTTGGTTCAAAAGTAAATATTTTAAAAGAAATAAATGAATATGCACGATCTTTGGATAGTCGAGTATTTCAAGTTAGCATTTCAATAGCGGCTTCTCACCAAGAGATAGAAATTTTAAGACCTGAAGGCTTCTCTGTCAAAGATGTACGGCCAATGACTAGGTTAAACATCTCCATAATTGTAGAAAAAGACGGTCGAAGGGAAACAGGAACTGCGGGCGGCGGCGGAAGGTCTAGTGTCAAGCCACTGCTTGAAAGATCGCATTGGGAAAAGGTAGCCAAAGAAGCATTGCGTGTTGGGCTTGTGAATTTAGATGCTGTTCCAGCTCCAGCGGGCATAATGGATATTGTTCTTGGCCCAGGTTGGCCTGGGATTTTATTGCATGAGGCAATTGGGCATGGCTTGGAGGGAGATTTTAATCGAAAAGGCACCTCAGCATTTTCTAATTTGATGGGGAAACAAATAGCAGCTAAAGGAGTGACAGTTCTAGATGATGGAACTTTAAAAAATAGAAGAGGCTCTATTACCTTTGACGATGAAGGAACTCCATCAGCAAGGAATATTCTGATCGAAGATGGAAAATTGGTATCGTATATGCAAGATCGCCAAAATTCCAGGTTAATGAATGTCAAATCGACAGGTAATGGGCGTCGTGAAAGTTATGCTCATGCGCCTATGCCACGCATGACAAATACTTTTATGCTTGGGGGAACAGATGAGCCAAAATCACTTCTGGCCGATTTAAAAAATGGAATTTGGGCAACTGGGTTTGGCGGTGGTCAAGTTGATATTACCAACGGCAAATTTGTTTTTAGCTGTACAGAAGCATATTTGGTTAAAAATGGAGCAATTGGAGCACCAATAAAAGGAGCAACATTAATTGGAGATGGAGCAACAGCGCTTAAACAAATCCGTGGACTTGGAAACGATATGGCAATGGACCCAGGAATGGGGAACTGTGGAAAGCAAGGTCAATGGGTGCCAGTTGGCGTCGGACAACCCAGTCTATTGATCGGCGGATTAACTATTGGTGGAAGCGCTTGATTTTTATCTACAAAATGGATCACCTTAAGTCATTAATCGTAAAGTTTCAAAATTAATTGCTTTGAGATTCCAGTAGTGTAATAATCCTGATAAGGTTATATTTTGGCTTATTAAATCAAAAGCCAAATTAAAATTGCGGCATTAATAGGGTAGTTAAATGACTAAAAAAGAATACAATGATATCCCAGGAACTTTTGTCTTTGACGCAGATCGCTCTAGAGAAGGTTATCATTTAAATCAATTTTGCATTTCACTTAGACTACAAGAAAATCGAGAAGCATTTAATACTGACGAACATACCTATCTCGATTCTTATCCAATGACTCCAGAACAGCGTGAAGCTGTAGTAAAACGTGACTGGAATTTGTTACTCGAACTAGGTGGCAATATTTATTACACGGCAAAATTAGCCGCAAACGATGGGATCAATTTTCAAGATCTTGCTGGTAGGATGACTGGCATGGGAGTCGATGCGTATCGTGAAATGATGTTGAATGGTGGGCGCCCCATCCAGGGCAACCGCACCAATTCAGAATGGGAGAAAAATTAATGGCTCGAATTACTGCAGGAGTAGGCTGCTCGCATGTGCCCGCAATAGGTGTCGCCATGGATACTGGGAAAACTCATGAGGCATATTGGAAACCTGTATTTGATGGCTTTAAAAAATCCCGTGAATGGATGGAAAAGCAAAACCCAGATATTATTTTTTTAGTTTATAACGATCATTGCACAGCATTTGATGCGTCATGTATCCCCACATTTTCACTTGGCTGCGCAGCAGAATTCAAGCCTGCAGATGAGGGTTGGGGACCACGTCCAGTTCCGATTGTAAAAAATCATCAAAAAATGGCCAGCCATATTGCCCAATCCCTTATTCTAGATGAATTTGACTTGACCATAATGAATGAGATGGAAGTTGACCACGGACTAACCGTTCCTCTCTCTGTGATGTACGGCGACATTGGACCAAAAGACGAATGGCCAGCTTTGGTAATACCACTTTGTGTTAATGTGGTTCAATATCCACCCCCAACTGGAAATAGATGTTATAATTTAGGAAAAGCTGTGCGGCGGGCAATAGAGAGCTACGATGAAGACCTAAATGTTGTTATCTTTGGAACTGGTGGAATGAGTCATCAGCTGCAATATAAGCGTGCTGGCCTCATTAACTCCGAATGGGATACCAATTTTTTAAACCTGATGACTGAAGATCCAGTTGCAGCTAGTAAAATATCTCATCTTGAATACCTTCGTGAAACTGGTAGCGAAGGCATTGAAATGGTTATGTGGCATGTGATGCGAGGTGCTCTAAACGAGGAAGTTACCGAAGTTCACCGTCATTATCATGTTCCTGCCTCAAACACAGCGGTTGGACATATAATACTTGAAAATAATATCTGAGGATAACTTATGAAAATTTGTGTAGCTGGTGCATATGGCGCATTTGGTTTAAAACATTTAGACGCCTTAAAAAATATTGAGGATGTCGAAGTTACGTCCATAATGGGTCCAACAGAGACCAAAATAAAAGCATTAGCAGCTGAGCGTAGAATAAATCATTTTAGTACCAGTCTTGAGAACTGCATTGCTCGGGATGATGTCGATGCCGTTATTTTGTCAACGCCAACCCAATTGCATGCAAATCAAGCAATTGCTTGTATGGATGCAGGAAAACACGTTTTAATTGAAATCCCAATGGCTGATAGTCTTGAAGATAGTATGCGCGTTGTTAAAAAACATCGTGAGACTGGCCTCACTTGTATGGCCGGGCAGGTTCGGCGCTTTAACCCGTCTCATCAATGGATCAAAAATAAAATTAACTTAGGCGAGTTAAAGCTTCAACAAATGGATGCTCAAACCTATTTTTTTCGCCGAACCAATACGAACGCGAAAGGCCAACCAAGAAGTTGGACAGACCACTTGCTGTGGCATCATGCTTGCCATACGGTTGACCTTTTTCAGTACCAAACAGGCGGCAAGGCTACTCAAGCATTTGGCTTACAAGGACCTATCCATTCAGAGTTGGGAATCGCAATGGATATGACAATCGGTTTGAAGGCGACGGATGGAGCCATTTGTACACTGTCTCTGAGCTTTAACAATGATGGGCCATTTGGAACATTTTTTCGATATATCTGCGACAAGGGCACTTACATCGCCAGATATGATGATCTTTTTGATGGGAATAATAACCAGATTGATCTGACCAATGTTGCAGTTTCCAGTAACGGCATCGAACTCATCGATCGTGAATTTATTTCAGCAATAAAAGAAGGTCGGACACCAAATGCTTGTGTAACTGATGTAATTTCAGCAATGGAGACACTTGATAAAATTGAGAGGTCAATTAGTTGAATATATTATTCATAATGTATGATCAGCTTAGATTTGACTACTTAAGCTGCTCCGGCCATCCTTCTTTAGAAACTCCAAATTTTGATCGTGTGGCCTCAATGGGGGTTCGTTTTACAAATGCGTATGTCCAATCACCTATTTGCGGTGCAAGCAGAATGTGTTTTTACACAGGGCGGTATGCATCAAGCCATGGTGCTCAATGGAACAATTTTCCCCTAAGAGTGGGTGAATTAACTATGGGTGATCATTTACGGAAAGCTGGAATGAATTGCTGGTTATTAGGTAAAACTCACATGAAAGCAGATGCCGAAGGCATGTCTAGACTTGGCTTGAGTGCTGATAGCGAAATTGGCGCCAGACAAGCTGAATGTGGATTTGATTCTTGGGTTCGCGATGATGGTCTTTGGGGTCAAGGTCCTGACGGATTTTATGACGAAAAACGATCTCCTTATAACGAATATCTTAAATCTAAAGGATACGAGAGCGAGAATCCGTGGGCAGACTTTGCAAATGCTAGTATTGATGGTGATAATATTGCTTCAGGATGGTTTTTTAAAAATGCGGATAAAGCAGCGAACATAAAGGAAGAAGATAGCGAAACAGCGTGGTTAACGACTCAAACAATAGATTTTATCAATAAACAAAAAGGCCCGTGGTGTGCCCATGTAAGCTTTATAAAACCCCACTGGCCTTATATTGTTCCTGCACCTTATCACAATATGTATGGTGCAAATCATGTTCCACCTGCAAAAAGACATGAAATAGAAAGGGAAAACCCTCATCCAATTTTTGGAGGTTATCAGAATAATAAGATCGCTGAAGCGTTCCAAAAAGAAGAAGTACGGCAAAAAGTAATACCAGCATACATGGGCTTAATCAAGCAATGTGATGACCAGTTAGGTAGACTTCTAGAACACTTAGAAAAAGAAAGTAAATTAGAAAGCACTATGATCGTACTCACCTCCGATCATGGTGATTACCTAGGTGATCATTGGTTAGGTGAGAAAGATTTATTTCATGAACAATCTGTTAAAATCCCCATGATTATTTATGATCCCAGGGAAAAAGCAAATAAAACTCGCAACTCCACATGCGATCAATTGGTCGAGAGCTTAGATCTAGCTGCGACTTTTGTGGACGCTGCTGGAGGTAAAGTCCCAGATCACATAATTGAAGGTCGATCACTGATACCATGGATTAATGGGGAAACACCCAAATGGCGAAATTATGTAGTGAGCGAATTCGATTATTCAGCCACGCCTTTGGCACTGAAATTGGGATTAGAGCCACGTGATTGCCGCCTATTCATGGTTTTTGATGGTAGGTGGAAAATGATGCACGCTGAAGGTGGTCTCCGGCCTATGTTATTTGATTTAAAAACTGATCCTGATGAATTTCATGATTTAGCCAAGACTGAAGAATATGCGGATGAGATTAATCGTCTGTATGGTTTTTTAGCCCAATGGGGTAGAAGACTAGCCCAAAGAGTAACAAAGTCAGAAGATGATATTAAAAATATGCGAACTAGATCCATGGGGAAAGGTATATTGCCATTTCTTTTTGATGGCAGCGAAGTGCCTGACGAGTTAACCGCGCTTTATCGAGGTAAAATTAAACAAAACTTTATTGAGGAATAATAGTTATACTTAAGAAAATTGAGAGTGATATTATGAACAATAAAAAAACTGCATTGATTCTATCCGCTCACGCTGCTGATTTTGTTTGGCGCTGCGGTGGTGCAATAGCATTACATCAAAAATTAGGTTACGAAGTGACAATAGCCTGTATGTCTTTCGGGGAAAAAGGCGAAAGTGCAAAGCTCTGGAAACAAGATGGCATGACACTTGAAAAAGTAAAAGCCAATCGAAGAAAAGAAGCAGAAAACGCGGCTAAAGCTTTAAATGCTCATAATATTATTTTCATGGATCTTGGAGATTATCCATTGGAGATCGACAAGGAAGCAAAGTATAAAATAGTCGATTTAATACGTAAAACTCAACCAAATTTTATGATGAGTCATTCAAAGTATGATCAATATAATACAGACCATATGTTAATGACAAAAGTTGCAATGGAAACTCGCATGATTGCTCAAGCATGGGGACACAATCCTGGCGAAAAGGTGTTAGGAGCTCCTCAACTATATTTGTTTGAACCACATCAAACAGAGCAAATGGGATGGAAACCTGACGTATTTTTAGATATCACTGATGTTTGGGATAATAAGCGCAAAGCAATAGAGTGTATGGAAGGACAACACCATCTATGGAATTATTACACAAATGTTGCTGAAAATAGAGGTAATCATTTCAGAAGAAACTCTGGAGGAATGGCAGGTGGTCGGCCCGCAGAGTATGCTGAAGCCTTCGAAACTGTCTATCCAGTTTGTAAGGATGAATTATAATGAGTGGAATTGTTCAACAACATGTTGATCGAGTCGATCAAAATATAATTGATGGTTTGGCCGATTGCGGGGTTGCAACTATACACGAAGCGCAGGGTCAGAGAGGATTACTTTCAAGCTATATTTCTCCTATTATTTCTGGCAAACGAATAGCTGGTTCTGCCTTAACTATTCTTGCACCACCTGGAGATAATTGGATGCTTCATGTAGCAATTGAGCAAATAAACCCAGGTGATATCCTAATTTTAGCAACCACTGCTCCCTCAGATGCTGGATATTTTGGCGATCTATTAGCCACATCCGCCATAGCACGTGGATGCAAAGGACTAATAATTGATGCGGGATGTAGAGATATTGCTGACCTAAGAAAAATGGATTTTCCCGTCTGGTGTAAAGCCCATAATGCGCAAGGCACTGTTAAGGAAGTGATCGGATCAGTAAATATTCCAATAGAATGTGCAGGTGCAAAAGTAGACGCTGGTGATGTGATTATAGCCGATGATGATGGCGTTTGTATTGTCAAACGTGCTGAAGCGGAAAACGTTCTGAAGCTCTCCAAGGAACGTGAAGCGCTAGAAATAGAAAAACGTAAGAGATTGGCGAGCGGTGAATTAGGTCTTGATATATATAAAATGCGTGAAAAGTTAAAAAAACATGGTTTAAAATATGTCTAATGGTGTTTCTGCCATGTGGATGCGGGGAGGAACATCAAAAGGTCTCTATTTTTTGAAAGATGATATACCTTCCGATAAGAAAGAAAGAGATAAGTTCCTCCTATCTGTTTTTGGATCACCTGACAAATTACAAATAAATGGCGTTGGAGGGGGAAGCCCTTTAACATCAAAAGTCGCAATCGTCTCAAAATCAAAAAAACAAAATGTAGATGTAGAGTATCTATTTCTTCAAGTTTCTGTCGATGAAGCATTGGTCTCAGACATGCAAAACTGTGGTAATATTTTAGCCGGAGTAGGACCATTTTCAATAGAACGCGGCTTAGTGAAACCTCAAGAAGGTAAAAGTGAAACAAAAGTTAAAATATTTATGGAAAATACAGGTCAAATCGCTATTGCCACGGTTCAAACAACAAGCTCTAAAGTAGTGTATGATGGTAATACTCAGATAGATGGCGTCCCAAGACCAAGTTCCGCAATCCCTCTAGAATTCTTAGATATAGCTGGATCTATGTGTGGCCGCTTATTACCAACAGGTAATCAAATAGATACGGTGAATGGTTTAAATGTGACTATGATCGACAATGGAATGCCATGTGTAATTATTAAAGCCTCAGATCTAAAAATAACTGGGTATGAAGACACAGAAGTTCTCGAGAAAAACTTAGAACTACGGAAAATTTTAGAAGAATTACGCAAATCCTGTGGTCAGCTAATGAACTTAGGGGATGTAAGTAAAAAAACTGTGCCAAAAATGACTATAGTTAGCACTTCAAAAGCTGGCGGCATAATAAATACTAGAACTTTTATACCACACCGATGTCATTCATCTATTGGGGTATTTGGTGCAGTTAGCATTGCAACAGCTTGTCTATTAGACCAAACCATTACAGCTAAAATCTCTTCAATACCAAATGGAGACACAAAAATTTGTTCAGTTGAACATCCTTCTGGTCAAACTCAAATAGTTGTCAGTTTCAAAGATAAAGAAATAAGCTCTACTGCTATTCTGAGAACAGCCCGGAAACTCTTAGATGGACTTGTTTTTAGCGATCTGAATTAAAAGGAAAATTATTATGGACCCCGATTGGCTACCCTTCCACCCAAACCCATCAAAACCAACAATAAACTTACCTAAAGGCGCAGTTGATGCTCACTGCCATGTTTTTGGTCCAGCAAATAAATTTCCCTTCGCTCCAGAACGCAAATATACACCATGCGATGCGTCAAAAGAGAAACTTTTTAAACTTCGTGACTTTTTAGGTTTTGAAAAAAATGTAATTGTCCAAGCATCATGCCACGGAACTAATAATGACGCGTTGGAAGACACACTATTATCGTCAAATGATCTAGCGAGAGGTGTCGCTGTTGTTTCGCCACAGGTTACTAAAGCCGAATTAAATCGTCTGGATGAAGCGGGGGTTCGAGCCGTTCGATTTAACTTTGTAAAAAGATTGGTCGACAACACACCAAGAGAAATATTTCAAAAAATAGCAAAAACAATTGCTGACTTAGGGTGGCACATCGTTGTATATCTCGAGGCACAAGACTTAGAAGAATTAATACCTTTCCTCAAATCTTTACCAACTGATATTGTGTTTGATCACATGGCTCGCCCAGATGTATCAAAAGGTCTAGACAGCATGGAATTCAATTTGTTTCAGAAGTTAATGGAAAATAATAAGTTTTGGTGCAAAACAAGTTGTCCAGAACGATTATCAAGGGAAGGACCAGAACAAAATTATTCTGATATTTTACCTTTTATGAGGTTACTAGTAGAAAACTATTCAGACCGAGTTTTATGGGGTACAGATTGGCCTCATCCAAATATGAAGTCACATATGCCTGATGATGGGCAGCTCGTTAATATTTTGGATGAAATAGCACCAACAGAGGAACTAAAAGTAAAATTATTGGTTGAAAATCCAACGCGACTTTATTGGGACCACTAATTACTATGAAGAAAATGCATAACATCTCCATCCTGAACAATATAACTCTTTCCTTCTGCTCTTAATTTTCCTGCATCTCGCGCGGCACTTTCACCTCCCAACGCGATATAATCTTCAAACGCAATCGTTTCAGCGCGAATAAAGCCTTTTTCAAAGTCACCATGTATTACTCCTGCCGCCTGTGGAGCTGATACCCCCTTTTGTATTGTCCAAGCTCGTGTTTCCTTTGGCCCACAAGTAAAATATGTTTGCAATTCTAACAGATCATAGCCAGCCTCAATTAATTTATTTAGACCTGGTTGATTTAATCCCATTTCTTCAAGAAACATGTTAGCTTCTTCACTCTCTAATTGACTGATTTCCTCTTCAATCGCTGCAGAAATCACAACTGAGGCAGCTCCATGAGTTTTAGCCATCTTCTCTACTGCTTCAGAATAAGTATTTCCGCTAGCAGCTTTTTCCTCATCGACATTACAAACATACAAAATAGGTTTAGCAGTTAAAAGCTGAAGCATATCCCAAGTGCGAAAGTCCTCTTCCACAATATTCAAAGTTCTTGCGGGTTGACCATTTTCCAATACCCCTAAAGCTAACCTAAGCAATCTATCCTGCTCGACAGCTTCCTTTTCACCGCCTCTTATTTTTCGACTTAGATTTTGCAATCTTTTTTCAATGCTTTCGATATCAGCTAACATCAATTCAGTTTCAATTGTTTCAGCATCAGCAACTGGATCCACTTTTCCTTCAACATGGGTTACATCACTATCGTCAAAGCACCTCAGAACATGAGCAACCGCATCCGTCTCTCTAATATTAGCTAAAAATTGGTTACCCAAACCTTCACCTTTAGAGGCTCCTTTTACTAATCCTGCAATATCTACAAAAGTCATTCTTGCTGGAAGTCTTTTAGCAGATTTTGCCAAATCAGCTAACTTATCCAATCTTTCATCAGGAACTGAAACTTCTCCAATATTGGGTTCAATTGTGCAGAATGGAAAGTTTGCTGCTTGAGCGGCCGCGGTTCTCGTTAAGGCGTTAAATAATGTAGACTTCCCCACATTCGGTAAACCCACTATCCCTGTTTTAAAACCCATTTGCACGTTTCCAGTAATAATTCCTTAGGCCATGTAGTTCAGTGAACTGGTGACGGTCAATAGCAAGTTAACATACATACAAAATTAATAACGATCTATACATTGCATTTTATTAAATATTTCTTAAACAGAGAGTAGCAGTGCAAAGGAAAAATTAATGAGCCGTATTTACAATACATTCGAAGTATTAAAATCTGAAAAAAAGAAGGCTTTTATTTCTTACATTATGGCTGGTGATAGTAGTTACGAAAAATCATTGGAAATTCTTAAAGGTCTACCTGGAGCTGGTGTTGACATAATAGAACTTGGATTGCCATTTACAGACCCAATGGCTGATGGACCAACAATTCAACTGGCAGGTCAAAGAGCTCTAGCCCACGGGATGACCGTTAGAAAAACGCTAGAAATGGTAAAATCGTTTCGAATTCTTAATGATGATACACCAATCGTATTGATGGGTTATTATAACCCTATTTATAGTTATGGAGTTGATGATTTCTTGAAAGACGCAAAGAATGCTGGTGTAGACGGATTAATTGTTGTGGACTTGCCACCAGAAGAAGACGAAGAATTATGTATTCCAGCAGCAAAGTTTGATATCAATTTTATTCGTTTAGCAACCCCAACAACAAATTCCAAACGATTACCAAAAGTGTTATCAAACACCTCAGGATTTGTTTACTATGTATCCATAACAGGAATCACAGGCGCTGCTTCAGCAAAATCTGGAAATGTGGGACCAGAGGTGCAAACCATCAAGAAGTCCACAAACTTACCAATAGTTGTCGGCTTTGGTGTGACAACACCAGAAGCTGCCTTTGAAATTGCCAGTGTTGCTGATGGAGTTGTTGTCGGTTCTGCAATTGTTGATATGGTTGAAAAACAGAAATCTGTTAAAGAAATTCTGGAGTTTGTAAAATCATTGACAGATGGAGCGCATAAAGCATAACTTTTTAATTAACTTGGAAATTAGTCTAGAGTTTGAGTTTCAAACATCTTTGAATCTCTGAAAAATATAAATATAAAGAAGAAGTGACTTATGCGAAAAATTACAACTATAGAGGATCTTCGCACTCAATATAGAGCTAAAGTTCCAAAAATGTTTTATGATTATACAGAAAGTGGATCTTGGACACAGCAAACCCTGAAAGAAAATTCCTCAGACTTTAGTCTTTTAAAATTACGTCAAAAAGTTGCAGTGGACATGTCAAATAGGTCCACAAAATCAACGATGATAGGGCAAGAGGTTGCCATGCCAGTTGCGTTGGCGCCAGTAGGTTTGACTGGCATGCAATCAGCAGATGGTGAAATAAAAGCCGCCAAAGCCGCAGAAAGATTTGGAATTCCATACACGCTTTCAACAATGTCAATCTGCTCTATTGAGGATGTAGCCGATAATACCACGTCACCATTTTGGTTTCAGTTATACGTAATGAAGGATGAAGACTTTCTTGCAGCTATAATAGAGAGAGCTCGAAATGCAAATTGCTCTGCTTTGGTGCTAACTCTAGACTTGCAGTTGCTTGGGCAAAGGCATCTAGATATCAAGAATGGTCTTTCAGTACCATTAAGGATTAGTTTAAAAAATTTAATTAATACTGCCACGAAACCCATTTGGTGTTCGCAAATGCTTCGTACAAGAAGAAAATCATTTGGTAATATTGTTGGCCATGTGAAAGGTGTCACAAATGTAAATTCGTTGATGGAATGGACAGCAAATCAATTTGATCTCACACTTGATTGGACAGCTGTAGAGAAAATAAAAAAAATGTGGGGAGGCAAGTTGATTTTGAAAGGTATTTTAGATGTAGACGATGCCAAGAGAGCGGAACAATGTGGGGTAGATGCAATAATAGTATCAAATCACGGGGGTAGACAACTCGATGGCGCAAGTAGCAGTATTCGTATTCTACCAGATATTTTAGAAGCTGTAAGTTCAGATTTAGAAGTACATATGGATGGGGGAATAAGATCGGGACAAGATGTTTTGAAAGCAATAGCTTTAGGTGCGAAGGGAACTTACATTGGAAGGTCCTACATCTATGGTTTAGGCGCTGCTGGAGAAGTTGGTGTGAGTAAAGCATTAGAAATCATTCATAAAGAATTAGATATGACAATGGCTCTATGTGGTCATAGAGATATTCAGGAAATATCTAAAGATAATTTACTTATTCCTAAAGATTTCAAGTTGTCTGAAACATTGCTCTGATAGCATAGAGTTAAATCTCCAGTTACTTTGCTCTCAACCTTATAACTACATCAACCTTAGAGATCTCAGCTCCCTCTGGAGCTTCTGGTATCCCCGTCATTTGTAATTTATCATTAGGAGCGTCGGTTAATAAGCCTTTATCCTCCCAATAAAAGTGAGGATGATCATCAACTCTCGTACAGAAATATGACTTATGAGGGTCCACCACAACTTCAGTTAATAATCCAGCATCACGAAACGTATTGAGTGTATTATAGACAGTCGCTAATGAAATTGCTTCTCCATCTTTGTTTACTGAAGAAAAAAGACTTTCAGCCGTTACATGCCTATCATTTCCATCGCCGATCAGTGCCTCAGCCACCGCCAAGCGTTGCTTTGTAGGTCTTAAATTGGACTTTTTTAACCAATTTATAGTATTAATTTCACTAGAGTTATGCATTTATCGACTCAACTTTTGGCTACTTCCATACAATATGCAGTCAAAAGATTAAAAATTCAAATAATTTTACGCTTAACGCACTCTTGCTTCACACCAAGTCACAGTGCTAGGAGGTAAATAATTTTTAAAAATCCACGTAGGAGGACTTCGGAAATGGTAAAATTTCCAAACCAATTTGACAAGGAAGACCTCTTAAAATGCGCTCGTGGTGAGTTGTTTGGTCCTGGAAACCCACAATTACCAGAACCACCGATGTTGATGATGGATCGTATTACGGAGATTTCTGATGACCTAGGGTC